>JAHEHJ010000040.1 GCA_024644655.1 Flavobacterium sp.
ATTCAAAAACAGTAAACCGGTTTAAACTATTTGGCTTTATCCCCACGCTCGCTAAAGTTGTGGAAGTCTATAATACAGTAGGAGAACTGCAATATGTTGTGCATTTTGAATGGAACTTCAGTGTATCTAAATGGAAGGAACTTCGCAATGCAAAAAACAAACACGATGCTGACCAAATCTTATCGACCATTTACAGGCAAAGTAAAATTGTTGATAAAAGACCCAATACCGTTGAGTCTCAGTTCCTAATTCGGCTGTATCGTGAACCAACACGAAAAAATCTTTTTCATGCAATTGTGAAATATCGCGCCATGAATGATTTTACTCAACAATTGTTAAATTTAGACTTCGACAGTTTCTCTAAGAATTTCAACATCTATCAAGATCCTAAAATTCTTCGTCAACCAATACTGTCAGAAATACCGCAGACTACTGAATTTGATCAATACCATCAAACTCGATCCATGGAAACCAGCAGAAAAAGACAAGCCATCGCTTATTATTATCTGTTGAACGCTGGTGGTGTAAAAGGCATTCTGTCGAACAAATCTGAATTCGCCCGATTTATGGCTTTCATGTCTGGTAGTGACTCCGTGGATGGGAACAAAACCGCAGCGAATATTTACAATACCTCATACTACCGCAACATCAAATTATTGTTTGGGAGTAAAACTACCCAATTCAATCCCGCTGATCTGGATGCCGTCATTAAGCAATTTGAAGAAATGGATCAGGGTCAAAACACCGTATTGTCACAAGCCATTGAACAGCTAATAAAAGATAAAGAATCCTTAGAGTAACGAAAGTTGGGATATCCCAACTTTGGGCAAACGGGTATCCCAAACCTAAAAATCACCAAAAGATTTGCGAATAAAATAAATCGCAAATCAAATGAACGACGTAATTGTAATTAGCAAAGATGAGCTCGAAAGGATGATTCGGGCATCATTAAAAGAGGTGTTATCCGAAGTAAAAGAGGTAAAGCAGACAACTGAGGATGAGTTTTTAGATCTTCAAGGGGCCGCAAAATATCTCAAACTAAAAGTCACAACCATTTATGGGTACACTTCTCAAAGTCAAATCCCGTTTATCAAACGAGGCAAAAAATTGTATTTCGAGAAGAGTAAACTCGAAGAATGGCTGAAGGAAGGAAAGCACGAGTCCATATCAGAAATCCATAGGCGTTTGGGAGGAAAATAATATGCTTAACTACCGTGATTCCAATCTTCTTTTGTCTGAGACAATAGACTCCCTACAAGATGAACTACGCAAATATGCCGTATTACCCGATGCAAAACGCGGGTATGTTGAAAAGCAGAATACGCTGATTCTAAATTTAACCGCTGCCTACAATGGTATGCAAATCACCCAGGCCAAACTATGGCAAGCATTGGAAAATTGTATGGATGAGATGCGACAAATAGATCCCCATCTCAAGGGATTTACCATTTACATAACAGAAAAGCCTGCCGGTCACATGGCCCGAATTGATATAAACGCCGATGAATTATGAGTGGATTTAAAGAGTTCGTCCCTATTGATATTAAGGTCAACTCCAATGTTACAGGCTGTAGAACTAGACCCAGTAGTCAGGATAGGAATAAACACTCGATTTCTGACAATCTATTAACGATCAAACCCGCGAATGAATGGATTGATATTGCAAAGAATCAACCCATGCCTAATATGCTGTTTGGACCCTTGTGGCATGAGGGAGAGCTTTGCATTCTCACCGCCGATACCAATGTGGGCAAATCAATTCTCGGAGTTCAAATTGCCGACTGTATTACCAGAGGAATGGGCAACTCTTACCTACCCTTCCGTGCAGAACCACAGTCGGTGATTTATGGAGATTTTGAATTGAGTTACAAGCAATTTGAAAACCGGTATTCTACGGATTATAGCAACCACTATCGGTTTTCTGAGAATCTTTTTAGACTGGAAATCAATCCCGATTTCTCTGAGCTCATTGACTTCAATGAGCAGCTACTACTCAACTTGGAATTGTTGGTTGAACAAACGGGATCTCGGGTAATTATTATAGACAATCTAACCTTTTTAAGAACTCAATCCATGGATACGGCCAAAGAGGCTTTGCCTTTGATGCAAAAATTAAAGTCTCTAAAAACCAAATATGGACTGTCGATGTTGGTTTTGGCCCACTCCCCCAAAAGATCTTTGTTTAACCCACTCACCCGAAATGACATTGCAGGCAGCAAACATCTGGCAAATTTTGCCGACAGTATTTTTGCCATTGGTGAAAGTGCTCAAGATAAAAGCTTCCGGTATATTAAACAGCTGAAATCCCGGGCTGTGGAAATTGTTTTTGATGGCGAAAATGTCATTGAATGTCAGTTGACTAAGGCTTCAAATTTCCTAAAATTCGAATTTACCGGTATAGGAACGGAAAAAAATCATCTGAAAGAGGAACAAGACAAGGAGGAACTCGAAGAAAAAATACTCCTTTTTCGCAAAAACAACCCCACTGCCTCCCTCCGTGAAATGGCAAATCATCTTGGAACCAACGCTGTTAGGGTCATGAGGACCCTAAAACGCAATAATATTGAGTGTGAATAAAAAATTTGGTGTTCCATTCATACATCAGTTAGATCTTAAACATTCACTGATGTATGAATGGAACACATCATGGATAATTATATGCTTGAGAGATAAGCAGCCGCGCGTTTACCAATATCAATAACACCACCAACCAGTGGCAGTCTGGTTCTGGCACAAACCCCACGGCATACGCCACAGACTATACCTATGATGCCATGGGAAACATTCTCACACAAAAGAGAAATGGCGGTGGGGCATCCCCTACAGCACTGGATGAATTAACCTACAACTACCACAGCACCACCGATGGTTTGGTCTCTAACAGGTTGTACCAGGTAAATGATGTGGTTTCTGCCGGGAATTATTCTGACGACATTGACGATCAAGGCACCTTTAACAACACCCACTCCACCATTGAAACCGCAAACAACTATGGATACGACGAGCTAGGGAATCTAGTACGCGATGTACAGGAAGAAATTGCCAGCATTGAATGGACCGTCTACGGGAAAATGAAGAAAATTACCCGAAACTCTGGCAGTTCCAAAGCTGATCTGGAGTTTGGGTATGACGCCTCTGGCAACCGCCTGTGGAAGAAAGTAACGCCCAAAGGCAGTGGCGCTGGCATCTCCACTTATTACTATCTTCGTGATGCACAAGGAAACGAAATGTGTCGTTACGTTAAATATACCAATACCAGCATCCAACTCATGTATGTGGCCCAAGAGCATAGCATCTATGGATCTTCTCGTGTCGGTATAGATAACCGTAAAGATACGCTCTATATGGGTGCTGCATATACGCCTACTTGGGGTGGGGTTGGCACATCACGTAGAGACTTGGGTTCGAAATCATTCGAACTCGCAAATCACCTCGGAAACGTCCTTGTTACCGTATCCGACAAACCCGTTTATAAGGTTTCTAGTGGAACTATCTATTTCCAACCCGAAGTATCCTCCATCTCCGATTATTATCCCTTCGGAGCACCAATCACCGGACGAAGCTACTCCAGTATGGAATATAGGTTCGGGTTTAATGGAAAAGAATTAGATGAGGAAGTGGCCGGGGAGGGGAATAGCTATGACTACGGGGCAAGAATGTATAGCGCGAGATTGGGACGGTTTTTGAGTGTTGATCCTTTGGCTGCTGATTATCCCAGCCTTTCTCCTTATGTTTTTGTTGCCAACAACCCAATCAACGCGATCGACCTGGATGGTCGAAAAATTTTATTTATCAATGGTCATTATCAGGATAATTGGGTAGGTAGAAATATTGTAATGGCTGATAAAGGTGGTGCTGCATATTGGGGCGGTGGTATGGCATCATCTGCACAAAAGTTCTTTAAAGATTATTCAAATATTACGAGTTCAAACTACATAAATGGGTCATCAAAATTTGGTGTCGATATGAGTGGACAAGATAGATATAAAGCTGGGATGGAATACGCAAAAGCTAATTTGAAAGTTTTGACAGCAGACATGGTTGAAGGTGAAACTTTTAAAATGGTTACGCATAGTGAAGGTTCTGCATATGGTGCAGGTGTCGCTCAATATCTACTCGACCAAGGTTACAAGGTTGAGACCGTAGTACATTTATCTGCTGATGAAGGTGACGAATTTTCAACCCCAACTGCTCCAATGACTTATCAGCTTGGAAATGATGGAGATTGGTTAACAGGAAATAAAAATATCAAAGGGGTTGATAAGTCAGGTATAGTGAATTCTGGTTTATCATGGGATCGCGTTCACGGTGAAACTAAAAATGGAAGTGTATTTCAAAAAGTAAAAGATTTAACTACCGTAAGGACCCAAGACAATATCGGTATGGTTAACGGTCAAGCTGCTGCTTGGAAAACACAAATTCCTGGCACTACAACCAATGGAACTGACTTTACTAGAATTAATGGAGCAGAAATAATGGACCAAGATGGAACACCAAAAATAAAATGAAGACACTTTTTATAATACTAAAAATTACTTTCTTTCTTTTAGCAATTCTTGTAATGTACTTCGCTTCTCGTTTTTCCATTGGAAGTCAAGACGATTGGATTAATGCTATTGAAAATCGGTTTTGGGAGTTTTATTTTTCTAGGTTACTTTTCACATTAATTGCTGGCGGAGTCTTTTTGCTCTTAAGCATTCTGTTAAATTGGGCTTTTCGAAAGAAAATTAAGTATAAGAGAAAAATGGTTTTATATGAAATTGCTGCAATTGTATTAGTGGCAATAATAATGATATCAATTGCAGTCCTGAAATAGAAAATCCTGCTAACCACATTGTATGGGAAAAACGCTGACGACAAACCCTCTTCGTCGCTCTGACCTCTTCCCACAAAATCGCACTGTTCTAAACTAGAGTTTTCAGGGTAAAAAAAAAACAGAAAAAAAACTAACTTGTTACCATGAAAAAATCAAAATTTACTGAAGCTCAGATTGTTTTTGCGATCAAACAATTCGAGACTGGAACGCGGGTGGATGAGATCTCTCGCCAAATGGGAATTTTCCAAGCCACTTTCTTTAACTGGAAGAAAAAGTATGGATCGATGGGTGTGTCAGAACTCCGTAAACTCAGGCAACTTGAAGAGGAAAATCAGCAACTGAAGAAGTTGGTGGCAGATTTAAGTCTGGATAAACAAATGCTTCAGGATGTTATAAAAAAAAAGTTATAAAACCCACTTATAAAAAGGAAATGGCCTTGTGGATGGTTGACCAATATCAAATATCGCAGACCAGGGCGTGCAAATGTGTTTTACTTGCTCGTTCTATGTTCTTTTATAAGCATCATCGTAGAGATGAGACGGCCTTGAAAATGCGAATTCGAGAAATAGCTAGTACCCGAATTCGATATGGTTTTAAGAGAATATTCACATTACTTAGAAGAGAAGGATTTACGGACAATCACAAGCGAGTTTATCGTATTTACAGGTCAGAGGGATTAAATCTACGCAGTAAAAGACCTAGACGTAATCGCAGTGCTAATCATCGTTTAGAACGATTGAATCATCAAGCTATTAACCAGGTGTGGAGCATGGACTTCGTACAAGATGCGCTGTTCAATGGGGAGCGATTTAGGGTATTAACTGTAGTCGATAACTACAGTAAAATATGCCATGGGTTACTCGTTGGCAAATCACTCAAAGGCATTGATGTAGTCGAGGAATTGAGTCGTATTTGTACCATTGAGGGTTGTAAACCTGTGCGTATTAAGTGTGACAACGGAACTGAATTTGTATCAAAAGATGTTGATTTATGGGCGTATTCAAATGGCGTAACCATGGACTTCTCAAAGCCCGGAAAACCTACAGATAATCCCTATGTAGAGTCATTCAATGGAAAGTTCAGAGATGAATGTCTGAATGTAAATTGGTTCTTTTCCTTGGAGGACGCGGCAAAGAAAATTGAAGATTTTAGGTGGGAATACAACCATTTCCGTCCACACAGCTCAATCAATGATTTAACACCAAAAGAATTTATTATATTGCATGAAAATACCCCTGAAACTCTAATTTAGGTTGTCTGATAATTGGGGAGGGGTCACATCATTGATTTGTCTTTACCGAGGGGGTCAATTTGAGTCCGACTTAGAGGGGTCAATTTGTCCGATTATTCCAGCATAACTACAACAACATTAATTATTTATTTTACCATATTTCCATTTACTCTTAATAATGTCAATATAGTAACCGTCTTGTTTTTCTTTAATAAAAACAAAATCTGTTTTTTTAGGAACAAATTTGTTTTTATCATTTAATTCATAACGATATAAGCACTCTATATAATCGTATCCTTGAGTCCATTTTGCAAAATCTAAAATACCATCATTATTAAAATCATTAAAACATTTTAAATCTTCAGATGCTTGAAATCCTATCGGTATATATGAAATTTTATTTTTATCAGAAATATCAAAAAGTAAAATCAATGTATTTGGAAAAGTTATAGGATTGGATATATCTTGTATAAAAAAGGCAATGTAACTATGTTTATTAAAAATAAATCTACCTACATTAACCAAAGATGAAAAAACATATGGCTTTTTAAAATAATCATTCCCATAATACAAACTGTCAATTTTATATTTTACACCATATAACTCAATTTCATCTCTAATAGTTGTTAATTTATTAATATTAGTAAAAGTATGCTTGTAAAAGTATATTTTATTTTCGTTTTCAATTTGAAATTTTTGCAAACTTATTTTGCCTTCTTTTATGTGATTAATTTCTTTAGTCAATTCCAGTTTGACATTTGAAAGTTTAATATAGTTGCAAGATAAACTATCTTTCCCCAATATAGAGTACGAGAAGTTTAAATCCTCATAATTTTTCATTTCTTTATTTTGACAAGAAAGAATAGAAGTAATTAATAAAAAAGTAATATATATTTTCATTTTTATTCGTTTAATAATGAGTAAAAAGTATGATAACGTTGCCCGTTTCCAGTTCCAGAAGTTACATTGGTTACATTTGTTGCATTATTTAAAGTAGGGTTTTTAGCTATTCCACCTTGTGTGTACGTCGTCAAGTTCATTTGGACAAGTGTTAAACGAAACTAAGTGATTGATTTTGAATTTGCAATAGATGATTTATCCGTCTTTGTAAAATAGTTTTTTGTTTGATTTCTTCTCTTTGTTTTAGGATTTTTTCACCTCTGTTGAAGTACACATCCGCAGGGGTAAGATTGTTTAGAGACTCGTGGAGTCTGTTATTGTTGTAATAATCAATAAACTCGCTCAATGCCCGTTCTAATTCTTCTGGTGAATAATAGTGTTCGAGTAAGATCCTATTCTTCATTGTCCTGTGATAGCGCTCAATTTTACCCTGAGTTTGTGGGTGCATGGGCTTGCCTCGAGTGTGTTCAACGCCTCTTTTTGACAAATAGGACTTTAACTCCCCCGATAAATAACATGACCCATTATCCGACAGTAATCTTGGCCTTGCATTTACCTTGATCTTTGCTTTTTGAAATGCTAGCTCCACCGTCCTAACGGCATCTGCGGCTTTCATTGTTGAACACAGCTCCCAATGCACAATGTATCTGCTGTAATCATCTAAAATTGTCGACAAATAGTACCAACCCCAACCTTTGATTTTGAAGTAAGTAAAATCCGTTTGCCACATCTCATTCACCCGAAGGGTTTTGTCTTTGAATTCATCTGCCGCACTCAATACCACATAGTTGGGAGCGGTTAGTAATCCTCGCTTCTTCAATAAACGGTATACCGTTGATTCGGATACAAAGTATTCCCTAGATTCAGCATATCGAATGGATAACTCACGGGCAGACAATTCCGGGTTTTCCAAAGCAAAATCTATAATCTGTGATTCTATCTCATAGGGTATTTTATTCCATACACAATGCTGTTTCGAGCGCGTGGCTTCAAGGCCTGTCTCACCAAATTTTACATAACTATCATACCAAGAGTAAAACGTACTTCTACGAATTCCAAGCTGTTCCAAGGTGTTCTTTACCCCGATAGGAGATTGTTCTACCATGCGAATGATTTCCATTTTCTCTGCTGCTGACATTCTCATATACCTGTGGAATTTGATTCTAGACCATTCAAACTTTTTTTTAGCGTCCGATTATTGAGCATCAATTCGGCCACCAGGTTTTTAAGTTCTACATTCTCGTTCTTGATCTGATTTACTTCGTCTGAATTGGCCTCCCGCAAAGTATCGCCATTTAATCGTCGTTTACCTGCTTCTATGAAGTCTTTACTCCAACGATAATACAATGCCGGCGCGATACCTTCTTGTCTGCAAATCGTGTTAATGGATTCTTCCCCTCGCAATCCAGAAATGACAATCCTGATTTTTTCTTCAGAGCTGAATTTACGCTTGGTTCGGCGACGAATATCCTTGATAACCGCCACCGCGTTTTTTGGTTCTTTTTCTTTCATTGTTAGCAATTTATGGTTTTTAAGTATAACTTCATTTAGTCACACTTATGTCCACTTTATGCTGACGATCTACAAGTCTAAATACGCATTTCAAAAATAAAAGATTGCCCAATTTCATGGCCTCATTATCTCCATATGAGCAGGGCAATAACCATCCTGATAGTCTATTTCGAATCAATAGTAAATTCTCTATT
>JAHEHJ010000042.1:0-15588 GCA_024644655.1 Flavobacterium sp.
CAAGGCTTAGTATGGAGTATTTATTCTTCATCGGGGCAAAGATACAGGAGATGTACAAAAAAACCCCCTGTATTAACAAATTTTAGGATTTGCATACAGGGGGCTAGTACAGTAGAGTAATAATAATACGCTTTATATGAGTCCGGCCTTAACCAAATATTCTGCAATCTGTATCGTGTTGGTCGCGGCTCCTTTTCTCAAGTTGTCGGCTACAATCCACATGTTGAGTGTGTTGGGTTGGCTTTCATCACGTCGGATGCGTCCTACGAATACTTCGTCTTTCCCATGAGCATATAATGGCATTGGATACGTATAGGTGTCGGTGTTGTCTTGTACAACTACGCCATCCGTATGGTGCAAGATGTTGCGCACTTCGTTTACATCGAAATCAGAGGAGAACTCTACGTTTACCGCTTCGCTATGTCCGCCTACTATGGGCACACGCACAGCAGTGGCTGTCACGTTAATGCTGTCATCCCCGATGATTTTTTTGGTTTCGCGAACCAGTTTCATTTCTTCTTTGGTATAGCCATTGTCTTCAAAAACGTCGCATTGCGGAATGGCATTGCGGTGTATTTGGTATTTATAAGCCATTTCGCCTTGTTGACCAGCGTATTCGTTTTCTAATTGTTGTACCGCTTTTACTCCAGTTCCTGTTATGGATTGGTAGGTAGAAACTATTACACGTTTGATGTTGTATTTTTGGTGTAGAGGTGCTAATACTAGAACCATTTGAATGGTTGAACAGTTTGGATTAGCGATGATTTTATCTTCTTTAGTAAGGGTGCTTGCATTGATTTCGGGCACCACTAACTTTTTGGTAGGGTCCATACGCCAAGCAGAAGAATTGTCAATAACAGTGGTTCCGGCTGCAGCAAATTTAGGTGCCCAAAGTAAAGAGGTTTCTCCACCTGCAGAGAATAAAGCTACATCGGCTTTCATATCCACTGCGGTTTGCATTCCAACAACTGTATATTTTTTTCCTTTGAATTCGATTTCCTTCCCAACTGATTTTTCAGAAGCTACAGGGATTAGTTCCGTTACCGGAAAATTTCTTTCAGCTAACACTTGAAGCATTACTTCGCCAACCATACCGGTTGCGCCAACAACAGCAACTTTCATATCTTTATGTTTATCGATTTATAAAACAATGAAACACAAAAATAGAGAAAAAAGAGAATAGATTTAAGAAAATAGAAAATAGAGTAAAGAAAAGAGAATCAAGAAAAGAGAGTGTAGATTTTGCAATGCTTATTTTGATTGCGTTTTGGGCATGATAACAAAGAAGAACCGCCCCAAATAGGAGCGGTTTAGTTAGACTATGTACTGTAGCGGTATTATTTTTTCAATAAATCTCGGATTTCAGCTAACAATTGTTCTTGTGTAGGTCCTGCTGGTGCTGCAGGAGCTGCAGCTTCTTTTTTCTTAGCGGCATTGATGCCTTTGATTAACATAAATAAAACAAAAGCCACGATGATGAAGTTAATTACAGACGATAAAAACAGTCCATATTTGACTCCTCCAAATGCGGTAAGTTCTTCTATTTTACTTAGATGAGCAGCTTGTAGCGCTGGTTTTAAAAGTAGTGGTGTAATTACATCTTCAATAAAAGAGCTTACAATTTTTCCGAAAGCTCCCCCGATGATTACCCCAATGGCTAAGTCTACGACATTGCCTTTCATGGCAAAAGCCTTAAATTCTGAAATCATTCCCATAGTTGAATACATTTATTATTTGACTCAACTAAAATAGGTAAAAATGTGTAAAGTTGTAGTGGTAAGGCCCAATTATTCTCTATAAAATACCCTTTTCACCCGTTGGGAAATGCTAGTTAAGATTTCATAGGGAATTGTATTCAATTGTTTGGCGATGAAATTCACGGTTGGATTTTCGCCAAAAATAATGATTGTTTGTCCTTCTTTGCAGTCAATATGTGTTACATCTACCATGAGCATATCCATGCAAATACTGCCTACTATTTTGGCTTGTTTTCCATTTATAGTTACATAACCAACCCCTTGTCCCCAGCTTCGACGAATCCCATCGGCATAACCTATAGGGATTGTAGCGATTTTTGTAGTATCAGAGGCAATAAAACGGCGACCATAACCTACACTTTCGTCTTTACTTATAGTTCTAATTTGTGAAATGATAGATTTCAGTGTGCCTACTTGTTGGAGTTCCTTTTGTTCTTCGGCATCGTTCGAAATACCATATAACCCAATGCCTAGGCGGACCATGTCGAATTGGGCTTCTGGGAAATTAGTAATACCAGATGTATTTAAGATGTGGCGAATGGCTTTTGGGTTTAGTTCTGATTGGATTTGCTGTGATTCCTTTCCAAATAAAGCAATTTGACTTTTGGCAAATGACAAGTAATGTAAATCATCACTGGTAGCCATATGAGACAAAATACTTTTAATTTGAACAGAGTCGTTGTTTTTAAGAATTTGTATGAGTTCTGGAATTTGAGCTTCTTCAAATCCTAAACGGTGCATACCTGTATCTAATTTGATATGGATAGGAAAATGTTTTAATTTCTTTTGCTCTGCAATTTTCAAAAAAGCTTTTAGGCCCTTAAGTGAATAAATTTCAGGTTCCAAATGGTGATTAATAATTGCGGAAAAACTAGTAGATTCCGGATTCATGACCATGATAGGAATAGAAATCCCAGCATTTTTTAGTGCAATCCCTTCATCGGCAAAGGCAACCCCTAAATAATTTACTTTATGATGTTCTAATAAATTGGCAATTTCAAATCCTCCGTTACCGTAGCCAAATGCTTTAACCATTACCATAAGCTTCGTTTTGGGAGCTAATTTGGATTTAAAGAAATTCAAATTGTGACTTATGGCGTTGAGGTTGATTTCAAGTACAGTTTCATGGGTTTTTTCTTCAAGGAGTGTCACTATTTCTTCAAAGTGAAAATCACGTGCTCCTTTGATAAGTATGGTTTCATTTTCAAAAGCCATGTTTTCGAAAGCATCCATAAATTCTGCTACATTCTTAAAAGTAGTGCAGTTAATGAATTTGTTTTTGAATTGGGCTATAGTTTCCCCAATACCAATAACCCGTGTAATTTTATTAGAGATGATGAGTTGTGATACTTTGGAATACAATTCATCGGTATGGAGTCCGCTTTGAAAAATATCAGAGAGTATTAGTGTTTTTTTCTTATGTTGTTTTTGATGTTCTAGGAAGTCTAGAGCAATTTTTAGCGATTGAAAATCTGAGCTATAGCTGTCATCAATTAGTGTGCAATTGTTACTTCCGTTTTTCACTTTGAGGCGCATTTCGACAGGGTATAGTTGCGCCATACGAGTTTGAATCACCTTTTGAGTATATCCAAAATATAGCATTACCATCATGCATTGAATTGCATTTTCAATAGAGGCTTGGTCTTGAAAAGGAATATGAATTGAAAAGGTGTCTTCGCGATAGGTTACATTTAATATAGTATGGTCTGAGTCCTTTTTTTTGGTGATGAATACATCGGCACTTTTATCATCTGAGCACCAAGAAAAGGTTTTTATTTTTGGGTTTATAAAAGCTGATATGGTTTTGTTCTTGTTTAAAATAAGTACGTTAACCGCTGTAAAAAGTTTTAGTTTTTCTTTAATTTTTTCAGCTACGCTAGGAAATCCTTCATCATGAGCTGAGCCAATATTGGATAAAATACCAATAGTGGGGCGAATGATTTTTTGGAGTTTTTCCATTTCATCTTGAGTGGATATTCCTGCTTCAAAAATTCCTAAGTTGTGTTTTTCGTTTATGCCTAAGATAGAAAGGGGCACTCCAACTTGAGAATTGTAACTTTTTGGACTTCGTATAATGTTATAATCGGGACTTAACAAGAAATTCAACCATTCTTTAATAATTGTTTTCCCGTTACTTCCGGTGATTCCTATAATAGGAAAATCAAATTCACTACGGTAAAAGGCGGCAAATTTTTGCAGGGCTTCTAACGTATTATCTACAAGTAAAAAGTTGGCTTTGTCCTTTACAGTATCGGGAATGTGATTGACTACAAAATGGCAAACCCCTTTAAGAATGAGATCCTCTATATAGATATGGCCATCGTGATTGGGTCCGCTGAGCGCAAAAAACAAAGTGTTTGGATTATTTTGTAACGAGCGACTGTCAATAGAAATAGTATCTATTACTGCTATATCATTGGAGCCAATCCAATTGGCTTTAATGATAGGAATGATATTTTGTATGGTTAGTGTCAAGGGGCTTTGCGTTAGTCGTCGGATAAATTTTCAGGGTCATTTACAATCATGTTTTCACGCATGGCGTTGTAATAGGCAGCCCGACTAAGCGGTTCGTATTCTTCCGTTTCACCCAACATAACTAATTTTTCATTGTCATTTTTTCGGAAACTGTAGTGTGCTAAATTACCCGTTCGAGTGCATACGGCATGAACTTTAGTCACATATTCGGCAGTAGCCATTAGCGCAGGCATAGGGCCAAAAGGGTTCCCTTTGAAATCCATGTCTAAACCAGCTACAATTACACGGATTCCAGAGTTGGCTAAATCATTGCACACCGCAATAATTTCGTCATCAAAAAATTGAGCTTCATCAATTCCAACCACATCACAGCCTTGCGCTAGAATTCGAATATTAGCTGCGGCTGGAACAGGAGTGGAACGGATTTCGTTTTTGTTATGAGACACTACCATTTCTTCATCATAGCGTGTATCAATTGCCGGTTTAAAGATTTCCACTTTTTGTTTGGCAAATTGAGCGCGTCTCAAACGGCGGATGAGTTCTTCGGTTTTGCCCGAAAACATGGAACCGCAGACTACTTCAATCCACCCAAATTGTTCTTTATGATTAACTGTATTTTCGAGAAACATTTTGTATTTTTCTTGCGCTAAAAATGAATAGTTTTTATTACTTTGTAACGAAAACAAATTGAGGTCATGATTTTATAATTTTAACCTCGTTTCAAATGTAGAAAATTTTTAGTAAGGTTACTTCTTCCTCAGGTTAAATAATAGAAATAGGAAGATAATTAATTGTAAAAGTTGCGAATTCCAGATAATTTCAAAATGTTATGAAAAAAAGATTAGAAGCCGAATTGATTAGTATTGCTCACCGTGTTTTAAAATTAAAAAACAGATCGGAAGTAGATCAATTGTATAAAGAAACTCAAAAACTTTATGAGACTTTAACTGTATTGAAGTTTTATCAAGATCAATTCGAATGGGTTAAAGACGAAGTAGATTCAGAAGATTTTGAAGCAAAATTGGAATTGGCTTATGAAGCTACTGTTCCAGCAGAATTGGAAGTTCCTGAGGATGCTGTTTTAGTAGATGCTGTTACAGAAGTAGAAGAAGCTATAGCTGAAGTTTTGATTACAGATGTGGAAGAAGAATCAGAAATGGAAGGCATTGAAACACAAGAGCCTGAGTCTATAGAAGAAATTGTTCAAGAAGAAGAAATCTCTGAAATTGAAGAAACAACTGCAGTTGATGAGAGTTTTGAAGATAATGATGTGAATCAAGAAGAGGATCAAGAAAGTCACGAAGACGATACAATTTCTTTATCGTTTCAACCTATTTTTGGTTTAGAGGAAGAGTCTGAAAGTCATGGTGAAGAGGAATCTATAGCCGAAACGCCAAAACCTGTTTTTGAAACATTTTTAGGCGAAAGTTATGTGGATCCTATTTTTGTTAAACCCAATGAAGTTTCTTTGTTTTCTACTCCTGAGGTAACTGAACTTGAATTGGAGTCACCTGTGAAAACTGAGTTACATGCCAAGTCAATTGCGATTGGATTGAATGATAGAATTGGTTTTGTACAACATCTTTTTGGTGACAGTAATGAAGATTTTAACAGGGTATTGTCTCAGTTAAATTCTTTTGACAGCTATCAAGAGGCCAAGCATTTTATAGATGACATGGTAAAACCCGATTATAACAATTGGGAAGGTGAAGAAGACTATGCCGAACGATTTTTAGAATTGGTGGCACATAAATTTGACGCCTAAAAAGGGTTATTCCCCCCACGGGGTATTTACTCTAAAAAGAACAAGAAATTTATGGCTAAACTTTATATAGTTCCCACACCTATTGGTAATTTAGAAGACATGACTTTTAGAGCCATTACGGTTTTGAAAGAAGCGGATTTGATATTGGCAGAAGATACGCGTACTAGCGGTAAATTGTTGAAGCATTTTGATATTGGAACACATATGCACAGCCATCATATGCACAACGAGCATAAGACAGTGGAGCAATTGATAAAACGAATGCAGGCAGGAGAAACGATTGCTTTGATAAGTGATGCTGGGACACCCGCAATATCAGATCCAGGATTTTTATTAACCCGTGCTTGTGTAGAAAACCAGATAGAAGTAGATTGTTTGCCTGGCGCAACTGCTTTTGTGCCAGCTTTGGTGAATAGTGGATTGCCAAATGACCGATTTGTATTTGAAGGGTTTTTGCCCGAAAAGAAAGGACGCCAAACACGGTATTTGATGCTTGCAGAAGAAAGCCGTACCATGATTTTTTATGTCTCTCCTCATAAGTTGGTTAAAACCTTGGCAGAGTTTGTTCAGTATTTTGGTACCGACCGGCCTGTTTCCATTTCTAGAGAATTGACCAAACTACATGAAGAAACCGTTCGCGGTACTGCAGAGGATGTGTTAAAACATTTTGAAGCCAAGCCTCCTAAGGGTGAATTAGTGGCTGTGGTTGGGGGTAAAATATCCAAATAATTTCCTTTCGTAAATTCTATAACCTTTTGGTTGTCAGATAATATTTTATATATTTACGTTTGTATATACGCCAAAATCAATATTTTAAATTTCTTTCTTATGCGTTGGACCTTACCTTCAAAGCCCGATAGTCAGCAGGTTCAAAATCTGCAAAGCGCTCTTCAAGTTGATACTACTATTGCAACCCTATTACTCCAAAGAGGTATTCGTACTTTTGAGGAGGCTAAGACCTTTTTTAGACCAACCCTAGCCGATTTACATGACCCCTATTTAATGCAAGATATGCAACTCGCTGTGGCTCGAATTGAAAAAGCTGTAGCGCAAGGTGAAAACATTATGGTATTTGGGGATTATGATGTGGATGGTACAACAGCGGTTTCCTTGGTTTCAAGTTATTTACGGACCTATTATCCTAATGTGGCCACTTATATACCCGATCGATATGATGAGGGATATGGGATATCCTATAAAGGGATTGATTTTGCGGAAGATAATGGAATACCATTAATTATTGCATTGGATTGTGGGATTAAGTCGATAGCACATGTTGATTATGCCAAGGAAAAGGGTATTGACTTTATAATCTGTGATCATCATCGCCCGGGAGATGTATTGCCGCAAGCTGTAGCCGTACTTGATCCTAAACGAGAAGATTGCCACTATCCCTATGATGAATTGTGTGGTTGTGGTGTTGGATTTAAGTTGATTCAAGCTTTGGCACAACATCGAGGTCAAACCTTGGAGGATTTGATTCCTTATTTGGATTTAGTAGCGACAGCAATTGCAGCAGATATAGTGCCCATTACTGGAGAGAATCGAGTTTTGGCCAAATTTGGATTGGAGGTCATTAACACTAATCCTCGCCCTGGTTTTCAGGCATTGATTCAACATGTTAAAAAGAAAGTGTTGACCATAACGGATGTTGTTTTTATAATAGCCCCTCGAATTAATGCGGCGGGTAGGATTAAGCATGGTAATGCTGCGGTAGCTTTGTTGACAGAATATAATTTGGAACAAGCCGAGCAATTTGCCTCTGAAATTGAGCAACACAATACCGATCGAAAAGAATTGGACCATCAAATCACGATAGAAGCTTTGGCTCAAATTGAGCAGAACAAAGAACAAGAACGGTTTTCGACTGTTGTGTACCAAGAGAATTGGCACAAAGGTGTGATTGGTATTGTAGCATCGCGTCTTACCGAAACCTATTACCGTCCCACACTTGTTTTTACAAAAAGCGGTGATAAATTGGCTGCTTCGGCCCGTTCTGTAAAAGGATTTGACATCTATAATGCATTAGAAGCCTGTTCCTCTTATTTGGAACAATTTGGCGGACATATGTATGCGGCAGGAATGACATTAAAAGAAGAAAACTACAGTGCTTTTAAAGAAGCTTTTGAACGGGTGGTAGAAGAAACGATACACCCGGATATGTTACTACCTGAAATAACAGTGGATGCTGAATTGGAACTTACTGATATATCCGAAAAAATGATTCGTATATTGAAGCAGTTTGAACCCTTTGGTCCTCAGAATATGACTCCTGTTTTTCATAGTACGGGTTTGAAAGATTCGGGTTATGCCAAAGGAATTGGCACAGATGGAGCTCATTTGAAACTTTTTGTGCGACAAAATGGATCGGAAGGATTTGGCGCAATCGGTTTTGGATTAGGGAAAAAGTTGAATTTAGTTTCTGATAGAAAATCTTTTGATGCAGTATATTGTATCGATGAAAATGAATTTAACGGACAAGTAACTGTACAATTGCGGTTAAAAGATTTGAAAGCATTATAAGATTTTGTCTATCCCTATAATTAGTGCAGGAATAAGGACAACTATTAGAGTGAAAAATAATCCAAATTTGAACATTTTTGGACCATAAGTACTACTTTTTGATGTCATCAATTCGGTAATCCAACCTAACGTATATCCTATATTACAAACAAGAGCAAATGCTAAAATCACAAGTGGTTCGACAGTATCTTCTCCATTTTGAATTGTTGTAAAGCAGGAAATGAGAATTAGGCTCAGCATACCAAAAAGAAAAACGATGCAATTGTATAGGATTCTTCGAATTTCCCACCATAGTATGATTTGGATGAAATTACGGTCTGTAGTGTCAACAGTAATCAGTCGGTTAAAGAAATTCATGTGCGATTTTTATTTGTATTCTTTGAGCTCTAGTTTTTCTCCGTCAAAAACGCCATATGTAAAGTAGCCAATCCAATCACCTAAATTGATGTAGCTTGAATTTTCACCTATCTGAAGTTGCATAGGTAGATGGCGGTGACCAAACACAAAGAAATTATAATGTTTAGATTCTAATTTTCGTTTGGCGTATTGCACTAACCATTCGTTTTCTTCACCCAAAAACTTCACATCGGCTTCACCAGATATCAGTTTGTTTTTTACAGAAAGATACTGGGCTAATTTCATTCCGATATCGGGATGTAACCAGCGGTAAAGCCATTTTGAAAAGGGATGTGTAAAGACTTTTTTCATACGTTTGTACCCTTTATCGCCTGGACCTTTTCCATCACCATGTCCAATGAGGAACGTTTTCCCATAAAAAGTAAATTCTTGATTGTCATGAAATACAGGGATGTTTAATTCTTTTTGGAAGTAATCATCCATCCATAAATCGTGGTTGCCTACAAAGAAATATATGGGTATACCGCTATCTTTAATTTCCGCTAATTTTCCCAGAACGCGAACAAAACCTTTTGGAACAACAGTTTGGTATTCAAACCAAAAGTCAAACAAGTCACCCAACAAAAAAATGGCTTCAGCATCTTGTTTTACTTCGTCGAGCCAAGCAACAAAGCGTTGTTCTCTAGGAAAACTAGCTTCGGGAGTTGGAGCGCCTAAATGTTGGTCAGAAGCAAAATAAATTTTTTTATTGGGAGAAATAATTGCCATGTGTGTTAGATCTAAGGTACAAATCGTGTCTGGTCCGTACTTTTTATGAATTATCGGTCGCATACCATTCGGCAAACGACGAATCGGTTTCTTGTAATTTCAGCGAGTGTAATTGGATTTCAGCAGGTAGACGGTTTTTGATTTTTTGAGCAAAATCGATTACCATATTTTCACTAGTTGGTTGGTATTCTACTAAAATTACATGATGTCCACGGGATTTTAATTCGTCAGCCAATTCGATATGTGGTGTGTTTTGATTGAAAACTGTAGCATGATCAAAATGATCTACAATTTCTTCTTTAACTATTTTTTTTAAGTCTGAAAAGTCAATTACCATTCCATATTTTACATTGGAAGTATCGGTAATAGGTTTTCCAATTACTGTAACAGAAAGTTTATAGCTATGGCCGTGTACATTTTTGCATTTACCATCGTATCCATATAGGGCATGTCCGGTTTCAAAAGAAAACTGCTTGGTGATTCTGATGTTACTCATTAAAAAATGAATTAGGGTGTAAATTTAGTAAATAAATCTACTGTTCGTCTTGTTTATTTTTGGCGCGATAATACATCCAATAGGCTATGCCAGCTAACACGACAAACGGTAAAACATAGCCAATCCATACACCTATTAGGTACCCTGAATTTGGAGCGTGTTTTATTTTGTCGTTAATGTTTACGGGTTCAAGTAAAGCAATTAGATTCATGGTTAGGGGTATTAATAGGACAAATTTACATAAAAAACTAAAGGTTGCCTTTTGAGCAACCTTCTTTTTTATAGTAAAACCAGATTATGGATTTTGTTCAAAGGATTGATTTTCATTTTTATCGGCATGTCGGGCATTGATGGCTAAGTTGTCAGAATTAACAATAAAAGCTACAAAACTTACGTTTTCTGGATTGGAAATGGTGCTTGGAATAGGTAATGAAAATGATTTTGTAACCGTTTGTCCAACAGTTGTGCTTTCAGAAATAACATCCCCAAGCAAATTGGTTAGTGGTGTTCTTAACACGTGATTGTGTTCGTAATTAGGTATAGGATTCACTCCATTATAATAGGTAGTGTAATTTCTTTGCGGGTAAATTAGGTGGTCTTCTACCACATAAACTACTAATTTTAAACCTGTGTAATTTTGAGCAAATTTTATGTTTACATCTAAGTTGATGTTGCCATTTGCAACCGTTGAATTCATAGCAATACCCAAACCGCCGTTGTTACTGGTTAGCGCTTTCGCTTGTTCTATGTTAGAAGGTTCTGGAGAGGACCAAACAATAGTGCGATTTAGTCGAGATTGCGGCAATTCTAAATCCGAATTGGGCATAATTAAATCTTTCAAAGGTTGGTAATCGGGAAAATGATAGGGGTCATTTCCGTTGTGGATAGCAATAGAGACTACTTTATCGGATTGCAAATACGTTTGATCAATAGCATAGGCAACTCGAGTACAATTTCCACACCAAGTTCCAGTATAGTCTTCTATTAAAACTCGTTTTTTGAAATAGCCTGAAACTGGCGCCGCAGTTTCTGAATCATTGGGGATATTTTCCACAATTTTGGTATCACTACATGATAAAAATGCAGCTAGTCCGATTAGCGTAAAAAAGAATTTTATTTTGGTCATCATTAAGTCATTAAATATCTAGCAAATAAAATAAAAAAACTTTAAATTTTGACTTATTATTTCTTTATTTGTACAAACAATACAAACTATAATGAAAAATCTATTACTACTTGTATTCCTATTTGTGGGAATCACCGCTTTTTCTCAAAAGCAAATGCCAAATATTTCATTGTCAGACCTAGAAGGGAAGAAAGTGTCGGTTACGGCAGATTTTATGGAAAAAGATAAACTTTATATTTTTTCATTTTGGGCCACTTGGTGTACTCCCTGTATTAATGAGTTAGACGAGATGAATGATGTTCAAGACACTTGGAAAAAATCGTTGGCTGTTGAAATTATTGCTGTAGCTACGGATGACTCAAGAACGCAAAAGAGAATTAAGCCTTTGGTTAATGGTAAAGGGTGGGATTATAAAATTTTGTTAGATAGCAATCAAGAGTTGAAACGTGCCTTAGGTATCGTAAATATTCCCTATACAGTTGTAGTCAAAAATGGAGTAATTGTTCATATACAAAATGGTTTTGTTCCAGGTAGTGATAGTGAATTATTTGAAAAATTAAAGGCTTTGTAATCCATGAAGAAGTTTATTTATTTAGGGCTATTAGCTCTAACTGCAACCGTTTATGCTCAAGAAAAAGGAACCGTTTCGGGTGGATTTGAAACCAACTCTCAATGGTATTTGAATGATACAGGATTGTTAGATGAGTTTTACAATCCAGTCACCCATCCAGAACATCCGTTGCGCTCTAATTCCTATTTGTTTGTCAATTATAAAATCAAAAATTGGACCTTTGGTGTGCAAGCAGAATCCTATGAGCAAGAGGCACTATTGAATTATAATCCGAAATATAAAGGGACTAATGTAGGTACTTATTTTGCCCAATTTAAAAACGAAAAGATAGATGTAACGGCTGGTTATTTTTATGAGCAATTTGGAAGTGGATTATTGTTGCGTTGTTGGGAAGATCGAGCATTAGGTATTAATAATGCTTTGCGCGGTGTACGATTTATTTACAAGCCTGCTAAATACGTTACGTTGAAAACAGTATATGGTCAACAACGTACAGGGTTTGATGTTTCTGAAGGTAAAATATATGGGGCTGATCTTGAGTTGTCGCTTTCGGATGCTTTTCAATTTGCTAAAGATGAGTTAGCTATAGGTTTTACTTATGTAGGACGTGATGAAGCTACTGCGGTAGTTAATCCAAAGTTTTCTCAACTTACGAATGCATTCTCTGGGCGTATAAATTATTCTCATGATTCTTTTTATATATCTTCAGAGTATGATTATAAAGGGAAAGATGCTGTAGTACAAGTGAAAAATCAGATTGATAATAATTTGATTAAACCTGGAAGTGCATTATTATTAAATTTAGGATATTCCAAAAAAGGATTTGGTATTGATGGAACTTTTAGACGATTGGAGAATATGAGTTTCTTTTCTGAGCGAATTGCTAAAGGGAATCAATATAATGATATGGTATTGAATTATTTGCCTAGTTTGACTAAGCAACACCATTATAATTTGGCTAACATTTATGTCTATCAAGCTCAGCCTAATGTGATATTAAATGATGCCTCCTTAGTAAAAGCAGGGGAAATAGGTGGGCAAATCGATTTGTTTTACCAATTTAAAAAAGGAACTGCTTTGGGAGGAAAATATGGCACTAAAGTGGCCTTGAATTATGCGGAATACCACGGATTGGGAGGAACATTTTATATACTAGCTCCGCAAGATTATCAAACTGATTTTATTGGGTTTGGTAAAAAGTACTTTTCAGATGCTAATATAGAAGTAACTAAGAAATGGAGTGATGCCTGGCAATCTGGATTTAGTTTGATTCATCAGTATTACAACAAAAAATACATTCAAGAAACCTATGGTGAAATCAATACGAATATAATTGGTGCCGAAACGACCTATAAGATGAAAGACAATAAGTCTGTTCGTGTTCAAGCTGAGCATTTATGGGCAGATAGTGATAAAAAGAATTGGGCTAGTTTATTGACTGAATTTAATTTTGGGACCAAGTATACTTTGTATGTGTCGGATATGTACAATTATGGTAATGAGGATGCTAAGTTGCGTCATCATTATTATTCTATTGGTAATTCATATCGGTATAAATCGACACGTATTGCATTGGCTTATGGAAGACAACGAGGTGGATTGGTATGTGTAGGTGGCGTGTGTCGTTATGTGCCTGAGAGCACAGGGGTTTCCTTGTCTTTAAATACTAGTTTTTAATGAAATCCATTCGTAAAGTACTGATAGGATTTTTGTTACTAGGAATCTTTTGTTCTTGTGCAAAAGAGGACACCTATATCCCAGTGAGTCCTGTAGTGTTGGATTTAACACAAGTCCCATATCCTAAACTATCGGATTATAAGTTTTTTGATGGAGTACTAAAAGATTTGAAGCCTGCATATGGTGTTTTACCGTATCAACCAGCTAGTTCGTTGTTTACGGATTATGCCGAAAAGAGTCGCTATATATGGATGCCTAAGGGGGTTAAGGCTACTTATGTAGCCGATGGGACTATTTTGAATTTTCCTGTAGGATCAGTTTTAATTAAGAATTTTTATTATAGTCATGCGATGCCAGCTGATGCTAAAAAAGTTGTAGAAACGCGTATTATGATATTAAAAAGTGATGGTTGGATCTTTGTGGACTATTTATGGAACGAGGAACAAACAGATGCTTTTTTGCAAATAAATGCGTTAACATTACCGGGATTTAGTTTTAAAAAAAGTACCGGGGAGCAAATTACTACAGATTATAAAGTTCCTTCTCAAATACAATGTGGTTATTGCCATAAAGTAAATAATCAATTCATCCCAATTGGGGTTAAACCACAAAATATCAATTGGAGTTTTGCTTATCCAGAAGGGAGTAAAAACCAATTGCAGAAGTTAATTGATTTTGGTTATTTAGAAAACACATTACCAACTACTATAGTGTCAACAGTGGACTACACAGATGCTACACAGCCCCTTGATTTACGTGTTCGATCGTATTTTGATGCCAACTGTGCCCATTGTCATGAAGATGGTGCTTATGCATCTATGTATAATTTGCGTTTTGATTTCACAGAGTCTGTTGCGGCTAACAAATTGGGTATTTGTAAAAACGCGCTTCATTTTGTGCCGGGTTATCCAGGAAAGATTGTAATTGGTGGTAATCCAGCTCAGTCTATATTGTATTATAAAATGAGTACAAATAACCCTTTATATCAAATGCCTGTAGTGGGTAGGACAATGGTTCATACAGAAGGGGTTCAACTTATTGAGCAATGGATTAATTCTTTAGCTCCTTGTAATTAAAAAAAAAGGGTTGTTCATTCGAACAACCCTTTTTTTTGTAACTATGAGTTTATTGCTTCATAATTTTAATACTAGCCGTTTTTTTATCTTGGTTAGTAAATTCTAAAATATAAAAAGCATTGCTTATATTTTCGGTAGAAAGTATTCCGTCACCTATAGAAACTGGAGTAGATTTTACTATTCTTCCATTAGTGTCTAACAAAGTTAGTGTTCCATTAGAAGTGGCGTTATACTCAATTTGATTTTGAATCAAAGTTCCTTTCAAAGACAGTCCGGTTTGTGCTAAGGAACTAAAAGAATTGGTGCTTAATGTACCCGAATATCTATAAGTAAAGGTTACTGAATTACCTATTTCATTTCCACTTCCATCCAATTGATATACTTTAAACGTAAAATCCATAGGGTAGCTTACTCCGTCACCTGTGTCAGCATTCCAAATATGATTCGCATAAATATCGGTTGAATTGGCAGGAATTGAAAAAGCTGAACTTGGATAAGAACTTCCAGAATGGATTGAACTTAAACATACTGGACCAATACATAATTCTAGAGCACTTCCAGTTGAATTAGTAATGCTTACCGCTTTCATACGTACTAAAGTTGCTGAAGACCCTCCGTTATGAATGTGAAAGTCTAAATTGGCTTGAGGATAAGCGGTAGTGTTATATGAAATAATATCTCCTTCATTAATAGGAGAACCGTCTCCTCTAAGAACAGATATTTGCGCATAGGATGATAGTCCTACAAAACATAAAGAAAGGAATAGAATTTTTTTCATAAATTATTTTATCACTAATTTTTGTACTGATGAACCTTGAGTATTTGACATTTTAGCAATGTACACTCCTTTTTGAAGGTTACTTAAGTTCATGGTTGCTTCGTTTACTAATTGGTTTGAAGTATATACTACTTTACCAGTCACATCTGTAATAGTTACATTAGTTTCTTCAGTAGTTTTTATTCTTACTATACCAGTAGAAGGGTTAGGATATAATTT
>JAHEHJ010000042.1:15688-39033 GCA_024644655.1 Flavobacterium sp.
GCATCATGGAATGCATTATAGTATCCTCCGTTAAAAGAAGCACAAGGACCACATGTAGAACTAGAGAATTCTTCGTATAAAGGTAATCTAGCGGTTGAATTACTAGCAACAGAAACCGCTCTTATGATTTGGTTATTGTTTGCGTCTGAGTCACCAGACCCTCCATTTACATTTGAAACCCATACTTTTAAAGAATACAAACCTGCAGCTGGGCTCCAAGTAGCTTGATGTGTATAGTTATATGTTTGGTTGGCAGCGATATTTAAACCTGTTATGGTTTGTGTGTTAATGGCGCCATTATCTACTTGCCAATTAATATCTACAGCAGTTACAGCAGTAGATCCATAATTTCGGATTGAACCAGCAATTGGTAAGTTAGCAGCTCCATTCGGTTGGATTGCATTTATAGTTAAAGTTGAAAGTTCCATATCTATAACAGGAATTTGTTCAACAGAAACTTCATCAATAAAAATGTTATTTCCGTACTTAGAAGTTCCTAAGAATGCAATATATCCTGTTCCAGTGATAGTTCCAGGGATGTCAAATGCATATGAATACCATCCATTTGCACTAACAGTTGGTGCTAATGCAATTGAACGATTTACCGTTCCTAACAAAGTACCTCCAGCTCCACCTGTAGTGTTGTAGTATACTTTAACGTTATCAGCATCTGTTGGATATCCATCATCTCTATACATTTTGAATTTTACACGGTAAGTTGCACCAGCAAAAGTCATAGCTGGAGAAGTTAATCTTCCAGTACCATTAGCTGGGATATTGTAAGATCTAAATCCGGCCATACCTGCACCTGCATAAGGGGCACATGTTGGGGCGCTACCCATAGTAGCTCTAGCCCATGCATTAATTGTTGTACTGGCATCGCTTGTTACAGTTGTAGTTGCCCAAGTTAAAGCAGTGTCAAAATTTTGAGAAGCAATAACCTGTGCTTTAGAAGCAAAGCTGATAAGAAATAAGGCAATTAATAAAGTAATTTTTTTCATAAATTAAAGTTGGTTTGTGGTTGTTGTATTGGATTTTAATGTAAAAATTAAAATTAAATGCAAGTATACTAAAAAAATAGTAATCTAAATAGCTGCAAAAGAAGTAATTATTTATAATTTCATGAATTTTGATAGATATAAACAAAAAGATTATATTTGTCAGCTAACAAAAGGGAAAATAACGCAGTAGATAAGTGCCTCATTTTAATTGGTACGGTTATTTCCAAATTAAATTATTTTGGGGGATTAGCTCATTTGGCTAGAGCGCTTGCCTGGCAGGCAAGAGGTAACCGGTTCGACTCCGGTATTCTCCACAAAAAAGCCGTAATCAATAGGATTACGGCTTTTTTTATTTTCCATTTTTAAGGTCTGCTGCTACTTTTTCTAATTCGGAGTACCAATCCTCACCAAAGCGTCTGATAAGAGCTTCTTTCACAAATTTGTAGATGGGTACTTGTAGTTCTTTGCCTAATGAACAAGCATCATTACAAATATTCCATCGATCGTAATTTACAGCGGCAAATTCGGTAAAGTCTTTAACGCGTATAGGGTATAAGTGACAAGAAACGGGTTTTTTCCATGAAACAATTCCTTGGTTGTAGGCTTGTTCAATACCACAAAGCGCTGTTTTTCCATCAAAAATCACATAGGCACAATCTTTATTGTTGATAAGTGGTGTTTCTAAGTCTTGATCGGTTCCTACTACCCAAGTCCCTAGTTGTTCTATAGCTGCAATGCCTTCTGGACGAAGGAAAGGTTTTATTTTGGGATAAATTTCTTCAAGAATTTTGGTTTCTTCTTGGTTTAATGGAGCTCCTGCATCACCGTCAACACAACAAGCACCATGACAAGCCGAAAGATTACACACAAAATCTTTTTCAAGTATATCTTCAGACACAATGGTTTTTCCTAATTGAAACATAAATCGTATTTTTTGTTGGGCAAAAGTACAAATCAAAATTGGGTTGAAAGTACTATTAAAAAGCTAATTTATTAAAAACATGAAGTATGTAAGAAGAATTAATTTGCAGCTAAAGTTAAAGGTCTATTGGCGTACGCATAAAAAATAGTATTTTTGTCTTTTAAACTTGTTACATGAAAATTTTTACTTCTATACTATTAGTAATTGCGTTTGCCTTAATAGTGGTAAACGTATGTTTGTTAGATTTTGATAAGCCTTTTGAAGGGAATAGCCTAGTTGCCTTGATTGGAATTGTGGCTTCCTTTTGTGCCATTTTGATACTCATGATTTTTAGAATGTCAAAAAAAATTGAGGCTAAGATCAAAAATTAACTTATGTATGATGTTTTACTTATTGGAGGTGGAGTGTCAGGGATGTCTTGTGCATTAGTGTTAGGTTCGGCACAAAACAAGTTATTTGTACAAGGACGTAAAATAGGCATTTTCACCCATCAAAAAGCATCTTCTTTACAAGAAGCCCTTTTTAATAATGCGTATGGTATCCGGCCTGGTACTTTAGGGTCAGATTTGCTTCATCAAAGTGTAGAACACCTTCACAATTTATATCCACATATACAGCAAATAGCTGATGAAAAAGTATTGAATATTACTAGTATAGAAGGTGGATATCAAGTTGAAACAAATAAGAATTATTATGAATCTAAGTCTATAGTCGTAGCAATAGGGGCCAGTTCTCCCTTTGCAATAGCAGGGTTAGAAGCTTATGTTATTCCCCATCAAAAATCAGTTCCTGAGAAAAACAGAATACAACTAAAAAACTCCGATCACAAAGTAGCCGAAGGACTCTATGTGGCGGGAACACTTGCAGGATGGCCTAGTCAATTGGCTATAGCATCAGGAAGCGGAGCGGCTGTGGCTACAGATTTACTTACTATGTGGAATGGTGGCGTACCCGTTCAAGTTCATGATAGTATTAGGATGAAGGAGTAATTTGATGTGCCAATTGTAGTTCAGTTATAAGCATAATAAATAAATTTCTTAATGAATCAAATTGATTCAAGTCTTTTATTAACGTATTTGTAAAAAAAGAAAGCTCATAATAGCCTTTAGGTAGTTTTTCTCCCCAAACCCCTTTATCATTTGAAATAGTTAGCGTGAATTTATTTAAAGAATTCAGCACTTCTATGATTTCTTTATTTGTAAATATTGTTTTTGCTTTAAAACCATTATTAGAGGACAAGAAATATTTTTTGTTGAAATTATAGTAGTCAATTTCAATTGTGTTTTTATCAAATAATTGTTGAATGCGTGCAAATAAATCTTTATTTTTCAGCGTAAATAACAAAGATTGTTCAGATTTAAAAGGTACCATTACCCGTGTAAAATAATCTTCAGAATTATGAGGACTATAATTAACATAATAGTCAAAAATGATTGTAAAATGGTTGTGAATTAGTTTAACTTTTTCTTGTTCATCGTATTTTCTTTCAATGAACTCACCTTTAAAATGATTTGAAAGCAATTTCATTATACTTGTAGATTCCTTCATGAAAGAAGTTATTTTAGTACCGCATTAATCATAGTATCATCTTTTAATAAAATTTGATAATATTCTTTTTCACTAAAGAGTTGCAGGGCAAATTCTGCAAAAATATATTTCTTTACTAAAGCCTTGTTTTTAGTTAATTTTATATCCAAACCAGTTTTTTTAAGATAGGAATCGAAACGTTCTACCCAGTGATCGTCTTGATCGAGTTGGGCTACCAATTGTTTGAATTTTATGTTTGTGTATTTAATTCGGGTATTATCTATTTGTTCAAAAACAAAATGACCTACTAAGCCAGAGTTTAAAATATAGGTCAAATTTTCGTTTCCTTTGGTTACTTCAAGAGGGACAAATATATCAGGTACAATTCCGCCCCCACCGTATACAATTCTCCCTTTTTTAGTTTTAAATTTCAACGAATCGGCTACTTTTATTTTGTCTTTAGCATACAGTTCGCCATTTTCAAATCGCTTTTCAAAATCATGACTATATTGTTCGCCTTGTCCTTTGATATAGGGTTTTTGAATGGAACGTCCACTTGGGGTATAGTAGCGTGAAGTCGTTAATCGAACCGCCGAGCCATCTTCGAAATCCATTTCGCGTTGAACTAAACCTTTTCCAAAAGAACGGCGACCAACGATGAGACCTCTATCATTATCTTGTATAGCACCAGAGAGAATTTCACTAGCGGAAGCTGAATTTTCATCAATTAAAACAAATACTTTTCCTGTTTCAAAATGCCCTTCATCAGTAGCAAATGTTTTGTCTATGGTTCCTTTTCGATTTTTTGTAAAAACAATTAATTCTTCGTCTTTCAATAATTCGTCAGCAATTTCAACAGCTTTTTCTAAGTAGCCTCCGCCATTATCTCTCAAATCAATTACAAGCGTTGTCATGCCTTGCTTTTTTAGATGGAGCAGACCTTCTAAAAATTCATCATAAGTGTTTTCGGCAAAGCGTTTGATTTTTATATAACCCGTTGTAGAATTTAACATTAAATAGGCATCTACACTTTTAATTGGAACTCTTTCTCG
Organism: Flavobacterium sp.; assembly: GCA_024644655.1. Taxonomy (GTDB): domain Bacteria; phylum Bacteroidota; class Bacteroidia; order Flavobacteriales; family Flavobacteriaceae; genus Flavobacterium. Next base: position 20,191 of record JAHEHJ010000042.1, read on the forward strand.
TTCTAATATAAAAGTGACTTTTTTTGCTTTGCTTTTGCGATAAATAGTCAGTTTTAATGCGCTTCCTTCTTCTCCTTTTAGCTTACTGTACAAACTATCCGTAGGTAATTTTCGGCCAAAGAGTTTGGTGTTGTTGGCATATAAAATTCGATCTCCCGCTATGATTCCTGCTTTTTCAGCAGGTCCATTTTCTAAGGGTTTGACAACAGTTACAGTATCGTTGTACATGTAAAAGTTGACTCCAATCCCAACTAATTCTCCTTTCATGATTTCAGCTTCAGAGCTTTGTTCGCTTGGTGGAATGTAAACGGAATGAGGGTCAAGATTGGCCAATATGCTGCTTACAGTTAAATCAACTATAGAATCAGAATTGACATCATCCACATATTCGTCATTAATGAAGTCAATAAGGCGTTCTATCTTAGCTTTACGGGCATTTTTTTTGGATAAAGAACGTTGTGGAAAATTGATCATACCGCCAATAATTACTCCCATTGCTACACAGGAGAAGAGTAATAAGGGCAAGTATTTTTCCTTGGCTTTCATGAATGTTTATAGATGACGCTATACGTCTAAATTTTCAATTTGATGTACGTGTATGCCTGCTTTGATTAAGAAATCAACACCAGATGTATCTCGATACCCATTTTGGTATACTACTCTTTTAATACCCGATTGGTGGATGAGTTTACTACATTCTTTACAAGGAGATAATGTAATGTATAAGGTTGCGTTTTCACAAGTTTGAGTAGAACGAGCTACTTTAGAAATGGCATTTGCCTCGGCATGCAATACATACCAATGCGTTAGGCCATCATGGTCTTCACAACAATTTTCGAAACCAGATGGGGTACCATTATATCCGTCAGAAATTATCATACGGTCTCGGACAATAATAGCACCGACTTGTTTTCGTTTGCAATACGATAGCTTACTCCATTCGGCGGCAATTCTTAAATAAGCTATATCGTATTTTTTTTGTTTTACTTCTTTCATTTTCTCTGCTACACTTTTCCTTGAATTAGGTTGTTTGAACCTGTGCCAAATATATATTAATTATTCCAAATTTCATTTTGTAATAGGATAGGAATTATAATCCCTATGATAAAAGCAGATAATGTAAGTATCCAATCACGCCTGCTGAATTTAAAAAGCGTTTGCACGACAAAGGACAAAAGTAATGCGCCAATTACACTACTGATTTGTGCGGCTTCTATACCTAGGGCAAAATCAAAAAGAGGCAAGAGTTTGTCAGTAGATTTCCCCGGAAGTAGAATGTTGAAATAGCTTGAAAATCCTAAGCCATGTATAATTCCAAAGCCTAAAGTAGTTAGTGCAATAAAGTTTATAGTCTCTTTTTTACTGCTTTTTCCCACGGTAATGAGATTGAATACGGCAGTTGACAAAATGGTAAGTAGAATTAAAAAATCTACATAAATATCTTGTATGGATATTAAATTGTATATACCAAGAAGTAATGAGATGGTATGACCTAAGGTGAAAAATGAAATCAACACCAACAATCGTTTCCATTCTTTAAATTCATAAGGAACGGATAATGCCAATAGAAATAAGATGTGGTCGTAGGAGTTAAAATTCAATACATGTTTAAGGCCTAATGAGAAGTACAACCAAAAGTCGGGCATAATTAAGAAAATTAATGATACGTAAACGTACCAAATAATTTTTAGTTCAATGGACTTAAAGTGTTAAAATACGATAAAACATTTTTGGCTTCTCCTTTTAAAAAAGCTTAATTTAATTTATATTTGCATTATAAAACCTATATAATTATGTCATTTTCCGATTTATTTGATAACGAATTCAAAGAAAGAAATAAAGCCCATTTTTCAGCTATTGTTCGCGTAGCTACTTCAGATGGTGATTTGAGCCAAGAAGAGAAACAATTTTTAGACAAGTTAGCGATTCGTCTTGAAATTTCTCCAGCAGAATATGAAGAAATTTTAGCAAATCCTTTAAAATACCCTATTAATCCACCTTACTTATATACGCAACGGTTGGAGCGTTTGTATGATTTGACTAAAATGGTTTATACAGATCATATTTTAGGACCTAAACAAAAAGAAGTTCTAACTCGTTTTGCATTAGCCTTAGGATTTACCCCTGGAAACGTAAACTATATTGTTGACAAAGCCTTGTCTTTGTTAGTTATGAATGTCGATTCCGATACATTTGTCTATGAGATGACCCACATGAATAAATAAAAAAAGCCCTCTACTGAGGGCTTTTTTTATTATATATATTTTGCCATAAATTCTTCTGCTTTTTCTACCATATTGGCGCTTCCACAAAAGAAAGGAACTCGTTGGTGAAGTTCAGTGGGTTGGATTTCCATAATTCTACCAAACCCATCTGAAGCTCTACCACCAGCTTGCTCGGTAATAAATGCCATAGGGTTGCATTCGTATAGCAATCTTAATTTTCCTTTTGGTGATTTGGAACTTGTAGGATAAATGTAAATTCCTCCTTTTATCATATTACGGTGGATGTCAGAAACCAAACTTCCAATATATCGTGATGTATAAGGTCTATCACCTTCTTCCAATTGACAATATTTTAAGTAATCTTTTACACCTTGTGGGAAATGCACATAGTTCCCTTCGTTAATTGAATAAATGGTACCGTCTTTTGAAAATTGCATGTTCGGATGTGATAAATAAAAAGTACCAATAGCTGGATTTAATGTAAATCCGTTAACTCCATGTCCAGTAGTATATACTAGCATAGTTGAGGTGCCATAAATAACATAGCCTGCTGCTACTTGTTGGGTTCCAGGTTGTAAAAAATCTTCAGAGGTAACTGGGGTTCCTACTGGAGACCTTCTGCGAAACACCGAAAAAATAGTACCTACCGAAACGTTTACATCAATATTAGATGAGCCATCTAGAGGGTCCATTAAGACAACATATTTGTTGCTGTGGCTTTTGTCTGAACCCGCAACTGTAATGAAATCATCATTTTCTTCTGAAGCGATACCACAAACAATTTCTCTGTTAATTAAAGTTTGGATAAAAACTTCATTGGCATAGACATCAAGTTTCTGTTGGTCTTCTCCTTGAATGTTTTGATCCCCTGCCGCTCCAACTATATCTACTAAACCGGCTTTGTTTACTTTGTAATTCACCACTTTAGCGGCTAAACGAATGGAGTTTATAATGCGGGATAATTCTCCCGAGGAATATTGAAAATCCGATTGTTTTTCAATGATAAATTCACCTAAGGTCTTGTTGCGTTCTTCCATTACGAAATCGTTGTAGTTGTTCGTGCAAATATCGTTTTTTTTATCAAAAAGCAATTAGAAACATTAAAAAAAACTAGTTCATTTCTTTGTGAAAGATATTTTATATTTGCTTTTCAATTTACCCTAAAAATAAAACACAATGAAAAGAAGAATTTTATTAGTATCAGCAGTAGTACTGAGTGCGTTTTTTGCGCCAATCCATGCCCAAATTAATTTAGGTGAAAAAGCCATGGGTGCCTTACAATCTGGAGTAGCAAGTTTTACTTATAGCGATGAAGATGCAGCTGCCATGTCTAAAGAAGCAGTTCGTAAAATGGATTCCTCTAATGTAGTAGCTGGGTCTAAAGATGGTTATACAATACGATTGAATCGAATATTTGGCAAACATGCTGCTGAAAATGGATTGAAGCTAAATTACAAAGTATACCTAACAAAAGATGTTAATGCTTTTGCAACAGCAGATGGCAGTGTACGCGTGTTTTCAGGATTGATGGATATAATGGATGACAATCAATTGTTGGCGGTTATTGGACATGAAATTGGGCATGTAGCCAATCATGATTCTAGAGATGCCATGAAGGCTGCATTGAGAAAATCGGCATTGATTGGTGCGGTTTCATCACAATCGGATAAAGTAGCTAAAATAACAGATAGTCAATATGGCCAATTGGCAAGCGCAATTTTAGATAGTAAATACAGTCGTAAACAAGAGTCTGAAGCTGATGATTATTCTTATGACTTTATGAAACGAAATAAATATAATGTTAACGCTGTTGAAGCGGCATTTACAATATTGGCCAAAATGAGTGATGGAGCTAGTGCTGATTTCTTATCAAAAATGATGAGTTCGCATCCCGATCCTCAAGACAGAGCCGATAAAGCGAAAGCAAAAGCGACTGCAGATGGATTATACAAACCCTATGTGCAACAAAAAATTTCAAATAAAGTAGTAGCCCCTAAGAAGCCTACTAAAAAGAAAAAATAATGATAATCCGAAAAGGAGAACTAAAGGATATGACAGCCGTTCTTGAATTAATTCAAGAATTGGCTGTCTTTGAAAAAGAACCCGATGCAGTTGTTGTGACGGTTAATGATTTACAGCGTGATGGTTTTGGATCGAATCCTTTATTTTATACTTTTATTGCAGAAGTTGACCAACAGATTGTAGGTGTGGCTCTTTATTATTATCGGTATTCTACTTGGAAAGGGAAAACAATTCATTTGGAAGATTTAATAGTAAAAGAAGGTCTTCGAGGGAAAGGAATTGGTTTTGCTTTATATGCTGAAATTATGGCTCAAGGAAAGCGAGATGGAGTGCGACGTATTGAATGGGCCGTTTTGAATTGGAATATACCCGCTATAAATTTTTACACAAAATCGGGCGCAAAAGTCTATGATGATTGGCGTATAGCGCAAATGGACGAAAACGGAATACAAGAATTTTTAAGATCATTATAATGAGAATATTCAAATTTGGTGGTGCCTCTGTAAAAGATGCAGAAGGAATCAAAAATGTACATAGTGTGCTAGAGAAAGTAGGTCATGAAGAAACCCTTTTGGTTATTTCAGCCATGGGTAAAACGACTAATGCTTTAGAGACTGTAATCCAAAATTATTTTGAGAAGTCGAATGAATTGCATGCATCCTTGCAAGAAGTTCGAAAATACCACAACCAAATTTTATTGGATTTATTTGACGATGAAGACCACGATGTATTTTATGCGGTTAACAGTCATTTTGCCGATTTGGAATATTTTATCCGCAGTAATAAATCCCCAAATTATAATTTTGTTTACGATCAAGTAGTGAGTTATGGAGAGCTCGTGTCTACTACCATAGTGAGTCATTATTTTAATTATGTGGGTTTAAAAAACAATTGGATTGATGTCCGCAGTTTTATAAAAACCGATACGACTTATCGTGATGCAAATGTAGATTGGGAAAAAACACAACAGTATATTTCTAAAGGCATAAAGAAAAAAGCATTGAATATTACTCAAGGGTTTTTGGGTTCAGATGAAAATAACTTCACCACAACTTTAGGAAGAGAGGGTTCGGATTATACCGCTGCTATTTTTGCCTATTGTTTAAATGCAGCAAGTGTAACCATTTGGAAAGATGTGCCAGGGGTACTGAATGCAGACCCGCGCTATTTTGACAATGCCATTTTGTTGAATCAAATATCCTATAAAGAAGCCATAGAGTTAGCTTTTTATGGGGCTTCTGTAATCCATCCAAAAACCTTACAGCCTCTTCAAAAAAAAGAAATACCATTATTTGTTAAATCATTTGTCAATCCATTATTGCCTGGAACCTGTGTGTCTAAAGGTAAAGATTTAGAACCTCTAACGCCTTGTTTTATTGTAAAGAAAAACCAATTGTTATTGTCTCTTTCCTCCATAGATTTTTCTTTTATCATGGAAGAAAACATCAGTGAAGTATTTGCCTTATTGCATCAATTGAAACTACGAGTAAGCTTAATACAAAACTCCGCTATTAGTTTTTCAGTATGTATAGAAGATAAATTTGGACACTTCCCAGAGTTGCGCACAATACTTTCCAAGAAATTCAAGGTGTCTTATAATGAAAATGTGTCTTTGTATACCATTCGTCATTTCAATGATAAAGCAGCCAAAATTGTGGAATCGGGGAAAACAGTTTTAGTGAAACAAATTTCTAGGGATACGATGCAGGTGATTACGAAAGAGTAATAGGGCTTTTGTACCCATTTATATACTACTTTTAAACTTTTATCGTTATAAATAGGTATGCGCTATAAACTGCTCTTTTTGTTGGTATTCTTTGGTTTTGCTAAGCTTTCTGCTCAGGAAATTAAATCCTTATACCAGTTTAAAAAAGTAGCCGTTTCTTCGGATACTATTTCATTAGAAAAAGTCAGCATCAGTTCTAGTTTCTTCAAACTATTGAATGCTGATGGTACTTCAGTAGATACAACCTATTATTCAGTAGATTTTTTAAAAGGAAAACTTCATTTTAAAAATGGGTTTACGGCTTCCGATAGTATTACGGTACGCTATTTCAAGTATCCAGAACATATCACCAAATCTTATAGTATTTACGATTCAGATAAAATGGTGCCCAATGAAGCTGGTAGTTTGTATAAAGTAAATCGGTCAATCAAGAAGTTTATTCCATTTGATGGTTTGGACACCAAAGGGAGTATCACGAGAGGAGTTACAGTCGGGAATAATCAAAATGCTTCGGTAACATCCAATTTAGACTTGCAAATCACAGGTAAATTGTCGGATAAAGTATCGTTGCGCGCGTCTATACAAGACGCTAATATTCCTTTACAGGAAGGGGGTTATTCCCAAAAACTTGACGAATTTGATCAAATATTTATAGAATTATTTACGGATTCATGGAGCATAAGAGCAGGAGACTTATTTTTAGAAAATAGGAAATCCCGCTTTCTAAATTTCAACAAGAAAGTGCAAGGATTGGCTTCCCGATTTTCTTTTGGGAGTGAAGACAGTAAAACTGAATTGTATGCCGCGGCAGCTTTGGTTCGTGGACAATATGCGAAAAGTTCATTTACGGGGCAAGAGGGTAATCAAGGACCTTATAAATTAAAAGGCAACAATGGGGAGTTGTATGTTTTAGTTGTATCGGGTTCTGAGAAAGTATATGTCAATGGGATACTTCGAAAACGCGGGGAAAACAACGATTACATCATAGATTATAATGCGGGTGAAATTATTTTTACATCACTTTTCCCAATTACATCCGAAATGCGAATTGTTATTGAATACCAATATTCGGATCGAAGTTATACACGATTTGTGACGTATGCAGGAGCCCAACACGATTCAAAGACATGGAGTTTGGGTGGGTATTTGTATTCAGAAAGCGATGTGAAAAATCAGCCTTTACAGCAAAACTTGTCGTCAGAGCAAGTGACTACTTTAAGTAATGCGGGTGACAATCCGAATTTAATGACCGCGCCATCGGCTTATATTGACACCTATTCTGAAAATAAAATATTGTATAAAAAAGTAGTAGTGGGTACAGTAGAAACTTTTCAATATTCTACCAATCCAGATGAAGTGCTTTATAACGTGAAGTTTACATTAGTAGGTGAAAAATTAGGGAATTACAAATTAACCAACGCTTCTGCAGTTGGTAAAATTTATGAGTATGTTGCTCCTGAAGGTGGCATTCCACAAGGGAATTATGAACCTGTTACTCGTTTGGTGGCTCCTAATAAAATACAGCTTGCCACGGTTTTAGGGAAATACAATCCGAATGAAAAAACTGCATTGGATTTTGAATTGGGTGTTAGTAATAATGATTTGAATTTGTTTTCAAACAAAGATGATGCGAATAATAAAGGTTTGGCTGGACGCTTTAACTTTAAACAGCGGTTGTTTACTAAAAAATGGCAAATTGATGCCTTTGGGAATTACCAATGGGTACATCAGGATTTTAGAACTATTGAACGGTTGTTTACCATCGAATTCAACAGGGATTGGAATTTAAGTTCTTTTCAAGGAAATCAAAGTTTGATAATCAATGGGTTGGACTTCGTATTACCTAGTAAAGGTCAATTGACATACCAATATGAGAAGCTGGATTTCAGTAAAAGTTTTAGTGGAAACCGGCATTTGGTTCGGGGATTGTTTGCGCTCAAAAATTGGACTATTCAAGAAAATGGAAGTTTGTTAAAAAGCGATGGAGATTATGCCACTTCTTCTTTTGCTCGAAATCAATCCCAAGCGCGTTTTCATTTTCAAAAGAATTGGATAGGTGGGAGTCTGCGATTTGAACACAATACAGAGAAAATAAAAGCGACCCAACAGTATTCTAATTTGAGTCAGCGTTTTACAGAATACGGTAGTTTTATTGGACGTGGTGATAGTACTCGAGTTTATATGGAATTAGGCTATCTGAGACGAGTCAATGATAGTTTGGTAAACGGATATTTGCAAAAAGTAAATACTTCAGATTCGTATTATTTAAAATCTAAATTAATTCAAACGCCTAAAAGTAACTTGGCTTTATTTGTCAATTATCGGAATTTGAAATATACCGATGTAAATCGGGCAAATGAACCCTCATTGAATTCGAGATTGTTATATAATGATGCTTATTTTAGTCAGTTTTTACAGACTTCTACGGCCTATGAAACTACGTCGGGTACCATAGCGCGCCAAGAGTTCACGTATTTGGAAGTACAACCCGGATTAGGGGTTTACACTTGGATTGATTACAATCAGAATGGTATACAGGAATTGCAGGAGTTTGAAGTAGCTCCTTTTCCAGATCAAGCCACATTTATACGCGTATTTTTACCCAATCAAACGTATGTGAAAACCCATCAAAATAGGGTCTCTCAATCCCTTACAATCAATCCCATGTCTTGGCAAAACGAAACAGGTTTGAAGAAAGTGCTGTCTTATTTTTACAATCAAAGTTCCTATGTAATTGAACGTAAAATAGAGCGCAATGGATCTAATTTTGATTTGAATCCCTTTGCCACCACAGAAACCAATTTGTTAGGGTTAAATACAAGTTTTCGCAACAGTTTGTTTTACAATAGAGGAAAGCAAAGACATTCGGTGACTTATACATTTACACAAAATCAAGTTAAAAGTCTGCTTTCTATAGGTGCCCAAGAAAGCAAAAACTATGTGCATCAATTGCAATATTCCCATTTAGTCCAAAAAACTTGGTTGTTTACTTTAGCCTCGAAATCGGTTAATACCTCACTAACTTCTACGAGTTATGCCAGTAAGAATTTTGAAGTACAGGCCTATGAGGTAAATCCTAAAATCTCCTATTTGTTTGATAAAAATGCGAGTTGGGACCTGTTTTATGAATATCAAAACAAGGAAAATCAATTGGGTGATCGTGAGCAATTGAACCAAAATAGATTTGGAACTTCTTTTTCCTATGCTTCAGGAAGCCAACTGACACTCAATGGTGAGTTCTCGTTGTACCAAAATAAATTTGTTGGTGATTCTCAATCACCCGTTGCATTTCAAATGTTAGAAGGATTACAACCAGGAAAAAATATGACATGGCGGTTATTGGTGCAAAAAAACCTAACAGAATACCTAGATATTAATCTCAATTACCAAGGAAGAAAGACAGAAACGAGTCAAACGATTCACACAGGAAACATTCAGTTAAGAGCCTATTTTTAAATCCAATTTTTAGCGTTAAAATGAGTTTTATTTTTACTTAAATGAAGGCGTCTTTCAGAAGAACTGAAATGTTAAAATTTTGCTATCAGTAAATTCTCAACTTCCTTTGTTTTAGGGCATTTTGTCTTTTTTATATTTTGTAACTAACAGAAATACAGTTGTTTATAAAAAGAGCTAAACCCTACACATTTCTTCTGATTTGTTAAAAACTAGAGCCGATTGTGAATAAGTTTGACTTTCATTTTACGTTTCGATTGACAATCTTTGTAACATACAGATTTCAATTAAAAACAGTCAATAAAACGCACTTATAAATGGCCACTATCGAACCAATTCTTCAAGAAAATAAAGACCGCTTTGTGATTTTCCCTATCAAACACCAAGATATATGGGAATGGTACAAAAAACAAGAGGCTTGTATTTGGACGGCAGAAGAAATCGATTTGCACACCGATTTAAATGATTGGAACAACAAATTAAGTGAAGATGAAAAGTATTTTGTCAAGCATATTTTGGCCTTCTTTGCTGCTTCTGATGGTATTGTAAATGAAAACTTAGCTGAAAACTTTGTGAGTGAGGTACAATATCCTGAAGCCAAGTTCTTTTATGGGTTCCAATTGATGATGGAGAACATTCACAGTGAAACGTATTCGTTATTAATCGATACTTATGTTAAGGATGAAGCTGAAAAAGATCAGTTGTTTCATGCGATAGAAGTATTTCCAGCTATTAAAGAAAAAGCGGATTGGGCATTAAAATGGATCGAATCGGATTCATTTGCTGAGCGATTAATTGCTTTTGCAGCGGTTGAAGGAATCTTCTTTTCGGGTTCATTTTGTTCCATTTTTTGGTTGAAGAAAAGAGGGTTAATGCCGGGATTGACCTTTTCCAATGAGTTGATTTCAAGAGATGAAGGTATGCATTGTGATTTTGCAGTGCATTTACACACACATCATATCGTTAATAAAGTGCCTAAAGCTCGAATTACAGAGATTTTAACCAATGCATTAGATATCGAAAGAAAGTTTATTACAGAATCACTTCCAGTAAGTTTGATAGGAATGAATGCAGTTTTGATGACGCAATATTTAGAATTTGTTACGGATAGATTATTAGTAGAGTTGGGTTGCGACCGTGTATACAATTCGTCCAATCCATTTGATTTTATGGATATGATTTCGTTACAAGGAAAAACAAATTTCTTTGAAAAACGTGTAGCTGAATACCAAAAAGCGGGTGTAATGAATAATGATTCTGAGTCGAGTAAAATTAGCTTTGACGCAGACTTTTAAACAACTATAGTGTCTTTATTGATAAAATGAGACTTTGTAATGTGACCTTTCTAGGTTATGCTTCTATCTAGGCCAGAAGGAAAAAGGGCCTTAGGAATACCATTTAAACAAAACAAATTAACAAATACCCAAGAGCAGATAAGGGATTGTCTGTTTTTAACCACTTAAAAAAAGAGCGTATGTATGTAGTAAAAAGAGACGGCCACAAAGAGCCGGTAATGTTCGACAAAATCACAGATAGAATTAAAAAACTATGTTATGGTTTAAACGATTTGGTAGATGCGGTTAAAGTGGCAATGCGGGTAATTGAAGGTTTGTATGACGGCGTTACAACTTCAGAATTGGATAATTTAGCAGCTGAAACTGCGGCTTCCATGACAATTGCTCATCCTGATTATGCCCAATTGGCGGCACGAATTGCAATTTCTAATTTACACAAAAACACCAACAAATCGTTCTCGGAAACCATGAACGAAATGTATTTGTATATAAATCCAAGAACCAATCAACATGCTCCTTTACTTTCGGAAGAGGTTCATCAAGTGATTATGGATAATGCTGAGTTTTTAAATTCGCATATCATTTACAATCGAGATTTTAATTACGATTATTTTGGCTTTAAAACACTAGAACGCTCGTACTTGTTGAAAATCAATGGTAAAATTGTAGAGCGTCCCCAACATATGTTGATGCGTGTTTCAGTTGGTATTCACTTGAATGATTTAGATGCAGTAATAGAAACCTATGACTTGATGTCTAAAAAGTTCTTTACGCATGCCACACCTACATTATTTAATGCAGGAACTCCAAAACCACAAATGTCTTCTTGTTTCTTGTTGACTATGAAAGACGACAGTATTGATGGTATCTACGATACCTTGAAACAAACAGCTAAGATTTCACAATCGGCTGGAGGTATAGGTTTATCTATCCACAATGTGCGCGCTACAGGTTCCTATATCCGTGGCACTAATGGTACTTCTAATGGAATTGTACCGATGTTGCGTGTATTCAATGATACAGCTCGTTATGTAGATCAAGGGGGCGGAAAACGTAAAGGTAGTTTTGCTATTTATTTAGAAACATGGCATGCTGATATTTTTGAGTTTTTAGATTTGAAAAAGAATACCGGTAAAGAAGAAATGCGTGCTCGTGATTTGTTCTTTGCTATGTGGACTTCTGATTTATTCATGAAGCGTGTTGAAGAAGACAGCCACTGGACATTGATGTGTCCAAATGAATGTCCAGGTTTGTGTGATGTGTATGGTGATGAGTTTGAAGCAATGTATACTTCATATGAAGCACAAGGAAAAGGAAGAAAAACAGTAAGAGCACGCGAACTTTGGGAGAAAATATTAGAATCTCAAATCGAAACGGGTACTCCTTATATGTTGTACAAAGATGCGGCCAACCGAAAATCAAACCAAAAGAATTTGGGTACGATTCGTTCGTCTAATTTGTGTACCGAAATCATGGAATATACCGCAGAAGACGAAATTGCAGTATGTAATTTAGCCTCTATTTCATTACCTATGTTTGTGGAGAACGGCAAATTCAATCATGAATTATTGTTCAATGTGACCAAACGAGTAACTCGCAACTTAAATAAAGTAATTGACCGTAATTATTACCCGGTTCAAGAAGCTGAAAATTCAAATTTACGCCACCGTCCTGTAGGATTAGGGGTGCAAGGATTAGCCGATGCGTTTATCATGTTGCGTATGCCTTTTACAAGTGATGAAGCTAAACAACTGAACCAAGACATATTCGAAACATTATATTTCGCTGCAGTAACCGCTTCTATGGAAATGGCTAAAGAAGAAGGTGCTTACTCAAGCTTTAAAGGCTCTCCTATATCTCAAGGTGAATTCCAACACAACCTATGGGGTATGAAAGACGAAGAGCTTTCAGGGAATTGGGATTGGGCTAGTTTACGAAAAGAAGTTATGGAACACGGGGTTAGAAACTCTTTATTGGTAGCACCAATGCCAACAGCCTCTACTTCCCAAATTTTAGGAAATAACGAAGCCTTCGAACCGTATACTTCAAACATCTATACGCGTCGTGTATTATCGGGTGAATTTATAGTGGTAAACAAGCATTTGTTGAATGACTTGGTTGAACGCGGATTATGGAACGAAACCTTGAAACAAGAAATCATGCGTCACAATGGTTCAGTGCAAAACATTGAAGGAATTCCAGCCGACATTAAAGAACTATATAAAACCGTTTGGGAAATGTCAATGAAAGACATTATCGATATGTCCCGACACAGAGGATACTTTATTGACCAATCACAATCGTTGAACTTGTTTATGCAAGATGCTAATTTCGCCAAACTAACCTCTATGCATTTCTATGCATGGAAGAGCGGCTTGAAAACAGGAATGTATTATTTGAGAACTAAATCGGCAGTAGATGCGATTAAGTTTACCCTAAACAATGATAAAAAAGCAGAACCATCTATTACAGAGAAACCAGCAGCTGTGGCTGTGGAAGTGGTAGCTCCAGTAGAAAATGGTGAAATGACCGCTGAAGATTTTGCTGCTATGGTAGAACGCGCGCGCAATGCCGCTGGAAATGGTGGTGATGATTGTGAGATGTGCGGGTCTTAAAATGAGAAAAGATTATAGATTATAGAATAAAGAAACAGCTGTCGTTTGATGGCTGTTTTTATTTTAATTACTTTTGGAAACAAATACCAAATCATGGCAAAAGAAAAAGGAGTTTATACCGGGATTATTGAAAAAGACGAACAAGGAAATTATTTCTGTGGCGAATATTTATTGGATTACAAGTATACAGAGGCGAGTTTTAAATTGGGTGATGAAATCAATATTAAATCGGTTATTGCTAACCCAAGCGATAAGAGTTATAATCTATATCCCAAAAAATCGCGTCATTTCTTTCTGGCGAATCTAAAGGAGTAGTGAAGATGGAGCAGCAAAATCAGTTTGCCATTACCCCCGATTTATTGGCGACACATGTCCAAAGGTTTTTGAATTTAATTGTAGATACCTTTGTTCAAGTCCTTTTGTTTTTTGTAGTGCTTGTTGTAGTAGAGGTTGTTAAAGGACCTGCAGTCAATCAAGCCTTTCAAAACTATGTACTCATCAATCCTGTAGGGCAATATACTTTTGTAAGTAGTATTGCCTTGCTATATTATAATATAAGTGAGGTTATTTTTGCCCGAACTATAGGTAAATTATTGACGAAAACAGTTGTAGTTGACGCTTTTGGGATGCCTCCTAGTCACCAAATGATTATGGTGCGCTCTATTTGCCGCCTTATTCCGTTTAATTCCTTTTCTTTTATTGGGATTATTCCACGCGGATGGCATGACAGCCTATCCAAGACATATGTTGTTAGCATTACATTATTGGAAGAAAAAAGAAGAGAGGTACAGTCTTCCAAAAACAATACTTCTGAAGAATAAGTGCAATGTTAGTCAAAACCACTTCTGAAAATCCGGATTTCCAAACGTTAACCCGACTATTTGATGAGTACTTGGTTGATATAGATGGCGAGGAAAAAGATTTTTTTGCACAATACAACCAAATATATTTGGACCATGTTATCGTTTGTTATGAAGAGGGAGAAGCAGTAGGTTGTGGTGCCTTTAAACCGTATGAAGATGGTGTGGCTGAAATCAAGCGGATGTTTGTGCTACCTAATCAACGTGGCAAAGGAATCGCTCAAGCAATCTTAAACGAATTAGAACTTTGGGCAAAGAATACAGGATATCATTTTTGCCTCTTGGAAACTTCTAATAAGTTGACGAATGCTATCGCATTATATCGCAAATCGGGTTATACAATCATACCGAATTACGGACAATATATAGGTGTTGAAAGTAGTGTATGCATGAAAAAAACAATAAAATAAGTTATATTTAACTTCTAAAATCAAAATCGTAAAACTTCAATACTATGACTTGGGAACAATTGTTATCATTAAAACGTCAAGGAGACACCAGTAAGAGGTTGCGTATCGAACAAGATGATACCCGTTTGGGGTTTGAAGTCGACTACGACCGTATTATCTTTTCCTCAGCATTTCGAAGTTTGCAAGACAAAACCCAAGTAATCCCTTTGTCAAAAACCGACTTTGTACATACCCGCTTAACTCACAGTCTCGAAGTATCTGTTGTGGGGCGTTCAATAGGGCGTTTAGTAGGAAAAAAAATTATTGAAAAGTACCCGCATTTGGCCGCAGTGCATGGCTACCACATGAATGATTTTGGTGCTATCGTTGCCGCTGCCGCATTGGCACATGATATTGGTAATCCTCCTTTTGGTCACTCTGGAGAGAAAGCTATAGGGGAATATTTCTCTATTGGGAAAGGCCAACAATACAAAGACCAACTTACAGCCAAACAATGGCAAGACTTAATCGACTTTGAAGGGAATGCCAATGGATTTTCATTGCTAACCAGTTCCCGTCCTGGCATAGAGGGAAGTCTGCGCTTGTCCTATGCTACTTTAGGGGCGTTTACCAAATACCCAAAAGAGAGTTTACCCAAAAAGCCTACAAATCAAATCGCAGATAAGAAGTATGGATTTTTTCAAGCCGATGCTGCTTTCTTTAAAGAAGTAGCGGAAGAGTTGGGTATGATATCCAATAAAACTGGTGATGATATTGGATACGAACGTCACCCTTTGGCCTTCTTGGTAGAAGCTGCCGATGACATTTGTTATACCATTATCGATTTTGAAGATGGCATTAATTTGGGATTAGTGTCTGAAGATTATGCCTTAGAATATCTAATCAAATTGGTAAAAGATACAATTGATACCGCCAAATATCAAACATTAACCACTAAAGAAGATCGCATAAGCTATTTGCGCGCCTTGGCTATCGGTAATTTGATAAACGATGCGGTAAAAGTATTTATTGAAAACGAAGAAGCTATATTGAAAGGTAAGTTTCATTATGCACTTACTGATAAAAGCCAATACAAAGCCCAAATGGATGATATCATCAAATTGAGTGTAAAGAATATTTACCAAAGCAAAGAAGTGATAGAGAAAGAATTATCAGGCTACCAAATCATCAATAATTTATTAGACAAATTCATCACGGCTTATAACAATACCTACGATGGTAAAGCTACTAATTATGACAAGCTATTGATGAAACTATTGCCAGAGAAACATCATTTGGAAAAAGAGAGTCTCTATGAACGCTTGTTGCACATTTGCCATTTTATTTCAATGTTGACCGATGGAAAGGCTGTTCAATTGAACAAAATCGTAACGGCTTAAATCAAATCTAAGAGTAATATTTTCAGTGCATCCACATCCATATTGCATAATTGTTGGAGCTCATCTATAGTGCCTTGTTCCACAAAGGTATCGGGAACCCCACATAAAAAGACTTCGTTGATGTAGTCATTTTTGGCTGAAAACTCCAAGATAGCACTTCCAAAACCACCAGTAGTTGTTCCGTCTTCTATAGTGATTATCGTAGCAAACTTGTTGCATATTTTGTGCAATAAGACTTCGTCAAGGGGTTTGACAAATCCAAAATCATAATGCGCCACTTTATTTGAATCATCAACTTCTTCTATGGCTTTTGCCGCATGAGTTGCAGTTGTGCCCGTGGTCAAAACAGCAATTTTCTTTCCTTTTTTGAGTTTATGTGCTTTACCAATCTCTATCCTTTCAAAGGCAGTAGGCTTTTTCCAATCAGCATTAGCTCCCCTTCCTCTAGGATAACGAATGGCAATAGGATGGTTTAGTCCTAAAGAAGCGGTATATAAGATGTTTTGCAAGGCGATTTCGTCTTTTGGGGCATAGAGTATCAAATTCGGTATGCAACGCAAATAAGCCAAGTCAAATACGCCGTGATGGGTAGCTCCGTCTTCTCCAACCAAACCGGCTCGGTCTAAACAGAAGATAACGGGTAAGTTTTGCAGGGCAACATCGTGTATGACTTGATCATAGGCCCGTTGTAAAAAGGTCGAATAGATGGCGCAGAATACCACCATTCCTTGGGTAGCCATACCCGCCGATAGTGTTACGGCATGTTGTTCGGCTATACCTACGTCAAAAGCACGTTCAGGAAAGGCATCCATCATAAATTTCATGGAACTTCCGCTAGGCATAGCAGGCGTAATTCCAATAATTTTGGGATTGTTTCTGGCTAGTTCTACTAGGGTTAGCCCAAAAACATCTTGAAATTTAGGAGGTAAATGAGTTTCCGACTTGGCGTGAATTTCTCCTGTAGTAGCGTCAAACTTCCCGGGTGCATGGTATTTTACCTGATCTTCTTCGGCTTTTTGAAGGCCTTTGCCTTTTGTAGTTATAATGTGAAGGAACTTGGGTCCTTTTACTTTTTTGAGTCGTTGCAATTCGTGAATTAAGGCGTTGAGGTCGTGACCGTCTATAGGCCCCGAATAATTAAAATTCAACGACTTAATCATATTGTTTTGCTTGGGGTTCTTCCCTTCTTTAACAGCCGTAAGGTAGTTTTTAAGTGCACCTACGCTTGGGTCAATTCCAATAGCATTGTCATTCAGAATCACGAGTAAGTTGGCATCGGTAACGCCCGCATGGTTTAAGCCTTCAAAGGCCATACCACTTGCAATAGAGGCGTCGCCAATCACAGCAATATGGTGCTTGTGTTCGCCTTTGAGTTGGGACGCAATTGCCATTCCCAATGCTGCTGAAATTGAAGTGGATGAATGGCCTACGCCAAATGTGTCATATACACTCTCACTTCGTTTTGGAAAGCCCGATATCCCCCCTAATTGGCGGTTTGTATCAAACTTGGTTCTTCTTTCAGTCAGAATTTTATGCCCATACGCTTGATGACCCACATCCCAAACTAGCAAGTCTTCGGGAGTGTTAAAGACATAATGCAAGGCTATCGTTAACTCAACTACACCCAATGAGGCACCTAGATGTCCTTCTTTGACAGAGACAATATCAATAATGCATTGGCGTAATTCTTGGGCCAATTGGGGCAACTGATTGACATCTAATTGACGTAAATCGGTCGGATTGTTGATATGTGACAATAGTGTGCTTTTCATAAGTTTAAAAAGCAAAGTTACAGTATTAAATTGAAATTATTTTTTTCAATTCTAGTTGTGTGTGGGATTCAGTATAGGAATACACCTATTGTAGCTTTAAGGGTTACCTTGAGAATGGGATTGTGGTGGTGATGGCTTTTTTTGAGGCAAGGCATTCCCCATAATCTTAAGTTTTTTAACAGTATCAACAGGGGTATATACCGTATCTCCTGTAAGTGTTTCATTAGCTTTTGTGGTGTCTTTTACAATAACTACTTTCCCTAACATGGCGTCATCGTGGTTTCGGCAACTAAAAAGGGAAGTGCCCATTACAATGAATAGCACCAATAAAAAGGCTTTCTGAAAGGGTAAATTTTGATGTAAAACATGTTGAGGTATATGAATACTAAAGGTTGCCACTTGGTCCTTTTTAAAACGTCCACATATCTTTTCTCCTTTATGCGAACTCATAAATGCATTAATTTCGGGAGCGTTCATAGCAGTGAAATCCACTACGCTTTTGACACAGCTACTACAAAATCTCCCAGTTTCTTCAGGGGTCATTGTATTCCAATCTTCATGACAAGGTTTTGGAATGGTAATTTTAAAATTAGGTTCCATGTACTTCATATTTATGCTTTTATCTTAACGATAATTATGCCAAAATAGTATTTTTGCACTATGGAAAACCCTTTCACCGATGAATACTTCATGAAGAAAGCTTTGCAAGAAGCCGAAATAGCTTTCGAGAAAGGCGAAATCCCTGTAGGTGCCATTATCGTAATAGATAACAAAGTCATAGCACGCACACACAATCTTACCGAGTTGCTGCATGATGTGACGGCTCATGCCGAAATGCAAGCCATTACTTCTGCAGCCAATTTCATAGGAGGTAAATATTTAAAAGGCTGTACGCTTTATGTTACTTTAGAGCCATGCCAAATGTGTGCTGGGGCTTTGTATTGGAGTCAAATAAGCAAAATTGTCTTTGGGGCTTCTGATGAACAACGAGGTTTTCAAGCACTAGGAACCCAATTGCACCCCAAGACCGAAGTTGTTCAAGGGGTATTGGCTCAAGAAGCATCGGATTTAATGGTGCGGTTTTTT
>JAHEHJ010000043.1 GCA_024644655.1 Flavobacterium sp.
AGATCTTCAATATTATTTAATAAATCAACAAGTAGGTATTCTCGTGTGATATTCTTGGGAAACGACGACTTCAACTTGAATTCAAATGTCTTACCGTTGAGTTGAAATTCACCTTTTCGTTTATGGTTATATACCCAAGTTGTGTTGTATAGCTGCGTGAGGCCAAGTCCGAGTGAATTGAATATATTTGGGGACACCAAAAGAAAGTCATCGTCTTTTAAAAAACGTTCTACTAATTGACGATCATCGGGCGGGACAATACCAAATTTTGATTGCTTTGGTGCGTAATACAGGCCTTGGTTCAATTTTATCAATGTTCCGTCTTTGGTGAGCGACGCCAAATGCCTATCTATGGCCGTGGAGTAATATTCCAGGTCAGAACGGCGATATACTTCACCCTGCTTGATATGTTGACGGAGTAAATCCATTTCTTTGATACAAAAGTAAAGGTGTTTTTTTAAATGCATGCAAAAAATGGTAAAATTCATGCAATTTGAATGCCCATCCGAATAAAAATTAAAATAACTTGTCATCAAACGGATAAAACATTTCATATTTGTCCCCTATAAGACAAGTTGTATGAAAACAGCGCCTGCTATATTGCCTAAAAACCTGAAGATTTTAAAAGATCTTTGAGTGCATATACAATTGGCTCGTTTGCGCAGAAAATTGAGCGCTGAGCAAATTGCTGAGCGCACAGGACTAGGAAGGGAAACCATTTATAATATTGAGCAAGGTAGTCCTACTGTTGCCATTGGAAGCTATTTACAAGTACTCTTCGTATTGGGATTAGAGAAAGATTTAACCAATGTTGCGGCTGCTGATCCAATAGGTAGAAAATTGCAAGATGCCGGAATCATCACCAGAAAACGAGCACCCAAACAATCTAAAAAATCATGAAATTTCTAACTGGCGTGCCGTCGCAAAGAAATTTGGAATCAGCAAGAGCGAGATAAAACAAACGAAGCGAGCGTTTCGGTTGGTGGTTAATTAGTAGTTGTTTGTTGCTCGAATGACTTCTTAAAATCCGCTACAGGCAAGGGTTTGCGTGTTTTTCTTTTCTTGTGGATTCATATATCGGGAAGAAGCACAAATTCAATTGCCGAAGAATGCTCGGTAGTTGATTGTCAGTTATTCGAAATTTTCGATAAACTCAGTTGTTTCCATTTTGGAAATATCTGAGAACTAAATCCAATATGGTTATTTGTAACAATTATACGAAATTCTTATTTGTCATTTTTGCCTATTTCAAGCGCTTTTTCGATTCAATTCGGTCTTTTTTTGAATTTAAACAGATGTTTTTGTGAAAAAATCACAAAAATGACGTTTAAGAAAAAATTGACTTCTGGTTTCTATAACCATTTTGTTGATCTCAACGAAATGGTTATAAAACAGCTTTAAAATGGCGTGGTAGAATTAAGGTGAAGAATTTTGGCAAGTACGGAATTTAAATTAGAAGCAGAAATTTCCAAGTTTGCTCTTCACGCTGCCTGACGTAAAATCTGATTTAGGTATATTTTATTCGAAGTATTTTCTCATTTCTACCAATTCGAAAGCATAGCCTATTCCGACATTGGCTGATCTTTCAATTTCGTTTATTAGTTGGAGGGATTGTGTTTGAGAAGCTACTAGAACTTGCTTAAAACTAACACCCATCATAAAAATGCCATCTTGCATTTGATTTGCCATATTTAAATTTTGCTGAGTATAATTCTTAAGTTGATCAAACATTTCTGTTAGGCCCGTACCTTTTCGCGTTACAATACCGATTACTTTTCCTGAATGAACCTCTATCAGCGGCCCTCCGGAATTTCCTTGATTAACGCTTGCATCAACTTGTATATACTTAACCGGTTCATGAATTTTTTTAGATGAAATGTGTCCAGTGTGCATTGAAAGGTTGTCTTGTAAAAGTGGAAATCCAAAAAGAGCAATTTCTTCTCCGATTTCGATTTTTTCATTTGCCTCAATTAATGCAAGTGAAGGTAATGTCTCAAAAGTTGTTGATTCTAGGTTGATTGTTGCAAAATCCCATGATTCCTCTCCAATGCCATCTTTCATTCTATCACGAAAATCAGAATATGGCATCATCAATTCATGTTCAATTTCAAATCCATTTTCTTTAACTGTATGAAGTTTGATTTCATCAGTTTGATTACTGTAAAAAACATGATTGTTTGTGATCAAATGTTTTTTATATATGAATCCAGTACCAGAGGAAATAACATTTCCTCCCTTGTGATGAGTAATTTTTACAACTGATTTAAATATTTCTTTCCAAATTTTATTCATAGTGTTCTTATTTGTAATCAACGGTTTATGGCTTTGCGGAGTTGCGGACTATCAGGTCAAATGTTCAATTGAAAAACCGAATTTGAACCTTGCACTAAACTGTCATAGAAGCACTGAACCCGCCATGTTGCAAAACCGATGTTATAGCTATGCATCCCGTTTTATTGGTAGTTTTCATCGATTAGATTATATGGTATTAAAAATAAATTGTTCTTTGCTCTGGATAGTGCAACGTACAATTTGTTCTTTGTTGTAGGTGGTAATTCATGTAACTGTCCTTTGCTGTATTTGTCTAGAGTTGATTTGTTTAAAACTACACAAACATCAAAGTATTTGTCTTCTCCTTTACTGTCACCCCAATTTCTTGAAAAGCAATCGTATTTGTAATGTTCTTTATAAAAGAGCTTCACAATTGAATGGTCGTCAAATATTTGTCTTGCTTGTTCTAAGTCGTGTATATATTGAACTCTAGTTTCATCTTCTCTATGTGATTCTATTGAAATTGCGAGGTTTTCTGTTATGAATTTACAAACACCTGGGCTACAACGATAGCTTTTGGAAAGTGTCTTGGTGTCAGGGTTAACCCCGAATTTTTGAAATTCTCCAATATATTTTCCTAGATCATCGTGTAGCTTTGAGTTAGTCTTTCCATCTCTACTGGTGTCAAAAGTGTGCTGAAAAAAATCCCCAACATAAATGTGGTTTACGTTTGCTTTGCTTATTTCCTTAAGCAAATTGAAATCGTTTCCGCCAAAATCTTGTATTTCATCAATAAACAAATGGTCGAAATACTTTGATATTCTTTCAACAACATTTCCTTGTTCGCCTTTTTCAAAAAGGACTTTGGAAATTCTTCCGCTATATAGCCTATTGAATTTGTCAATGTAATATTCTCTTTTGTCACTTTTTAAGAAGCGAGAAGGTGTCGTATCATAATTGATACCTTTGGTTTTCAGTTTGTCGTGTAAAAACGGTTTATAGCAGATGCCATAAAGAAAAGAATAAAAGGAGTATAGCTTAATGTTACTTGGGAAGTAGCCAAATTTTTTTATGATGCCTGCTCTTAAATTATGGACGTTATTGTTAGTGTATGTGACAAGTAAAAACCTTTCAGTATCATTTAACTGATTGATTAGAAAAGTTGTCTTTCCTGAACCTGCAACAGCAAAAATCACTCTCTTATCCATTCAATTGCTTCTTTAATGTAGTTAGGAACAGCTAATTCGCTTGACTTTTTGTCAAGGAGTTGAAAAGCTGCTTCCGCTTTGTTTTTAAGCATATACTGTAATGGCGTAAGTGTTTTTCTCCCTGGCGAGAATAAGTCATCGCATAACTTTGTATTATTGTGATAAACAGAAATTTCAAAAGTTGAAATTGCAGGGGCGGTTTCGGAGAAAACCCTAATGAAATCAAAACCACTATAGTCTGAATAATTTTCTACACAGTTTGCTTGATAGTCCTCGTCATTGTCTCTAATTATGGCGGTTTTAATATTCAATACCTTGGCAATTTCTAAATAGCGTTTGAAACTTGTTCCGTCAACGGAAATTATATGAATGTCTGATTGTTCAAAATCCATGGAAGCTATTACTCTGAAAAATGATTCCATTAATAAGAATTCGGCATCTCCTTCAACAAGTATCACTTTTTTGGAAAGAACAAATTCAACGATATTATTGTCAGGAGCCTTTATGAAAAATTTTGCCGTATCATCATCGACACCTTTTAAATGAACAGGAGAATTGCTATTGCTATTAAGTAGAATTGAGTTTCTTAGATTAAGCCTGCTACTTATCATATTACTATGAGTAGAAATAATAATCTGCTTCTTTTCTGACCCCTCAATTTCCTTAATCAATTTTTTCATATTTATATGACTAAGGTGGTTTTCTGGCTCTTCAATTAAAACTACATCCAAATTTTCTTCTGCCTTGCTTAGAGCAAATTTGGTTTTAATAAAGCATTGAATTCCTTTACCCTTATTTTCAATACTTATGCTTCCTTCCGTAAGTGTTAAATCCGTTTCTAAATTTGCTTTCGAGTTATTTCTTATTGAAAAATCGTAGTCTGGAACTTTAGAATTTAGTTCTGATAAGACAACATTCTTAAAATTCTCTTTATGCTTTCGGTATTCATTTTGGTGTTTGCTTTTTTCTAAAGAATCTGCATAAGAATTATACATATCCTTTACATATTCTTTTATCGCATACTCGCTGCTAATTTGGCTGTGGTCAACAAGTATATGTCTTAAATACTTTTTGTAGCCCGAATATGCTTCACCTGAAAAAGTTGCAAACTTAATGTTGTAAAATTCATATGGGAATACTGATTCTCCTTGAGAAAGTATTGATTTAATGTCTTTCCCAAATTCATCATTTGGAACAATCTCGAGCTTTAGTCCATCGCAAATAATTCCATCTGAATTGTTTTTTCCTGAAAGTTCAATGTTTTGTAGTTCGTTGAAATATACTTCAATGAACACGGTTGGAAGGTCCTCATATTTTTTGTCAGAAGCTAAAAAATCAGTTACTGCTTTTGAGTTGAAAATGTTTTCTAATCCGGTCGTTTCAACCTTGCCTCTACTGCCACTTAACACTAAGCTAATTGCTTCAATTAAACTCGACTTTCCTGATTCATTGTCGCCAACGAGGATATTTATATTTTTCTCGAGTTCAACTGAAAATGAGTCGAATCGTTTGAAGTTTTTTAATTTAAGTTTAGTTATAAATTTCATATTCTATGTCTTGTTGTGTCTTCTTTTGGTTTTAGCTACAACATTTTTGGGCTTCGCTTTCGGGCAAGCTTCGTAGCATCAAACTGTCAATCAATACTGAAATGGAATATAAACACAAATCTTCAAGTTTGACGTTTCCCTGACTCGCTTAAAACCCTCGTTAATACTCGTATTTCCTATTCTATTTTGCATTTGTTAATTATATTGTCCAATGCGATTTTCTGTTTCTCTGTCAGTTTACCGAACCTTTCATAACTAGTCTTTAATGATTTTATGAAGGTTAAATCAAAGCCAGACCTATTTTTTGCCCATTCTAAAACAGTGTTAATTCTAGTGAACTGTGAATTTGCTTCGTAGCTTGTATAGTCTAATAGTTTTTTGTTTATTTTAGTTTTAAATTCAAGTTGTTTGTCAGATAAATTTCTCTTTCTATGAACGTCGTGATAAAATGCAAACTCAATGGCGTTTAAGATATTTTTACTCTTGAGATATTCAATTACCTCAATACTCATACTCTTTGTTATGTCGTTTCTAAGTCTCTTGATAGAAATGAATATTTTATTTCCCTCGTCTATTCCTAAAAATTTTATTATACAACAGTTACCTACTTCAGTAATTGAATTATTTTCTTTGTTTTTAATTACACAAATATTAACTATTGGGTAATGGCCGCATAAACACGTTTGCTTCTCTTCACTCTCATATGCTGAATCAAAATTCCATTCAAATTTTGCACTGTCCCAATATTTTGAAACGCTCAACTTTAAAATTTCCTCTGTCAGTTTGTAATGCATATTTGTCTAAATAGGAGTGCTAAATAAATTGTACCGCTGCCTCACTTGCTAAACGGTAGTCCAGTATTTGAGGAAATGTGCTGTGACAATGATAAAGAATAACACCCCAAATAAATAGCAGTAAACATACCTATTTAGGGTAAAGTTGTTGAATGGTGGATTGTTTGATTAAATGGTGATCTACCAGTCCTCGCCGGCTTCTTCTATTTCTGCTAAGCGCTGCATCATGATTTGAACTTGGTCATATAAGGACCGGGTTTTAGGAATTGGAGGATTATACATCAATCCCTTTACCTGGGTGATGGTGAAGTAATTTCGCTTTCCAATTGGAGTGGGAGTGAGCTTGCTCGCTTTGATGTAATTGTCGATTGTTCTGCGACTCACACGAAGCATCGCCATGACGTCTGAAGTGCTTACCCATTTGGTTGTGAAATCATCCACTGGATTCTTCAAGCTTTCCATTTCGGACTGCAAATTCATGATCATCGATTTCATTTCCATCAACTGTTCCATGAGCATTTCATTGGTGATTTGTGTCGCAGTATTTGGTCCCATTGGCGACTAAATTAAAATCATTATTTCGAAAGAAAAAAGTGGCGAAAAAATTGGTACACTTTGATATAGTAGATTAGATGAATTAAGACAGATTTAGACAAAACATACGAAAATATTGTTCCAAAACCTTTTGCTCAATGGTCAAATATTCAATGTTCATCGGGGTGTGTTTTGAATAGGCGAGTTAAAGTAATAAACGATAAATTTCAACAAGTGAAAACTTGCTAGGAAAGTGTTCCAATAAAAGACTTGCCAGTATTGATTTCGCTGTTTGTTATCGGGTTGGTTTTGATGCACAAAATTGTCAATACACAATAAAAGTTGCTGCGTGTTATAATATTTAATTAACCCGTTCACCCTCCATTGAGCCAAAAGGTGTTAGTGGCTGGGCTTTTGTCGTCTAGGAGAGGAAGCCTAATAAAATTACTCCTCACGATAAATTCTAGTTAAGTCAGAAACTTCCAATTTTACTGTAGTAATTTTCAATAGTCCACAACTTAATGCAGGTCTATACAAGTCAAGAATTCTGTTTAAAAACCTTGAATTGTCTCTGTCTGATTCGGGGATTTCAACTAAAACTAAATTCAAGTAGCAATTAGATTTTTTAAATTGGCGGTAGTGATGAATTTTACTCAACATCATGTAGAGCCTGTCCGTAAACATTGAACCCATGATAGGTGTTGGCCTTATCTCAATAAATACCTCTTTATCAATGTCATTTATGTAGCCGTCATAAATAGGACTTGTGTCGCTTATTGGGTCAATGCCTTCGAATGCTTGAAGTTTAACCTCTTTAAACATTTTTGAAACGTCAATGCCGTTGTCCCTAATGAAATACTGCAATGCAATTTCTTCAACTTTCCTAGAGTCAATACTTTTTCTCTCTGTTGTTGTTTTGTTTTCTTCCTCTTGTTCTGTTTGCTTTAAAGTCTCAACTTCTGGTTCTTCCGCCTTTTGAACAGTGAATTGTTTCATTGCCTCGGGTGGCAGTCCATAAATATTTGTGTTAGATTGTCTTTGTGAAAAATTATTTGAAAGCGAAATGATTTGCGTTAATAATTCTCTTTTTTCGGTCTCAACTTGTTTTATTTCAGTGTCCTTTTTTGCGATAACTATGTCTTTCTCTTTTGCTTGTCTTGAAAGAGATAAAATTTTGCCTACAGAAAAGTTGTCAAAGGATTCTGACAATGCCAAAATAATTGCAAACGCTAGCAATACAATAATGCCTGATGAAATGTCTGCAATCGGCTCTTTAAAAAAGAACTTGTAAATTATCATTGAAATAATTAGCGTAACAAGAAGGATTAGTCCTCCTCTTACGAACCAATTGGTATCTTTGCCTTTGTTATTTTCTTGATTGTCCATTCGAAAATTTATTTTTTATTCTGTTTATGTTTGTGTCGGGTGTCAGTGCCTCCTTTTTAGAACTGGGATAGGTTCGACTTTTCAGTTTTAAGTATTAGTTTCAAAATATTTGTTAGGACTGAGATCATTTAATGATTGATGTGGATGGAATTCATTGTATTCATCCTGCCATTCTGCTGATAGTTCTCTGAGATGGTATAAAGATTCAAACATGTATGCGTCCAAAACATCTTCTCGATAGCTTCGATTAAAGCGCTCAATATAGGCGTTCTGAGTGGGTTTCCCGGGTTGGAAATATTTGATCTGGATGCCTTGATTTTTGCAGTAATCAACGAAGTAGTTTGACAGGAATTCAGGTCCGTTATCACAATGTATTTCGTTGGGTCGTCCGCGCCAGTATTTGAGGTCCTCAAGGGCTGATACTACGGTTCTTCCTGATTGTGAATAATCAGCATTAATGGCAAGTGCTTCGCGATTAATTTCATCGATGATATTCAGGATGTATATCTGCTTTTTTTCATTTGACTAGGGGAATTTCGGGTTTTTTGCCGAATTTTATTCAGTACGAATTTTAGGTCTATTTACAATTGAAATGAAAGATGTTGTTCTTACTTTCGGCGGGTAAGTCTATGTATATTTTAGCATAAAGAAAAATGTCGCAGTTATAAAACCTGCAAGCCATTTGTCTAAAAGCCAATTGAATATTTTTTTCGACATTTGTTATTTTTTTAATTCTTTTACCATTTCCGCAACACTATTTAACACCTCTAATATTGGTCCCTTGT
>JAHEHJ010000044.1 GCA_024644655.1 Flavobacterium sp.
CTGACCAACCCAAAGCGCGCCGTATAGGGCTTTTGTTAGCCATGGCCTTCCGAATCATCTTATTATTTGGAATTACCTGGGTAATGAGTTTGCAAGAAGTTATTAAAGCAATTGATTTAGGTTTTTTTGAAGCTCATATCACGGGCCAAAGCTTAATTGTTTTCGGTGGAGGGCTATTCCTATTGTACAAATCGGTTTCGGAAATCCACCACAAAATGGAAGGTGAAGAAGAAGGAAGCACAGGAAAAGCAAGCAATAGTTTGATGAATGCTGTTTTCCAAATTGCCCTACTAAACATTGTCTTTTCATTTGATAGTATATTAACCGCTGTAGGTATGGTGAGCAATGCAGCACCTGCACAAGGTGGATTTGGCTCAGAAGGCGCCCTTGTCATTATGATATTGGCCGTTATCATCTCTATGGTTATCATGATGATATTCGCCGGACCAGTTTCTAAATTCGTGAACGCGCACCCTACGATTCAAATCTTAGGATTATCGTTCCTAATATTGATTGGTGTGATGTTGATTGCAGAAGGCTCTCACTTGGCCCACTTTAAATTTGGTAACGACACCGAAGTAGGTACCATTCCAAAAGGGTATTTGTACTTCTCTATATTCTTCTCGCTATTTGTAGAATTCTTGAATCTTAGAATGAAGAAAAGCAAGAATGTAGTGAAACTACACAATAATAAAATCATAGACAAAGAATTAAAAAACCGCGATATTACAGACTAATTAAGACTAGAGCAGTATAGTGAAACTTCTAAAAGAGGCCTGTTTCACTTTTAAAAATCAAAGTCTATATACGGTATTGCTAAAGACAACCTTCGTATATTTGCGAATCAAAAATTGGGAAAAATGGAATCTGTACTTGATCAAAATGTACCTGTAGGAAAACCAAAATGGCTGAAAGTTAAACTGCCAATTGGTCAAAAATACACCGAACTAAGAGGTTTGGTTGACAAATACAAACTCAACACTATATGCACCTCGGGTAGTTGTCCCAATATGGGTGAATGTTGGGGTGAAGGTACCGCAACGTTCATGATATTAGGAAATATTTGTACCCGCTCTTGTGGTTTCTGTGGTGTAAAAACTGGCAGACCCGAAACAGTAGATTGGGAAGAACCTGAAAAAGTAGCCCGTTCTATCAAAATTATGAATATCAAACATGCGGTAATTACGAGTGTAGACCGTGACGATTTAAAAGATATGGGTTCTATCATTTGGCTAGAAACAGTTCAAGCCATAAGACGTATGAATCCCAACACGACCTTAGAAACATTAATTCCTGATTTTCAAGGGGTAGAAACCATCATTGACCGCATTGTAGAAGCCAACCCCGAAGTAGTATCTCATAATATGGAAACGGTACGCCGTTTAACTAGAGAAGTACGAATTCAGGCCAAATACGATCGAAGCTTAGGCGTGTTAAAATACTTAAAAGAAAAAGGCATTCGCAGAACCAAATCGGGCATCATGCTAGGATTAGGCGAAACCGAAGAAGAAGTTATTGAAACACTACATGAGTTAAAAGAGGCTAATGTGGACATTGTTACCATTGGACAATACTTGCAACCAAGTAAAAAACATTTACCGGTTAAAGAGTTTATTACGCCTGAACAATTCAAAAAATACGAAACTATCGGAAAAGAATTAGGATTCCGCCATGTGGAAAGCGGCGCCTTAGTGCGTTCTTCTTACCATGCCGAAAAACACATTCTATAATAAATACACCTTCAATTGAAAACAAGAATAGCTATTAATGGTTTTGGAAGAATTGGAAGGAATCTGTTTCGATTGCTTTTGAATCATCCTACACTAGAAGTAGTAGCTATCAATGATATTGCAGACAACCGAACCATGGCGCATCTCATTAAATATGACAGCATCCATGGAGTGTTACCGTATGAAGTGACTTTTGATGAAGCTAGTATCATAGTAGACGGTAAATCTTATTTGTTTTTTCATGAAAAAGAAATAGCAAAATTAAATTGGGGTGCTATCCACATTGATTTTGTGATAGAAAGTACGGGTAAATACAAAACTTTTGAAGACATCAACCAACATATACTAGTGGGTGCCAAAAAAGTTATCTACAGTGCCCCTTCTGAAGTACCCGAAATAAAAACTGTGGTTATTGGAGTCAACGAACACCTTTTAGATGGAACCGAGACTATAGTATCCAATGCGAGTTGTACCACTAATAACGCGGCTCCTATGATTAAAGTAATTGACGAATTGTGTGGTATCGAACAAGCTTACATCACAACGGTACACTCTTTTACTACCGATCAAAGTTTGCACGATCAACCCCATAAAGATTTGAGAAGAGCGCGTGGCGCCAGCCAATCGATAGTGCCAACTACTACAGGTGCTGCTAAAGCTTTGACCAAAATATTCCCCAAATTAGAAGGTAAAATTGGAGGCAGTGGCATCCGTGTTCCAGTTCCCGATGGTTCCTTAACCGACATTACCTGTTATGTAAAAAACGAAGTGAGTATAGCCGAAATTAATGCGGCATTCAAGCGCGCTTCCGAAACCCATTTAAAAGGAATTTTGGCCTATACTGAAGACCCTATAGTCTCTGTAGATATTATTGGCAATCCCAATTCTTGTTTGTTTGATGCGCAGCTTACCTCTGTAATTGATAAGATGGTGAAAGTGGTGGGATGGTATGATAATGAAATAGGGTATTCCAGTCGAATAATTGACTTACTCCTCTTGATGAAAGCTTAATTTCATTATATTTAGCTCCTTAATCTTTTTAAAACAAACACTTTATGAGATGGTTTTGGCTAGTATTTGTATTTCAAAGTTTATGTTTTGGGCAAATTAACAGTGAGTCTAAAGTAGACAGCACCCAGTATTATATCCAATTAGCGAACTTCAATAAAAAAACAAACAATTATAAATTTGGCTTATTGTATTCCCAAAAAGCCTATAATTATGCGAAATCCATTCAAAATATTGATGGAATGGGTAACGCCCTTTTTTCATTGGGGTCTATCTATTTTGAATTAAAAAAATTGAATGACGCCATTGAAACATTTTCAAAAAGCGCGGAGTTCCATAGTCAAATAGAACCTTCAAGTGATTATGCCTTATGTTATTATAATATAGGCCTTTGTTATATGGATTTGGAAAACTTTCCAAAAGCAGAACAAAACTTTGACCAATCAGCCAAAATATATGCCATACTAAAAATTGACGCCTCCGAAATACTTAATTTACAGAGAGGAATACTCTATAAAAACAAGAATAAAATCGAATTAGCCACCAGTATATTCAACGAAATCATATTTAAGAATAACACCTCTAATATATACAAAACAAAAGCAGAAGCTTTATACCAATTGGGGGATATTGAATTAAAGCTAGAACATTATAATTTGGCTGCCAACTATCTAAATAGAGCATTAGAACAAAATGCTGTTGAAAAAAATTTAGAACAAAAAGTCAAAATAGTATTGGATTTAAGCATCGTTTATGACAAGCTTCTTGACCAACAAAAATCATATAAATTCCTTAAACAGCACATTCAATTAAAAGACAGTCTGTTCTTGATAAACAATGAAAAGCTAGATGCCAATGACTACGAAGCGTTTAAAGAAAGTGAACGCATGAAAGCTATCGAGCAAATGGCAAAAGAAAATGAAGCCCAACAAAGAAGTTCTAAGTTTGCTAAACTCATAAGCTTTTTAGCCATTGCATTAATTTCCATATTGTCCTTACTTAGTTTGTCGTTGTATAAAAACAATATTATTAGAAGCAAATCCAATATATTATTACAAGAGAAAAACAACGAGTTGCAAGTAGCCAAAGACAAAGCTGAAAAAGCGTCAAAAGCTAGAGCTGATTTCTTATCCACTGTAAGTCATGAATTGCGCACACCTCTAAATGCTATCAATGGAATAACCCATATACTTATAGAAGACAACCCAAAAGAAAATCAAATCCATTATTTGAATTCGTTGAAGTTTTCGGGTAATTACCTTTTGACCTTTATCAATGAAATCTTAGAAATCAATCGGATTGAATCGAGCCAAATTGAAATTGAATACATTAATTTCAATATTAAGCAGTTGCTTGTTGATATTCAAAACACCCTAAGGGAAATTGCTCAAAAAAACAATAACAAATTCACGCTGGATATTGACCCTGCTATCCCTGAAATGATTCTGGGAGACCCCACTAAATTGTCACAAATCTTTATCAACCTAATTAACAATGCTTTGAAATTCACTAAAGATGGTGAAATACATGTGATAGCCAAATTAGTGGAATCGGGAGAAGATTATTCTAGAATAAACTTTGCTGTTAGTGATACAGGTATTGGAATTCCAGAAGAAAAACAAGAATCTATATTTGATAGTTTCTCACAAGGATCTGTAGAAATCAATCGAAAATATGGTGGAACAGGATTAGGATTGACCATAGTGAAAAAGCTAGTAGATTTATTAGGAGGTGACATTAACTTGGTAAGCCAAGTGAATATTGGAACCACTTTTGATTTCGAATTGAACCTTATGAATGGTAGTTCAGAAACTCAAAAAATAGAAAAGCAAACCTATTCCGATACAGTATTGCAGAACAAACACATCTTAGTGGTTGAAGATAATAAAATCAACCAGATGGTTACCAAAAAGATGCTCGAGAACAAAGGAATGACATGTGTCATTATAGATAATGGCGAGGAAGCTATAGAACTCATAAAGAAACCCAATGATTTTGATTTGGTCCTAATGGATGTTCACTTACCCGGCATTAATGGAACTATAGCCACGCAACACATTCGTGAATTTGATATCAAAATGCCTATTATAGCTCTTACAGCAATATCGTTAAATGAGAATCGAGAAATGTTGCTTTCTTTTGGAATGACGGATGTAATTACCAAACCGTTCAATCCCGAAGCATTTTATGCTAGTATTGCGCTAAATATCAGTTAATATTGGAGTATTAATTCCTTAATCAATTGTCTTACTTTAGGCTCGGCTAAGTTAGCGGCTTTCAATACTTCTTCATGGCTAATTGACTCTAGACCTTCTTCGCTACCGATATCGGTAATCACAGAAAGACCAAACGTTTCTAATTCCATGTGGCGTGCCACGATAACCTCGGGTACAGTAGACATCCCTACACAGTCGGCACCCACTACTTTAACCATTTTATATTCATGCAAGGTTTCAAATGTTGGTCCTTGCAAACCTAAATAAACTCCATCAAAAATTTCTATAGACAAATCAGTGGCAATACGTTTAACCGTAGCAATCATTTTAGGACTATAAGCTTCATTCATATTGACAAATCGAGGACCAAAACGTTCATCGTTTTTACCGCGTAACGGATGCTCAGGCATCATGTTAACATGATCTTTGATTACCACTATTGAACCTACACTATACGCTGGGTTTACTCCCCCTGAGGCGTTAGACACTATCAATTTTGTGACACCAAGGTATTTCATTACCCGCACTGGAAAAGTAACTTCTTGCATGGAATAGCCTTCATAATAATGAAATCTTCCTTGCATAGCCATAACTTTTTTGTTTCCTATAGTACCAAATACCAAAGCGCCTTTATGTCCTTGAACTGTGGAAACCGGAAAATTGGGTATTTCTGTATAGGGTACGGTAAATTCAATTGTTATATCATCGGTAAAGCTCCCTAATCCCGAACCTAATATAACTCCATATTCAGGTGTAAAATTGGTTCTATTCTTAATATAATTAACGGTTTCTTGAACTTGTTCCCACATAGTTTAAAATAATTTGGTCAAAAGTAGCTGATTCTGTTATCAACTTACTCTTAATAGGTAAATAATATAATTTAGCTGCTAATTCTGCAGCATTCAAACGTACAAAATCCTTTTCAGTCGTCACAATTAGTTTGCCAACGGATTCAGCTTTTATCCATTCAATATCACTTGAACTGAACTCATGATGATCGGGAAACGAAACACAACTATCTCCATCCTGTTGCAAAAAGTCAAAGAATGGTTTGGGTTTAGCAATCCCAGCCACCAACACTTTAGACTGTTTATTTAATTCTTCGAGAGCCAATGTACTTGTTGCACTATATACGGTATCATCGTATTCAATAGAACTAAAAAATACTGGCACATCCGATTGTAAAACTGATTTTAAATTTGCACGTGCAATTTCAGAAATTGTTGGAGGACATTTAGTGACAATTATCATGTCGGCTCTTTTAGCACCACTTCTGGGTTCTCTTAAATTACCTGTAGGCAACATATAATCCTGAGCATACAATTCGTCAAACGAGGTTAATAAGATATAGAATCCTGCTTTTACCCTGCGGTGTTGGTAGGCATCATCTAATAATATCACTTCCGGTTTCGATGGTAAATTCAACAATTGAGTAATTCCATTTCTACGATCAGCATCAACAGCCACCTGAATTTGTGGGAACTTTTTATAGTATTGAAATGGTTCATCTCCTAATTGAGACGCCGTAGCATGGGCATCAGCAAGCACAAAACCATTTGATTTTCTTTTATACCCTCGGCTTAATGTAGCAATAGCGTACTTAGAGGACAATAACCGGATTAAATATTCAATTTGGGGAGTTTTACCGGTACCACCTACACTCAAATTACCGACAACTATAACCGGTACATCGAAAGTATATGATTTTAGGATACCTTTATCATAAAGATAATTTCGAATAGAAGTAATAAGCCCAAACAGTAGAGCAAATGGAAAAAGTAATTTTCGCAACAAAATCATAGCACGAAAGTAACGAATTTTTATCTTTGAATGAAAATAATCTAATGTACCAATTCGGATGAAAACAAAACTGTTACAAGTTTTAGCTCTAGTACTAGTGCTTGGCAACTCTGTTTATGGGCAACAAATGGAGAATACGGATTTGCTAAAAATCATTTTCACACACTATTATAAAAACGAAAAAATAATAGTCAAAAACAGATTGCAACTGTTGCGTTTTTATTGTAAAAAAGCGCCCAACAATGAAGAAGTGCTAGAAGTTATCTCAAAGAGTGACTTGTTAAAAAGAAACGATGTTGAAATAAAAAACCAAATAAAATCAGGCGCCGAAGAAGATTGGTCGGAAGAATATAATGCCCTATTCTTGAATCAAAATCAGTATTTGAAACGAAAAGTAAATGATTGCATTTCCTTAGAAGATTTCAAAGTAATTGCTGATAAGCAACAAGAAAACAATCTACGACTAATGATTTTGAGTAAGCCTATTTATTTTAGTCATGGCAACTATGCCTTGGTTAAAGTAGCCTTTTACAGAACAATAGAACACAACAACGGCAGTTATATCCTTTTTGAAAAAAGAGACGGCCAATGGATTATAATAGACCATCTTAACGAATGGGCAACCTAATACAACTATGAAAATAAAAGAAATTCTTTCCGTTTTAGAAGAGATGGCTCCCCTAGCCTATGCCGAAGATTTTGACAATGTAGGCCTACTAGTTGGTGATTCCAATGTAGTAGCCACTGGAATATTAGTGTGCCATGATGCTCTTGAAAATGTTATTGAGGAAGCCATCGCTAAAAAATGCAATTTAATCGTGTGCTTTCACCCTATACTCTTTTCAGGAATTAAGAAAATAACAGGCAAAAACTATGTGGAACGTGCCGTACTTAAAGCTATCAAAAATGATATTGCCATTTATGCAGTTCATACAGCTTTGGACAATCACAAAAACGGAGTCAACAAAATATTTTGCGATGCCCTTGGACTGAAAAACACCAAAATTCTAATCCCGAAACAACAGTATATTCAGAAGCTTGTTACCTTTTCTCCCCTTCAAAACGCGGAGACTATAAAGAAAGCCTTATTTAGTGCTGGAGCGGGTACTATAGGCAATTATGAAGACTGTAGTTTTTCAAGTAACGGTATTGGGACATTCAAAGGAAACTCAGAAAGCAACCCAGTACATGGCTCTCGATTTGAATTGATTGAAGCGGAGGAAATCAAGATAGAAGTAACTTTTGAGAAACATCTACAAGGTGCTATTCTTAAAGCATTGTTTGCCGCACATCCCTATGAGGAAGTAGCTTATGAAGTGTATGATTTGCAAAATGCGCATCAAAATATTGGACTTGGCATGATAGGGGAATTAGCATCACCGATGTCGGAAGCCGAATTTCTTTCTTATGTAAAAGATACAATGCTATGTGGCGTCATCCGACATTCGGCATTTTTGGGTAAACCCATACAGAAAGTTGCAGTCCTTGGAGGCTCTGGAAGTTTTGCAATAGCGCAAGCCAAACAAGCAGGCGCTGATATTTTTTTAACAGCCGATTTAAAGTATCATAACTTTTATGAAGCTGAAAATCAATTCATTTTAGCCGACATAGGGCACTTTGAAAGCGAAAGATTTACAAAAAACTATATTGTTGATTTTCTTAAGAAAAAAATCCTTAATTTTGCAATCATTTTTTCGGAAGAAAATACAAATCCAGTTAAGTACTTATAAAATATGGCGACTACAAAAGAACTAAGTGTTGAAGACA
>JAHEHJ010000050.1 GCA_024644655.1 Flavobacterium sp.
GAATTTCTGTGTTTAATAACTATAAAGAACGATCCAGTTGGTGCTGTACCATACGTTGCCGTAGCTGTACCATCTGTATGTAATGTCGCTGTAGCGGTAGCTACTGTAGCAAACGTAGTAGAATCATGTAACTCTACAGTTACTGTATCTACATCTGTTGAACTACTTCCAACTCCTTGATTAGCCATTACCGGACGCATGGCGTGGGTAGCTGAATCATAGTAACCTTGGATGTTCATTTTAACATTTACAATTGAGCTACATCCTACAGTTGCTACAACAGCAGCTCTAGGTGAAGAACATACTTCTGTAACACTAATATCAAAGAAATTATCGTATTCCGTATTAGAAGTGACATCAAAACTAGAAGCCCCAAAAGTAATACCTAAAGCTCCAACTCCAACAGGAGTAACTACAGATCCAGTAGCAATTTTAGCAATGGAATTCGTAGCACTTATACCAGATGTAGCCAAAAGAGTATAACCTGTTCCTGCAGGAATCAAATAATTTAAAGTAACAACATTGACAAATGAAGCAGAAATTGCTCCAGTATTAGTCACTGGTGTAAAAGTTACTGCATCTGTACCTGGAACCTGAACCCCATCTTTATATAATTTTATAGTGATAGGTGCTCCAGCATCAAGTGCTCCAGCAGTTTGTTTTGGATATACTTTTACCGAATTCAAACGAATAGTGTTTGTGGCATTGAAAACAAGACCAGTATAATTATTCGTTTGAGCAGAAGTTCCCGTTAATGGCTTACCTGCTGTATAGGTTGAAGTAGTCTCACTAGCTACATAATAAGTCGTTGTAGTCGCTGGTGAAGGCGAATAAGGACTTGTAGTTGCCAATGGCAAACCTCCTGTTTCAGCAGCATACCATGTAATTGTACCAGAACCCGCAGTAGCAGTTAAACTTACTGGGGTACTTGGAGTACAAGAAGTACCTCCAGTAGCCGTTGGTAAAGATGCACTTAACGTAACCTGAACTGGTGTTGAAGTAGCAGTTACTGGCCCATAAGCACAAGTTACATTACAACGGTAATACGTGTTTTTTATAGGAGAAGCAGTATACGTTGAAGTAGTTGCCCCACTAATATTAGCATATGTTGATCCACCATCTGTAGAACTTTGCCATTGATAAGTTACTCCTCCAGCTGTAGTTGAATTTTGCAAACTCAAAGCAACCAATTGAGTACCACACACCGAAGTAGGAGTTTGAACTGAAGTAAAAGTTAATGCAACAATACCTGAAGAAGTCGCAGTAGCAGCTTGTGACAATGTCATAGAGGTACCAGTTATTGTTGATACAGTAGTTCCTGTTGCAATTCCAGTTCCTGAAACTAAAAGCCCAGGTACAATTAAAGTGTTTGCAGCTTGCAAAGTAACAGCAGTTGAACCACTTGTAACAGAACCTGCTGAGTTTGCCGAATTTTGAGTTGTAATAACTTGACTAATTGTCAAATTAGCAATTGTATTTCCTGGATTTACACTATCACAATTTGGTGTAGTAGCATAGGCAAAATTACCTGTGAATCCTGAACTTGCAGTTGCAGTAGTAGTAGCTATTGTATTAGGAGTACCAGCTGTATAAGTAACAGTATTTCCAAAAACATTATCATAAGTACCTTGATCAGTAGGTGCTTGAACAACTATATTATTAGAATTTATAGAAGAACTTCCTAAGGAAACATTAAAGTTAGTAAATGAACCCGCTGTTCCATCTCGATCAACTTTCCATCGTGACGCACTTACATTAGCCACATTTGATGAAGCTGATCCCGTATTCGTTGTAAATGCCTCTGCCATGAAGAAACCTCCATTAGCAACACCAAATGCAATTGGCATATAAACACCATTTTTACCTACTGGGAAATTTTGAAGATTGGTTGAAAGCGAAGTAGTAGAAAAACTTTTAGCATAAGGCCCATCAATATGAGCTGTATTTCCTAAATTTCCTGATATACTAGGATTTGAAGATAGATTAGCTGCTCCATGGTATAATGGATAAGTAGCTGAAGTATGAATAATACCCGCTGTAAAAGTTATTCCAGCTGTTAATCTGAAATTAGGAAAACTAATAGTAACCCCAGCCGAATTGGTGTTGTTAACGGTTAAAGAAGCAAACGAACCTGTTGCTGTGGTAGTAGTTAAATTATTATAAAAAGCACCTGACCCTGAAATAGTTTGAGCCAATGTTGTTGCTCCTAATGCTGCATTCGCAAAACTAGTAGCTGTATTGGCTGTCATAAAGAAAGATCCGTTATTTGTAATATTTCCTCCAAAAAACATTCCACCGGTTGTGTTTGTCTTTTTAGCAACACTTCCTGTAGTAATTGTAAATGCATTTTGAACATTTAAAATATTAACTACATTTAAGAATCTGTTAGATCCATCAAGTGCATCAACTGTTAAATTACCCATAGAGAATGTACCACCTCCTTGAATAAAGTTACACAAATAGCCATTGGTTGTAACTGCTGCTTTGTCTGTAGATAAACCATCACCAAATTTCAAAGTGTGATTTAATCCAGACACATAATTCGATGCTGCATTATAAGTAAATGCATAACTATTCAAATTACCCGCATAAAAACTCAAAGCAACTGGAGCAGACATCGCTCCTGTTGTTGGTAATGATAAATCCAAACGCACTTGTGTTCCTACTGCAGTAATAGTTGTAACAGTGGTTCCTGGTGCAATTCCAGTTCCTGATACAGCTTGTCCAACACTTATTAAAGCATTAGCTGCTGGCAAAATAATCGTAGAACAACTTGGTGAAGCAGATGAAAAAGTAATAGTTTCAGCTGCCGTAATTGGTGATGTAGCTAAACCTGTTAAAGGTTGTGATAATGCTACTGCTACAGTTCCTGAACCTAAATTATCTGAATAAATACTAGCAACTGTCGTTCCTGATGGAATTCCATTTCCTGTTACCAGTTGACCTATTGCTACCGCCCCCATATTTCCTGTATTAGCAAAATTTAATGAAGCACATCCATTACTCATACCCGAGAATGTCAATGTTGAACTAGCTGTAATAACGGCTGTTGTAGGTTGTGACAAAACTAAAGTAATTAAATTTCCTGTTAAATTTCCTGTAGATGAAACAATTGTAGTTCCCGAAGCAATTCCAGCTCCAGTAACAGTCATTCCTGCTGCATAAACAAGTGCATTTGAATTCAGAGAAGCCATATTGATTGATGTAGATCCTATCGCATAGACTCCAGTATCTGTTGATTTTGTAAAAGTAACGACTGTATTATTCGTAAAGGAAGTAGACGAAGTTGAAGACGTAGCTACTGTATTATTTATCAATGGATCAACAATAGTGATAGTTCCTCCTGTCAAATTCAAATTAGAAGTTTCAATTTTCATAGAACTTCCTCCTTGACCAACACTTGTAGCGGCATCTCCAGCATTATTACTATCAACAATTACATCACCACTAGTGTGGTTAAATGTACTTCCTAATCGGTGATAAACTGCACCATTTACTTTTAAAATTCCTCCTGAAACTGTACTAGTTCCATAATTAGATACTATAGCATTATTATTTGTACACCCTACTGTTAAAGTACCTCCAGCATTCTCTAAAGTACCTCCAGCATTAATAGTTACTCCTGCCGCACTTGCTGTAGCATTTACAGTAACTGTATGTCCATTTGCAATTGTAACTACATCCGAACAACTAGGTACTCCAGATGGAGTCCATGTTGATGCTGTATTCCAATCACCAGTAGCAGCCGATGTTTTTGTAGTAGTTGCTTGCGCTGAACTTGTTGAAGCGCCCACATATAAAGCAGCCGAAGTTAAATTAGCTAACGATAATCCTGAACGGGCCATAAAAGGAGCCGTTGTTCCATTAATATGTGCCCCACCTAAAGCCGTTGAAGCATATACAATTCTGGAATTTCCATCATTGGTAGCAAAAGCACCTGAAGCATAAAGTCCCAAAGCAAAGGTAGCATTGGCATTGGTATACGTATTTAATGGTGCAGTACTTAGAGTAGTGTCAACTCTACTATCTGGAGTAGCTATAGCCCAATTTCCATCATATCGTGTGCCTACAGTAATACCATCAGTTATAGATGTAGAACTCATCGTAGTAGCATTTGTATAGGTTATAGCAATCTCTCCCGCTACAGTAGCAGCTGGTGATAAAACAGATGCCCATCTATTTTGTCCTGTTGAACTTAATATAGGATATAAAACATTCGCATTACTATAATCCAATCCTGCATCAATCGTTCCTGATGATGGAGTAGCTGTAGTAGTATACCATCTAGAAACTGTTCCTCCTATGAAACCTGTCCCTAAATTACAAACCACATTCGCGCTCAAAGCACCATAATTACCTAAAATAATTTTATTAGATCCTAAAGCAACTCTTCCACTTGATAATGTAATTTTACTTTTTATTCTAGCATTATTCAATTGCCAATCAATATTAGGTGTAGCCGAACTTGTATTGGTCACTGTTAATTGATTGATAATTCCAAAAGTGTTACTTGAAGTATTCAATTTTGATGTTCCTCCTAAGAAGCTGCCAGCATCAGTTGATATAGTTTGTAAAGAAGTCCCAAATAAATTCAATTCACCCGCTCCAGCAGAAGTATTACCAAAAGCAACATCTAATCTACCTCCACTTGTAAAACTTATATCGTGCCCCACTTTTAACAATTTCCCTGTTCCCGCTGGAGTTACAACTCCAGTTGGTTCATATACGTTAAAACGAGCACCTGAACCACTAATATATAAATCATTATTTACTGTAAATTGATCCGAAAAGGTACCAAATTGTAGTGTAGCACCAGCTCCAGCAATAAATAAATCATTGGTTCCTAAACCAATTTTTTGATCAATATTAACATTATGCCCCGCATTGATTACCACATCATCTGTTGGAGAAGGTACATAGCCCATATCCCAAGTTGAAGGATTCGTGAAAAGACCAGAAGAAACTGAACTTATTGTTTGTCCTCCTACTCTAGACACTAAAGATACATTGTCAATAGCTAACGGTGGATTTGTTCCTCCTCCAGATCCATTAGACCATACAAAGATTAATCGCATAGTTGTTCCAGCAAAACTAGCCGGTATAAAAGCCGAAGCAGTTTGTGTTGTTGTATTTGTATTTGAATATACTATAGGAGTAGCTCCAGCTAATGTAGCTGGAAAAGAAGTCTGAACATTTGACCCAACAGGTGTAACACTGGTAGGTGCTGCAAATACTTGCCAAGTGTTAGCTGCCGATTTCCAATCAAATTTTAAAAATATATTGGTCTCTCCGGCTGGAATAGTAACATCTTTATAAAGATATACCGTACGAATTCCAGAAACATTGGTAGCTGCAGTAGCTCCATTATCCAATGATAAATAAGCCGAATTACCCGAAATATTCGAGGTAAGTGCTCCAAAAGACAAAGCTACGTTCGTCGCAGCTGTTGCATTGGTTGTTGGCAAAGTCAACGTTAAAGTTGTACTACTAATATTTGCCACATATGTATTAGCTTGAATATTAGTCCCTGTCACCAATTGACCAATAGCAATACTTTGGTTTATGGCAGACAAAGTTACCGAGTATGATGTAATTGGCATACTACTAGCCGTTGCTGTTGTTGCCGGACTTGTATCAGAAACTGCAGTTCCTAATGCCCATTTCACAGCTCCTGTTCCCTCATTGGCAACAGTCCATCCATTGGCAGCAAATGTGCTACCCGAATTGAATCCTCCACTTGTGGTCGGATTGATAAGTGTAGTTTGCGCATTAATACTATTTGCAATAAATAGCATTAAAATTCCCAAAAATGTAAGACCATCAAATCGCGATGACTTTACTTGAGATACTTCCTCTGAATGCGAAAAAAACCTTAACGGAATTTTTAAAAAGTAATTGTTGAACATAATTGTGTTTTTTTGGTTATTTATCAAGGGACTAAAAATAGAACTTTAATACACTCAATATTATTATATACTTTTTAATTTAATGAATTTTAAAAGCATTTTTGGTTTTTTTTAAAAGAAAAAACTCAGTAAAACAGGGTGTTAAAGGAATATTTAACTAGTTATACTTCCACTAGTATTACTAACTTATAAAAAACGCATTTAAACCTACAACTTTTCTTTTTTAAAGCAATTTTAACTTTATTGACAAAATAAAAAATATAAACAAATCCAAATATTTAAACCTTTTAAAACAAACTAAGATAGGTTTGAATAACAAAAAAAGGGTGGAAAATTGATTTAGAAAATTGTATAACTAAATGTTAGAGCTATAACTTCTACATTGAACTTAATGTGAAATTATCAATTAAAAACAAGAATAAGACCCAATTAAAAATAGATTAATCGTTTAAAAACACTCTTATATTTTGCTAATTCATACCTTTTTTTCATTCGATAATGCGCGCCAAAATATTTATCCCAACGTATTTTTATATGTATAAAAGGTCTTAATTTAATTTACAGCGGAAAATTAATTTGCCCATCAGGACTCGTGATTATAGTGGTCCAAATGATGGTTTGCATTAATCGGGTTTGCAAATGTTAATAAAGCGGAAAAGCAACCGAATTCCGTATATCGTAAATCGAATATCGTCCCTCGGATATTGATAGATACAGCACTGATACTCCCTAAACTAATACACTTTCCTATATCATAGACTCACAATTCACTTATCGGTATATCGTATATCGTCCCTCGTATATTGATAGATATAGCATGGATATAGCATGGATATAGCATGGTTACTTGCTTAATACTCTCTATTCTAGTGTTCTTCCATTTACTATACAATCGTATAGTGTATATCATTTGTCTCGTTCCGAAATTCTGGCCCATAAAAAAACCACCCATTGCTGAGAGGTTTTGTACCCGAAGTGTAAACCAGCCTTCAAGCAGACAGGCGGAACCCAAACACCTATATGATGACAATTAATTCCAAATAAAAAACCTCTCATTGCTGAGAGGTTTTTAAAGTACCCGGAGTGGGAATCGAACCCACACACCTAAGTACACGAGTTTGAGTCGTGCGCGTCTACCAATTCCGCCATCCGGGCTAGGACATGATTTTTCAACCATTGGGACATTGATGTTTATCAATTTGTGGGTGCAAATGTAAATAATTTTTCTTCATACAATCAAAAAAATAGTTAAAAATATCCTTTCAGAGTCCAATTTAATTTCTAAATTTGCACCGCGTTACTGCAACACACAACTAACTAACTACACCCGAGGGGTTTATACATCAAAGCTTTTATGTCAAGTAAAAGCCCTATTGTAGCGGCTCTTTGGATAAAAACAACAAATTACAATGTCGCATTTTGAACCTGAAGCAAAAATATTTGCCTGTTCGCAAAGCGTCTATTTAGCCGAACAAATTTCCCAAAATTATGGGGTTCCGCTAGGTAAAGTTACGTTCTCTAAATATAGTGATGGTGAATTTCAACCTTCTTTTGAAGAGTCCATAAGAGGTTTACGCGTATTTATTGTCTGCTCTACATTTCCAAGCGCCGACAATTTAATGGAGCTTTTGCTAATGATTGATGCCGCTAAAAGAGCATCAGCTAGACATATTACTCCCGTAATCCCCTACTTTGGATGGGCAAGACAAGATAGAAAAGATAAACCAAGGGTGCCGATTGGAGCCAAACTAGTAGCCAAATTATTGGAAACTGCTGGCGCAACTCGAATCATGACTATGGATTTACATGCCGATCAAATACAAGGGTTTTTCGAAAAACCAGTTGACCATTTGTTCGCATCAACCATATTCCTACCCTATGTGAAAAGTTTAAATTTAGATAATTTAACAATCGCATCCCCAGATATGGGTGGCTCCAAAAGAGCCTATGCCTACTCTAAATTTCTAGAGTCTGATGTAGTAATCTGTTACAAACAACGCAAAGTTGCCAATGTAATAGACTCTATGGAACTTATTGGAGAAGT
This sequence comes from Flavobacterium sp., assembly GCA_024644655.1. Classification (GTDB taxonomy): domain Bacteria; phylum Bacteroidota; class Bacteroidia; order Flavobacteriales; family Flavobacteriaceae; genus Flavobacterium. The sequence continues at coordinate 7,951 of JAHEHJ010000050.1, forward strand.
AAAAGGTAGAAATGTAATTCTAGTAGACGATATGATCGACACTGGAGGCACACTAGCCAAAGCCGCTGACCTGATGATAGAAAAAGGTGCATTGAGCGTTAGAGCCATATGTACGCACGCTATCCTTTCAGGTGAAGCCTATGAAAAAATAGAGAATTCTAAATTGTTAGAATTAATCGTGACCGATTCTATCCCATTAAAGAAAGAATCTCATAAAATAAAAGTGGTGAGTTGTGCACCCCTTTTTGCAGAAGTAATGCACATGGTGCAACACAACAATTCCATTAGTGGAAAATTTTTAATGTAACCAAGCGTTAAAAAACAGTCCTTTGGACTGTTTTAATGAAGGAGCAAGGTGGCGGAAGGGCCACTTTTGATTAAGTATTTTTATTTATTAACTATATATTTTTACAATGAAATCGATTACGATTAAAGGATCAGAAAGAGAAAGCGTAGGCAAAAAAGCTACTAAAGCCGTACGTGATGCTGGAATGGTTCCTTGCGTTATTTACGGAGGAAGTCAACCAGTACATTTTGCAGCAGATGAAAGAGCATTTAAAAAATTGGTTTACACCCCAAACGCACACACAGTTGTGATTGATTTGAACGGAAAAACTACAGATGCTATTCTTCAAGACATTCAGTTCGACCCAGTGTCTGACAAAATTCTTCACATTGACTTTTTCCAATTAGATGAGAAAAAAGAAATCATTATGGAAGTTCCTGTGAAAATTGCAGGTACATCTCCTGGAGTATTGTTAGGGGGAGACTTACGTTTGAACTTAAGAAGATTAAAAGTAAAAGCTTTACCTAAAAATCTTCCTGATTTTGTTGAAGCTAACATCTCTGAATTACAAATGGGTAACAAATTATATGTTACTAAAATTGAAGCTGTTAACTTTAAATTGATGCACCCAGATAATACTGTGGTTTGTCAAGTGAAGATCTCACGTGCTGCAATGAAAGCCGCTCAAGAAGCAGCAAAAGCAGCAAAAGCTCCAGCAAAAGGAAAGAAAAAATAATTTATTTCCAATTGATAAAGAAAGCCTCGTTGAAAAACGGGGCTTTCTTATTTAAAAAGAAGTCATTCCCATAAGGGCTCCGGTTTTTATTTACAATCGCTTCCCATTAAAAATCTTCAAATTAACTCATTTTCAAATTTTCACCCAAAGCGTAACCGAATTGTATGAAATAAAATTGTTTACTTTTACACCCATGAATTGGTTAACCAAATTACTGCAGCCAAAGAAAGCTTCTGAAAACAAAAAAGAAGTCCAAGCAGTGAATCCAGTTAACCCCAATAATACTAAGGAAGTGAGTAAAAAATACCTCATCGTCGGACTGGGAAATATAGGAGCAGAATATGCCAATACAAGACATAATATTGGCTTCAAAATAGTAGACTATGTAGCCCAAAAAGAAAACACCTCTTTTGAAACCGCTAAACTAGGTGCTCTAACCGAATACAATATCAAAGGAAGAAAACTAATTCTTTTGAAACCCAACACCTATATGAACCTTAGCGGTAAAGCGGTGTCGTATTGGATGGAAAAAGAAAACATTCCCAAAGAAAATGTTCTAATCATTACCGATGACCTCAACTTGCCTTTTGGCACTATTCGCATCAAAGCCAAAGGAAGTGATGGTGGACATAACGGATTGAAAAATATTCAACTGCTACTAAACTCATCCGAATACCCTCGTTTCCGTTTCGGCATTAGTGACCAATTTAAAAAAGGACAACAAGTGGATTACGTGCTAGGGGAATGGAATGAAGATGAAAAAACCAAACTATCTGAAAGGTTCATCTTAGCCAAAGACATCATCGAATCCTTTGCTTTAGCTGGTTTAGCTAATACCATGAACACCTTCAACGGAAAATAAAAAGCAAGCGCTACGCTCTTTTGTATAAATTATGTAAATTTACCCCCGAATTCTTCCATTTAGAATTCGCTACATAATTCTCACTTAACCGTTTATAGCATGCAACTGTATAACACCTTAAGCGCAGAAGAAAGAGCCGAGCTTATTGACCAAGCAGGCCAACAACGCCTGACGTTGTCTTTCTATGCGTATGCCAAAATTGAAGACCCTAAAACTTTTAGAGACAACTTATTCATCGCCTGGAATGCCCTTGACGCATTAGGCCGTACCTATGTGGCACATGAAGGAATCAATGCCCAAATGTCAGTTCCAGCTGAAAACTTTGAAGCTTTTCGACTAACATTGGAAGCGTATGATTTCATGAAAGGTATTCGCTTAAATGTAGCCGTTGAACACGACGATCATTCATTCTTAAAACTTACCGTTAAAGTACGAGATAAGATTGTAGCCGATGGCTTAAACGACGATACTTTTGATGTAACCAATATCGGAGTACATCTAAAAGCTAAGGAATTCAACCAAATTCTAGAAGACCCAAACACCATTGTAGTTGATTTTAGAAACCACTATGAAAGTGAAATTGGCCACTTCATAGGGGCTATCACTCCCGATGTGGAAACCTTTAGAGAAAGTTTACCCATCATCAACAATCAACTAAAAGACCATAAAGAAGATAAAAACTTGGTGATGTACTGTACTGGAGGTATCCGCTGTGAAAAAGCCTCTGCCTATTTCAAACACCAAGGCTTTAAAAACGTCTTCCAATTGGAAGGTGGTATCATCAATTATGCCAAACAAATCCAAGAAGAAGGACTGCCTAGCAAATTCATAGGGAAAAACTTTGTCTTTGATCACCGTCTAGGGGAACGCATTACAGAGGATATCATTTCACAGTGCCATCAATGTGGAAAGCCTTGTGATAACCATACCAATTGCGAAAACGATGGCTGTCATTTACTCTTTATTCAATGTGACGACTGCAAAGCCAGTATGCAAAATTGCTGCTCTAACGAATGCCTTGAGATTACCCTATTACCTCTCGACGAACAAGTAAAGTTAAGAAGCGGTAAACAAGTTGGCAATAAAGTGTTTCGCAAAGGAAAATCGGAAAACTTGAAGTTCAAACAATCGGAGGCAAATACAACTCCCCTTGCCGCAGCTCCTTCACCAAAAGACATCCGCCAAAAAATAAAAACCAAAAAAATAAAAGTGGGTAAAGTAGCTCACTATTTTGTAAAAGCCCAAGTGGGCCTATTTACTATAGAAAAACACGATATTAATGTGGGGGACACCCTACTCATTTCGGGACCTACAACAGGACAAGAAATAATAGTGCTACAAAAAATGTTAGTCAACGGAACAGAAGCCTCATCCGCTAAAGTTGGTGATAAAATTACCCTAGAAGTACCTTTCAGAGTACGCCTATCCGATCAATTATTTAAAGTTTACAACGCATGACCACTACAGGAAGAATAGAGCTTATGGCTCCAGCAGGAAATTTTGAATCCCTTCAAGCAGCATTAGATAATGGCTGTGATTCGGTTTATTTTGGTGTCGAACAATTAAACATGCGCGCGCGCGCCACTGTCAATTTTGTATTAGATGACCTTCCCGAAATTGCACGCCGTTGTGCTGAAAAAAAGGTGCGCACTTACCTAACCCTCAATACTATTATTTACGACCATGACTTGTCAATCGTAAAAACCTTATTATCTAAAGCGAAAGAAGCGGGAATAACAGCAGTTATTGCTTCAGACCAAGCAGTTATCATGACGGCCAAAACCATGGGAATTGAAGTGCACATCTCAACTCAATTGAATGTAACCAACATCGAAACAGTTAAATTCTATGCTCTTTTTGCCGATACCATAGTGCTTTCCCGAGAATTGAGTTTACGCCAAGTCAAGAAAATCACAGACGATATTGAAAAAGAACAAATTAAAGGTCCTAGCGGTCATTTAGTTGAAATAGAAATATTTGGTCATGGTGCTTTGTGCATGGCTGTCTCAGGAAAATGCTACTTGAGTTTACATTCCCACAACTCCTCTGCCAATCGGGGAGCCTGCAAACAAAACTGTCGTAAAAAATATACCGTAATTGATCAAGAAAGTGGTTTTGAAATTGAAGTAGATAACGAATATTTAATGTCTCCAAAGGATTTGTGTACCCTTGATTTCTTAGACCAAGTTATTGATGCAGGGATCAAAGTCATCAAAATAGAAGGACGTGGCCGTGCTGCCGACTATGTGGCCACAGTAATCAAAACCTACCGTGAAGCTATCGATGCGTATTATGAAGATAGTTTTACCAAAGAAAAAATAACTACTTGGATGGAAGCCTTAGCAACAGTATACAATCGTGGGTTTTGGAGTGGCTATTATTTAGGACAAAAACTAGGGGAATGGTCAGACAATCCAGGGTCAAGTGCAACTCAAAAGAAAGTGTATGTAGGTAAAGGAATGCATTACTTCCAAAAAGCCAATATCGCCGAATTTAAAATTGAAGCCTATGACATCAAAAAAGGGGATAAAATTTTGATTACAGGCCCAAGTACGGGTGCACAAGAATTATTATTAGACCAACTCTATGTCAATGATTTAGATGCCGAGAAAGCTACAAAAGGAGATACATGCACCTTTAAAGTGCCTTTCCGAATTCGCTTATCCGATAAAATGTATAAAATTGTAGAGAACTAATGGTGATTATTACACTGCAAAGGGACAAATGTATTGGCTGTAATTATTGTGTAGAAATGGCACCAGCCCAATTTCAAATGTCTAAAAAAGACGGGAAATCAGTATTGCTTAAATCTACTAATGCCAAAGGATTCTTTACACTCAAATCGGCAGACCATACTATAGTTGAAGCCTGTGAACTAGCCCTAAAAGCTTGTCCCGTAAACATAATTACATTTAAAGAAACCTAAATGGATATTTATAAAATTCTAAAATTTAATAACCTCATCAAAAGCCATCGTATAAAATTCTTTGGCCTTTGGCTATTGAGTATTTTAGATAAAAGGTATTTAGCCATTCAATTTGATCCAGTTTTAGCTTGTAATCTCCGCTGTAAGATGTGCTACTTCACCGATGATGACTATGTTAAGAGTCATATGAAAGGTATTTTTCAAGAAAAAGATTTGGAAGATTTGGCCAAAGTGAATTTCAAAAATGCGCTGAAACTCCAAATTGGCTGTGGTGCCGAACCCACTCTTTTCAAACACAATACCAATCTTATTGAAATAGCCAAAAAGCACCGTGTTCCTTATATTAGTATGGTTACCAATGGGAATTTATTAGACGCCCAAGAAATCGCTGCTCTAGCCACGGCTGGACTCAACGAGTTTATTCTTTCTATGCATGGAGTCACAAAAGCAACCTACGAAGACTTAATGGACAAAGGAGTATATGAAAAATTCCATGAGATTCTTCAGCTCATTACCGAACAAAAAAAGCAATATCCTAACCTAAAATTGCGCATCAATTATACATTCAATACGGATAATTTTTACCAACTGAAAGAATTCTTTAACCTATATGGAGGTTATGCTATAGACATCATTCAATTGCGTCCTATAGACAAAATAGGAGAAACTTCGTATGCCAATTTTAGCCTTAAAGCCATAGAAAATGACTATGCAGAGATGACCCATTTCTTAAAACAAGAGGCAACTAAAAGAAGTATTACGCTGCTCTATCCCAAAAGCATTAATCGCCAAGAAAAGGAATCGCTTATTGTAAAAACAGACAATAACAGTTCATATCTAATGCCTTATACCTATTGCTATGTGTCTCCAAAATATTATTGGAAAGAGGATTTTAATTGGAGAGAGGAAAGTTTTTCTCACTGGAAAAAGAGAACACACTGGAATAAAACATTGTTTAAAAACATTTTCAAATCAAAAAAAGAACTCGAAAAACCCAACAGAAACATGTTAAATTATTCGGTGGAACTCAATTAAAAGGAGCTAATTCTTTTTTAAAATGAATACAACAAAATACTATCTTTACACTTTTAACGTTTATGACAAGTAACCTCGGAATATTCCCAGGTGACCTACATATATTATTCACAAAATATGGCTTGTACAAGTTGTTCAACATCTGATGGTGGTGCACCAAAAGGATGCAAAAATAATGGGACTTGCGGCACCGATAGCTGCAACAAATTAACCGTCTTTGATTGGTTAGCGAATATGAGTTTGCCTAGTGGCGAAACTCCTTTCGACTGTATTGAAGTACGTTTCAAAAATGGGAGAAAAGAATTTTACCGGAATACTGAAAAACTATCCTTGAGCATTGGAGACATTGTGGCTACCGAAGCTTCACCTGGACATGATGTAGGTATCGTTACCCTTACAGGCGAATTGGTAAAAATCCAAATGAAGAAAAAAGGGGTGAATCACAACAGTCCTGAAGTAGCTAAAATATATCGAAAAGCATCTCAAAAAGACATTGATATTTGGAGTGATTCCCGAGACAAGGAAGAACCCATGAAAGTAAAAGCTCGGGAATTGGCCATTGCTCATAAACTAGAAATGAAGATATCCGATTTGGAGTTTCAAGGGGATGGGTCAAAAGTAACGTTCTATTATACCGCTAACGATCGTGTCGATTTTAGATTGTTAATTAAAGACTACGCTCGTGAATTCAGTACCCGTATCGAAATGAAACAAGTAGGGTTCCGCCAAGAAGCCTCTCGTTTAGGTGGTATTGGATCTTGTGGTAGAGAATTGTGTTGTTCAACATGGCTAACCGACTTTAGAAGTGTGAATACTTCTGCGGCACGCTATCAACAATTGTCTTTAAACCCTCAAAAATTGGCAGGACAATGTGGAAAATTAAAATGTTGCTTGAACTATGAGCTAGATACGTATATGGATGCGTTGAAAGACTTCCCTGAGTTTGAAACCAAATTAAAGACCGAAAAAGGAGATGCAGTATGTCAAAAACAAGACATTTTCAAAGGCCTTATGTGGTTTGCCTATTTTGATAATTTTGCCAATTGGCATGTGTTAAACATTGAGCAAGTCAAAGAAATTATGGCAGCTAATAAACAAGGTAAAAAAGTGAGTTCTTTAGAAGATTTTGCCGTTGAAATTATTACAGAACCTGAAAAAGATTTCAATAATGCTATGGGACAAGAGAGTTTGACTCGTTTTGACCAACCTAGAAAAAAGAAAACCAACCACAATAAAAACAAAAAGCGTAAACCATTTGGTCCTGATAAGAAACCAACATCCGAGAACAAAAATGAACCTAAAAAATAGCATTTTGCTACTTTTAGTAGCAGTACTTTTATTTTCTTGTGACAAAAGAAGTGTTTTTGACGAGTATAAATCGGTAGGGAATGCATGGCATAAAGACAGTATTGTGAGTTTTGATTTGCCTCAATTAGACCCTAAGAAAAACTACAATCTATATGTCAATGTTCGGGACAATTCTGATTACCCATATAACAATATGTTCCTAATTGTGTCTTTAGAACAACCCAATCATAAAGTTAAAGTTGACACCTTAGAATATCAAATGGCTAATCTAGATGGCACACTTCTTGGAAATGGTTTTACCGACATCAAAGAAAACAAACTTTTCTACAAAGGAAAAGAACGCTTTTCTCAAAAAGGAATTTATAAAGTACACATCAAACATGCTGTCAGACAAACTGGTAAAATAGAAGGTTTGGCACTACTACCAGGCATTTCCGATGTCGGTTTTAGAATAGAATCTATAGAATAAAAGATATGGCACAAAAAAATAGTACTAGCGTTAAAGACATTACCTACTACAAAAAGAAGTTTTGGAAGGTGTTTTTTTATGGCATTGGAGTAATGTTTTTGTTCTTTACCCTTGCTTCATGGGGCTTCTTTGGAAGTATGCCTTCCTTTGAAGATTTGGAAAACCCAGATTCCAATTTAGCTACGGAGATAATTTCTTCCGATGGTGTTACCATTGGAAAGTTTTACAATGAAAACAGAACACCTATTAAATATGAAGATTTACCTCCTAGTATTGTAAAAGCATTAGTAGCTACAGAAGATGAACGTTTTTACGAACATTCAGGTATCGATGCGAAGCGAACTTTTGGTGCTGCAGTAAAATTAGGATCTAATGGTGGGGCTAGTACACTAACCCAACAGTTGGCCAAACTACTTTTTCACGGAGAAGGGTCTAGCTTTAAACCTTTTCGTGTTATTCAAAAAGTAAAAGAGTGGATTATTGCCATCAAATTAGAGCGTCAATACACTAAGAATGAAATCATTACCATGTATCTCAACAAAGCTGATTTTGTAAATACAGCTGTAGGGATTCGCTCTGCATCTAAAGTATATTTTGGCAAAGAACCACGCGATTTAACCGTTGACGAAGCCGCTATGTTTGTGGGTATGCTTAAAAACCCTTCTTATTTCAATCCGCTTCGCCGTTTGGAAAAAGTTAGAAATCGTAGAAATGTTGTTTTGGGTCAAATGGTACGTAATGGAATTTTGGATAAACCCACTAAAGATATTTTATCTAGACAACCTATTATTCTTCATTTCCATCCCGAAAGTCATAAAGAAGGAACCGCTACTTATTTCCGTGAGTTCCTTAGAGAATACATGAAAAACTGGGCTAAAGAAAATAAAAGACCTGATGGTAATGATTGGGATATCTATAGTGATGGCCTTAAAATATATACCACTATCGATTCTAAAATACAAGAACATGCTGAAGAAGCTGTTAGTGCTCACATGAAGAATCTGCAACAAGAATTCTTTTCACAACAAAAAGACAATCCTAATGCCCCTTTTGTGAACATTACCGAGACTGAAACCCAATCCATAATGGATAAGTCCATGAAGAATTCGGAACGTTGGCGTGTGATGAAAGATTTGGACAAAACCGACGAAGAAATTATAGCATCGTTTAAGGTAAAAACCAAAATGAAAATTTTCTCTTGGAAAGGAGAAATTGACACAACCATGACGCCTATCGATTCCATTCGGTACTACAAACACTTCTTACAAGCTGGATTGATGTCTATGGAACCGCAAACAGGCCATATCAAAGCATGGGTGGGTGGTATTGATTATAAATATTTTCAATACGACCACGTAGGTCAAGGAGCACGCCAAGTAGGTTCTACATTCAAACCTTTTGTTTATGCTACGGCTATTGAACAATTAGGGATGTCTCCTTGTGATACAATTATAGATGGTCCTTTTATGATACACAAAGGACGCCACAATGTAACCGAAGACTGGGAACCAAAAAATTCTGATCGTCAATACAGAGGTATGGTTACTTTGAAAAAGGCATTGGCCTTATCTATAAATACTATTTCTGCCAAATTAATTGATAAAACTGGCCCTGAAGCAGTAGTTACATTAACCAAAAAATTAGGGGTTAAGTCAGAAATACCAGCTCAACCTTCTATTGCTCTTGGAGCTGTAGACATCACTGTGGAAGATATGGTGGCAGCTTATAGTACGTTTGCCAATCAAGGGGTCTATATTAAGCCTCAATTCATTAGTCGTATTGAAGATAAAAATGGTGTGGTTCTCTACGAACCAGTACCCGAAACTCATGACGTATTAAATAAAGACATCGCCTATGCGGTAATCAAATTATTGGAAGGAGTAACGGAATCCGGATCGGGTGTGCGTTTACGTACTCAAGGAGGAGGAAATGGCGACAACCGTTGGACGGGTTATCCTTATATGTTCACCAATCCAATAGCTGGAAAAACAGGAACTTCCCAAAACCAATCTGATGGATGGTTTATCGGAATGGTGCCTAACTTAGTTACAGGAGTATGGGTAGGTTGTGAAGATCGTTCGGCTCGTTTCAAAGGGATAACTTATGGACAAGGAGCAACTGCAGCCTTACCAATTTGGGGGTATATGATGAAGAAATGTTATGAAGACAAAGACCTTCTAATTTCTAAAGAGGCCTTCCAACGACCCGATAATCTTTCAATAAGGGTAGATTGCTATGAACCTAGAAAAGAAGAACCAACAGACTCTACTGCAGTCCCAACTGATGAGGAAGAACAAGATCCTGACCAATTAACCTTATAAAGGTTTTTGATATAAATAGAATCCCGCTACTTTATGTAAGCGGGATTTTTTTTGCCATTCTCCTTTAATACCTATTATCAACTATTCTTCCAATTACAATTTATAGAGTATAGCATGGTAAAAAAGCAAGCTATTCTCTTTCTCTTTTCTCTCTTAAGTTCGCTTTAAAATTCATAAATTTACGGCACAAACGATTTAAACTAACAATACAAATCCAACATGATTAACAAAAAAGTAAACTCTGTACAGGAAGCACTAAAAGGAATCGAAGACCACATGACCATCATGTTGGGCGGGTTTGGCCTTTGTGGAATACCTGAAAACAGCATAGCCGAATTGGTAAAAAAAGGAACTACCGGTCTTACTTGTATATCAAATAATGCAGGTGTAGATGATTTCGGATTGGGGCTGTTGCTTCAAAAAAAACAAATAAAAAAGATGATATCTTCCTATGTTGGAGAAAATGCTGAATTCGAACGCCAAATGCTATCGGGTGAACTCGATGTAGAGTTAACACCACAAGGAACTTTAGCCGAAAAATGCCGTGCTGCTCAAGCAGGTATCCCGGCTTTCTTTACTCCTGCTGGTTACGGAACGGAAGTGGCTGAAGGCAAAGAAGTACGAGAATTCAATGGGAAAATGCACATCTTAGAACTAGCGTATAAAGCCGACTTCTCCATAGTAAAAGCATGGAAAGGAGATGAAGCGGGTAATCTTATTTTTAAAGGAACTGCACGAAATTTTAATCCCTGTATGGCAGGTGCAGCCCAAATTACCATAGCGGAAGTGGAAGAATTAGTTCCAGCAGGTTCATTAGACCCTAACCAAATCCACATCCCTGGCATCATGGTACAACGCATCTTCCAAGGAGAGACATTTGAAAAACGTATTGAACAACGTACAACCCGTATAAAAGAGTAATCATGGCTTTAGATAAAAACGATATTGCAAAACGAATTGCCAAAGAAGTAAAAGACAAATACTTTGTCAACCTTGGTATAGGCATTCCAACCTTAGTTGCCAATTATGTTCGCCATGATATTTCAGTGGAATTTCAAAGTGAAAATGGTGTATTGGGAATGGGACCTTTCCCTTTTGAAGGAGAAGAAGATGCGGATTTAATCAACGCTGGAAAGCAAACCATTACTACCTTACCAGGGGCGAGTTTCTTTGACTCTGCTTTCAGTTTTGGAATGATTCGCAGTCAGAAAGTAGATCTAACCATACTTGGTGCTATGGAAGTAGCAGAGAATGGTGATATAGCCAACTGGAAAATACCGGGTAAAATGGTTAAAGGTATGGGTGGTGCAATGGATTTAGTAGCCTCTGCCGAGAATATCATTGTAGCCATGATGCATGTAAACAAAGCCGGAGAAAGTAAGATATTAAAACGGTGTACCTTACCGCTAACAGGTGTAGGTTGCGTGAAAAAAGTAGTTACCGAATTGGCGGTTCTTGAAATAACTCCAAAAGGATTTAAACTTTTAGAACGAGCTCCTGGGGTAACTGTGGAACACATTATTGCATCTACCGAAGCGGAACTGATTATTGAGGGAGAAATTCCGGAGATGATGATATAATACAGCTTCGACTAAAAATAGAAAAACCACAAAACTCGATTGATTTTTGTGGTTTTTTTATGGATATATTTACTATTTTGTATCCAAATACTCCAGCAATACCGGCGAAGCATTTCCAAACGTGGGATCTTGATTTGTTATTGTTACAGCCTTCTTTTTGTTTAATTTATATACCAAATCAAATTCCGTAGTAAATAATATAACCGACGAAAACGGATTATTTATAAACGGTAATAGTCTGTCAAATGCCGCTTCAATGGAATAAAACTCTACAATTTCTTCTTGTTGAAATTTGAATTTAAGCTCTAGTTGCAAAACTTCTTCCTCCACTACTGGGCGAATATATATATTCATTAGCTGAGTATTTCCAATGGTTTTGGCAAAGGTTAATTTGGCAAAAGTTCCATCGGCCAGACTTTCTTTTACTTTGGAATAGAAGGCAACAAATGTTTCTGTAAATAGCATGTTAATGACTTAGATTAGCAAAGAAATCATTCCCTTTATCATCGGTAATAATAAATGCAGGAAAGTCTTTTATGGTAATTTTACGAACCGCTTCCATGCCTAATTCTTCGAAGTCAACTACCTCAACCGAAAGAATATTCTCTTTGGCCAAAATAGCGGCAGGACCTCCAATAGAGCCTAAATAAAACCCACCATATTTTTGACACGCATTCATCACCTCTTTGCCTCGGTTACCTTTGGCTAACATGATCATACTTCCTCCTGCTGCTTGGAATTCATCTACATACACGTCCATTCGCCCAGCAGTAGTAGGTCCAAAACTTCCAGAGGGCATTCCTTCAGGCGTTTTAGCAGGTCCAGCATAATACACTGGGTGTTTTTTGAAATAATCGGGCATTGCTTTTCCAGCATCCAACAATTCTTTAATCTTAGCATGGGCAATATCTCGGGCTACGATTAAAGTACCATTTAATTTCAAACGAGTTTTGATAGGATACTTAGACAATTCGGCCAATACTTCTTTCATAGGTCTGTCTAAATCAATTTCAACAGGCGCTTCCAAATGAGGAGCTGTTGCTGGTAAAAACTGTTTTGGATTGGTTTCCAATTGCTCTACAAAAATACCGTCTTTGGTAATTTTACCTTTAATGTTTCTATCGGCTGAACAAGAAACCCCCATCCCTACCGGACAAGAAGCAGCATGACGAGGCAATCGAATCACACGCACATCATGTGTTAAATATTTTCCGCCAAATTGAGCTCCAATGTGGCTTTCTTGACATATTAATTGTACTTTTTTCTCCCATTCCAAATCGCGGAAGGCTTGACCCGCCATATTTCCTGTAGTAGGTAAGTTATCAAAATAACCTGCCGAAGCTTTTTTAACGGCAGCCAAATTAGCTTCGGCCGAAGTGCCTCCAATTACAATCGCCAAATGATAAGGTGGACATGCTGAAGTCCCTAAATCCATAATACGTTCACGAACGAATTCGTCTAACGATTTTTCATTAAGTAATGATTTGGTCTTTTGGTATAAAAAGGTTTTGTTGGCCGAACCTCCTCCTTTGGCAAGGAAAAGAAATTCATAAGTGGCTCCTTTTTTAGCATAAATATCAATTTGTGCTGGAAGGTTAGAACCTGAATTCTTTTCTTCAAACATGGATATAGGTACAATTTGGGAATATCTCAAATTTCGATTTTGATAGGTATTAAAAATTCCTTTAGACAACCATTCTCCATCTTCGGCACCCGTATACACATTTTCTCCTTTCTTTGCCATCACTATAGCAGTTCCTGTGTCTTGACAAGAAGGCAATTGCCCTTCTACAGCCACAACAGCATTTTGCAATAAATTGTAAGCTACAAAACGATCGTTATCCGTCGCTTCTGGGTCTTCTATAATGTTTCTTAATTTTTGTAGGTGGGAAGAACGCAACATAAAGGACACGTCACTTAAGGCAATTTCTGCCAATAATTCTAACCCTTTAGGATCAATAGTAAGTATTTCGCGGTCACCTAATTGTTGTACGGAAACAAAATCAGAAGTGATTTTTTTATAGGTTGTATCGTCTTTCAAAATCGGATACGGGTCTTGGTATATAAAGTCCATTTCGAATAAATATTAGAAATGTAAAGTTAATGAAAGTTGCCAAAAAATGGGTTTATTTTCCAGAATTAAACGCTTCATAAGATTGCTTACTTTGACGGTATACTTTGTCTTTTGGAGTGAGGTATTTTAAAGCCCAATGGTTGTTTGTTTTTTTAAAATGAATGGAATCGGAATACTCGGCAATACCTATAGATTCATCATTGTCTTCCTCCCCTCCTCCCCCAAAAGTGATGTGTCGGTAATAAAAATCATCAGCAGTTCCTGTTATAATTTCACCCCAAGATCCCCATTCTCCATCAGACATAGAATTCCAATGAAAAAGGAACTGAGATTGGTTTTCTTTTATATAATATAAATAGTTGTCATGAATATATCCACATGCCGGATAGCCTAACGTAATTGTGCGTAAAGGAGAAGCAACTGAATCGAGTTCCAATTTCCCATACCATTCTGATTCTTTATCTATACCTTTAATTGATAATGGCGCTGAATAAATCAACCTCCTTTTTTGAAAGAATTCCAGTTGAAATTTAGCACTACAATTACTATCCTTCCCATACGTTTTTGATTTTAAATGAACCAAAGCATAATCCTCAAACCTAGTTTTGGGATCATACGAAAAAAACACAGTATCTGTAGTCAATTGATGTGGAGAAATTAAGGAAGAAATCACTTGGTTCTTGGTATGAACTGAGTCTTCATTAATATCTTTTTTACAACTGAAAATGGAAAGTAACACAAATAAAAGGAAGCACTTTTTCATTGACACTATTAAAAGAACCAACTTGCCACAAAAATGGCAGCTAGCACACAAATTAAATCAACTAATAACATAGTGCTTAACGTATATCGAGTGTTTTTTATATTAATAGAACCAAAGTAAACCGCTATTACATAGAAGGTGGTTTCCGCACTACATTGAAATATACAACTCAATCGTCCGGTGAAGGAATCAGGACCAAAACTTCGCATAGAATCAATCATAAACCCTCGTGAGCCACCTGAACTAAAAGGACGTAACATAGCCACAGGTAAAGAATCGGTAATTTCTTTGCTCACTCCAATATGGGAAAACAGAAATGAAATACCATTACTGATGATTTCGAATAAACCACTGTTTCTAAAAAAAGAAATGGCAACTAACATTCCCAATACGTAGGGGAATATTTTAACCCCGGTTTGCAATCCGTTTTGGGCTCCCGTTACAAATGCATCAAAAATAGTAGTGCCTTTTTCAACAAACTTCTTTTCGTTGAAGAACGAGAAGAGCAATGTAAAAGCTATAATAACCACAAGCATTAAGCCCGACAAATTGGATGTAAAGAAATTTTTACCTATCAAATCCAAACGATTAATATAAAATAATAATCCAGCAATAGCTCCTATCAAACTCATAAGTGCTACCAATAAGGAAGCACTTTTAAAATTAACTTTTTGGCGAATCCCTACTATTAAAAATGCTGCTATTGTACCAATAAATGATGTGATGATACAAGGTAACATTACATCAGCTGGATTACTTGCATTTTCGGCCGCTCGATATCCTATAATTGAAGTAGGAATTAATGTTAATCCGGCAGCATGCAAGCACAAAAACATGATTTGGGCATCACTCGCCTTGTCTTTATCTGGATTGAGCTCTTGCAAACTCTGCATTGCTTTAAGACCAAAAGGAGTTGCCGCAGAATCCAATCCGAGAAAATTGGCTGCAAAATTTAACGTCATATAGGAAATCGATTCGTGGTCCTTAGGAATACTAGGAAAGACTTTGGCAAATACAGGACTCAATCTTTTGGCTAATTTTTCTGAGGCTCCTGAAATAATCAACAATTCCATCAATCCACAAAAGAAAGCCAAATAGGCTATTAATGGTAAAATCAAATCCATCAAACTGGTTTTACAAGTAGGTAATAAACCATCTGTTTTTTGGAGTCCGCTGTATATTTTTACGGTTTTACTTTTATACACATAAGTCGTATCGGCATTTAAGGTATCTCTATTGATAATCATTGTCTGCTCTGGAGCCTTTTCGATACTGTCTTTTATAAATAGTGGAAGTTGATTGATGTATTTT
Source organism: Flavobacterium sp. (assembly GCA_024644655.1). GTDB lineage: Bacteria > Bacteroidota > Bacteroidia > Flavobacteriales > Flavobacteriaceae > Flavobacterium. The sequence goes on from JAHEHJ010000050.1 coordinate 23,622, forward strand.
TCAGAAATCAATACAGGGTCATCTTTTTTTCCGTTCAATACAAAATCAATAGTATAGGTATTGGCCATACATAAGCTTACCACAACATACACTATTGAAGAAACAAAAATTGCAAGCCAAAATCTACTCAATACCATAACCCGTTTTTTTGGTAAATGTAACATTTATCGATTTTGTAAAGAAATATTTTTAGTTACAAAAAGGATAACTATTGCTTTTATTGTAAAAAAGTTCCTTTATTATTGTTGAAAATTAAAGTTTTACAAATAAAAAGAGAGGAATTAATGTTAATTTCTGCTTAGTAAGCAGTTCGGATTAATATATTTGTGCCCTATAACCATAACCAAATCCATTATAATGAAAAATAAGTACTTTTTTTTAGCTCTTTTTGCTGCGTTATCTTTTTCAATGCAAGCCCAAACAGCAGAAGAAGCCAAAAAAATCATAGCTAATTATGATCTAAAAAAAATTAGCGAAATCCAACATCTTTTCAAAACTAAAGAAGATATTGAAAAACAAAAAGCAGTCATTTTTGCCTTAAAAAATAATTTACCCTTACGGACTGTTAATGAAGATGGAACAGTGAGTGAAATCATGAAAATGGATCCTTCTGGATTTCCTATCTATTATAATACCGAAAATGCCAATGCGGCAAAGTCTACCCGCGCCTCTTTCCTAAACACGAGTGGGGGAATGGGGCTTGATTTAAATGGTCAAGGAATGGTAGCTAGAGTATGGGATGGCGGCACCGTACGTGCATCACACACTCTATTTTCAGGAAGAGTTACAGTAGTAGATGAGCCTACAAGCACAACATATTTAGCCCACTCAACTCACGTTACAGGAACTATCATGGCTTCTAATGCTCAAGCCGCTACAAAAGGGATGGCTTATCAAGCCTCCGCAAGAACTTTTGAGTGGACCAATGACTTATCTGAAGCTACAACTGAAGCGGCTGCAGGTATGCTTATATCAAATCATTCATATGGAACTCCTGTTACTAATAACGGTACATCTTTGCCTTCATGGTTTATTGGCGCATATAGTTCTGAGGCCCGTGATTGGGATCAACTTTCCTATCTTGCTCCCTATTACTTAATGGTTGCTTCAGCTGGAAATGATGGCTTTGACAATGGTAATGCAAATCCAATTTCATTTGGGTTTGACAAACTTACTACCAATAAAACGGCTAAAAATAATTTAGTAATTGCAAATGCACAAGATGCTAATATTGCAGCAAATGGATCCTTAATTAGCGTGGCAATTAATACTTCTAGTAGTCAAGGACCTACAGATGATTTACGAATTAAACCAGACATTACAGGTAATGGAACAAATGTAACTTCTACAAATAGTACCAGTAATACTTCTACAACAACTATGACAGGAACCTCAATGGCTTCTCCAAACGTCGCGGGTACTTTACTTTTATTGCAACAGCATTATAAGAATGTAACCAATAACTTCATGCGTGCTGCAACCCTTAAAGGGTTGGCATGCCATACAGCAGACGATGCTGGACAAGTAGGTCCCGATGCCTTATTTGGTTGGGGGTTATTAAATGCTAAAAAAGCAGCCGAAACTATAACGGGTAATGGGCTAACTTCATGGGTATCTGAAGAAAATTTAGCCGATCATCAAAGTTATAGTATGACGGTTAAATCGGATGGTGTTTCTCCATTAATGGCTTCTATTACTTGGACCGATTTACCTGGTGCAGCTAATTTGGGTGACTTAGGTGATAATGATCCAACACCTGCTTTAGTAAATGATTTAGACATTCGAATCACTAAAAACGGAACAACGTATTATCCTTGGAAATTAGACATTGACCCAAATAGTCCTGCAATTAGAACAGAAGATAATAGTGTTGACAATGTGGAATTGGTTAAAATTGATTCTCCTAGTTCTACTGGTGATTATACCATTACCGTTACTCACAAAGGAACACTTCAAACAGGAAGTCAAAGATATGCACTTGTAATAACCGGTATTGCATCATCTTTTTCTCTAACCTCTACTACAAGTGATTTAGTAGTATGTTCGTCTCAAAATGCAGTGTATACCTTTAGTTACAAACAATCTGGAACGGGAACTACAACTTTTAGTGCAGTAGGATTACCTACGGGAGCTACTGCTACTTTTAACAACACATCACTTAGTGCTAATGGTACTGTAACAATGACCATTACGGGTTTATCTAATGTGGCACCAGGTGAATATTATATTGGAATAAAAGGTACAAGTGCTACAGAAACAGAAACACGATTTAAGACTTTGAAAATTTATAATGCTACTTTTCAAAATATTGTACAAATCTCTCCCACCAATGCTCAAAATGGTCTTTCGACATCTGTAAATTTAAAATGGGAAAATCAAGCCAATGCGGAAACCTATACGGTTCAAGTATCCGATTCACCTGCATTTACTTTGCCTAGTATTGATACTGTTGTTACTACTAATGAATTTGTGGCTACTGGCTTAGCACAAGAAACACGCTACTATTGGAGAGTTATTCCAAGCAACCGTTGTGGTAATGGTAGTGCTGCAAATGCTATTGTTCACTATTTTGACACGGGTATTTTAGTATGTGGTGTAGCCTCATTTTCTGCCACTGATTTTACGGATGCTACCATTGCATCTGTTTCTAATTCAACGGCTAGTGTGCCTGTAACTGTTACGGGTGGATATACAATAGGAGATTTAAATGTATATCTTAATTTAACACACACATATGTACAAGATATGACCATTTCACTAGAAGGCCCTGCATCTATTGGAAGTCCAATTATCGTTTTATTAAAAGAACCTTGTGGAGATAATGACAATATTGACTGTACGTTAGATGATTCTGGAGACGTACCGGCATGTTCAGGAATACCGGCTATTTCAGGGTTTATCGCTCCTTTTGATTCATTAAGCAATCTAAATACATTACCAGCAGATGGAGATTGGATTTTACATATAAATGACCCTTATAATGGAGACGGAGGTTCTGTAAATACGTTTAGATTAGACATTTGTTATGTAATCCCTTCTACTATGGGAACTGCAACAAATTCGCTTACTAAATGTGCTGTATATCCAAATCCAACAAAAGGGTTAATCTATATTAATCTTCCTGAAGTTACATCAAAAACAATCATTAGACTGAATGACATTCAAGGTAGAGAAATCATTTCAAAAAACACTTTTGGAACTAGTGAAACTCTAAATATTGAAAATTTACAAGATGGTGTCTATCTTCTATCTATAGAAAATGGAGCAGATAAAATCACTAAAAAAATTGTATTAAACAAATAAGTACTCGTTGTACTAATTCAAAAAGGCTTCCTAAAGGAAGCCTTTTTTATACATGAATGATTTCTTCATCAATGAGTAAATCTTCCCTTCGAAAGCGCAAAAATATTTGAGCTACGGCAATGACATCTTTCTCACAATAGGTAACTATTCTATCTATATCCTTTTCAACATAAAACACATGGGCTACTTGACTGCCGTCTATGTCTCCTTTAGGTGATGCAATACCTAATATTTTAGTCAATAATTTTAACGAAGTAAAGTGTTTGTAATCGCCAAACTTCCACAACTCTAAAGTATCTAAATGCGGAATTTCCCATGGCTTTTTTCCAAATAAATTCAACTTATTGGGTATTGGAATTTGATTAATAATCATTCGGCGCGCTATAAAAGGAATGTCAAATTCTTTAGCATTGTGGCCGCATAATACATGAGAAGCTAGATTAAAATGATTCGCTAACAAATTAGAAAAGTCTTTTAAAATCTTTTTTTCATCTCCAAAAAAGGAGGTCACCCTGAAATTTCTTATATCCCCTTTATTCACAAAATAGCCAACAGATAGGCATACTATTTTCCCAAATTCTGCCCATATACCAGCACGATCATAAAATGCTTCAGCCGTGAATTCTTCCTTCCTTTGATAAAGGGTTTTTTGTTCCCATAACATTTTCATTGTATCGTCTAAAACTTGAAAATCTTCTTCTTCGGGAACAGTTTCAATGTCTAAAAAAAGTATGGAATTGAGAGGTATCTTTTCTATCATGCTATTTATAATTAAGAAATAACCAGATTAAAAGTAATGAAACTATGTCTAATTTGAAAGAAAAAGTTTAAAAAAGTGTTTGCTGACCTGAAGGAGTTTCGTGTTCGAGTAGCCATTTTTTACGCCACAATCCTCCAGCATAGCCTGTTAATGAACCATCAGTTCCTATAACACGATGACATGGAATAACTATCCATAATGGGTTTTTGCCATTGGCAGAGGCTACGGCACGGATAGCTTTAGCATCTCCTAGCTTTTTAGACAACTCCAAATAAGATACGGTTTTACCGTATGGGATTTTCTTCAATTCTTCCCAGACACGCAATTGGAATTCTGTTCCTTGAGGATTTATTTCAAAATTAAAGTGAACAAGTTCACCTCGAAAATAAGCTTGTAATTGTTGCACTGCATCACTCAAAACAATTGGAATAGCATTAGATTCTTCACCGCCTTCTTGAATAGTTATTGCCGAAATACCCACAGCATCACCCCTGATTTGAGCTATACCCAAAGGGGTATTAATGAAGCAACTTACCATACTTTAAAAAATATTATTTAGAAAAACTAAATATATAGTCTTCTACGGCTTTCAATTCTTCTGCTGAAAATGTTTTGGTAATAGCAAAATTAGCTTTCATAATTTCAAATTGAGAAAGATCCATAACTGGATCTTGGTTTCCTTTTAAAAATGGAATTACGCTTAGCTTTTTATCTTTATACATTTTAGTAATGTCTTGCAAACTAGGACCCACTACTTTAACATCGGGTTTGTGACAAGCAATACAATTGCCTCTGCCTTCAAATAGTTCTTTCCCTAAACTTGCTTTTTCGTCTGTAGGTTTTCCAAAATTCTCTTCGCTTTCTTTTTTACAAGACACCAAGAGTAAGGCACTCAATACAAGTAGGCTACTAATAAATTGAATCTGCTTTTTCATGATATTTTCTATTTTATTCCTTTCTAAAAGTACACTCTAAGGTACTTTGTTCTCTAGGAAAAGTAAATGATATTTATCCTATTTTATAAAATACATTTTTTATTTATTCAATAGTATTGCTGCCTCTTTTGCAAAATAGGTCGAAATCAAACTAGCTCCTGCTCTTTTAATACACATCAATTGCTCCATCATAATTTTGTCGTGATCTAACCATCCTCTTTCAGAAGCCGCTTTAATCATAGCATACTCCCCTGATACGTGAAAGACTGTAACTGGTACATGTACAGCATTTTTGACTTCACGAACAATATCCAAATAGGCAATACCTGGCTTTACCATAACCATATCTGCCCCTTCTTCTACATCCATCAAGGCTTCCTTTATAGCTTCTAATCGATTGGCATAATCCATTTGATAAGTCTTTTTGTCTTTAGGCACCACTATATCGGCTTCTTTAGGAGCGCTATCTAAGGCATCTCTAAACGGCCCATAAAATGCTGAAGCATATTTTGCCGAATAACTCATAATTCCCACATGGGTATATCCTGCAGCATCTAATCCTTGACGCAATCGTAAAACACGTCCATCCATCATATCACTTGGAGCTACAAAATCTGCACCCGCTTGTGCATGAGAAACAGCCATCTTAACTAAGGCATCATTTGTGGCGTCATTAGCTATATCTCCATGCTCAATAATACCATCATGTCCATATATAGAATAGGGATCAAGAGCTACATCGGGCATCACTATCATTTCTGGACAAGCGGCCTTAATAGCTTTAATGGCACGTTGCATCAATCCATTAGGATTCCATGCTTCTTTACCGGTGTTATCTTTTAACGATTCATCTACTTTTACATAAATGTTAACCGCACGAATTCCTAATGCAAATAATTCTTTTACTTCTTCCACCGTTAAATCAATGGAACGACGAAAAATTCCAGGCATAGATGGAATTTCAAATTTATAATTTTCTCCTTCTGCAATGAACATCGGAAACATAAAATCGCTTGGACTTAATGTGGTTTCGCGAACTAATGAACGTATGCTTTCGTTAACACGTAATCTTCTACCTCTTTGTAATGGGAACATAATTTATTTATTTTTTCGCAAAAGCACTTAGGTGCAAAGCGTAGTTGGTTTATACCCATTCTATAGGGTTTTCTAATACTTGAATTAATTTTTCTTCTTCACTTCCTGCCACTGGATTATGGTCATAATGCCATTGCACATGAGGTGGTAACGACATTAAAATGCTTTCGATTCGGCCGTTGGTTTTTAGTCCAAATAACGTGCCTTTATCGTGCACCAAATTGAATTCTACATAACGCCCTCGTCTAATTTCTTGCCAGGTTCTTTGCTCAGGTGTATAGTTCAACCCTTTTCGTTTTTTTACAATAGGCACATAAGCTTTGCAAAAACTGTTACCTACTTCGGTGACAAAGTTGAACCAATCTTCCATTTTCATGGTCTCTGTTTCTTTGCAATAATCAAAAAACAATCCTCCTAATCCACGGGCCTCTTTTCGGTGTGCATTCCAAAAATAAACATCACATTGTTTTTTGTATTTTGGATAAAATTCGGAATTGTGGGCATCACAAACAGTCTTACAGGTTTGATGAAAATGGATAGCATCTTCTTCAAACAAATAATAGGGTGTTAAATCCTGCCCCCCACCAAACCAAGAATTAATAACTTTTCCTGTATCATCATACATTTCAAAATACCGCCAATTGGCATGCACTGTAGGTACCATTGGATTTTTAGGGTGAATCACCAAACTCAAACCACAGGCAAAGAAATCGGCTTCACCCACTCCAAACATTTTTTGCATCGTATCAGGCAATTGACCATGAACGGCAGATATATTCACACCCCCCTTTTCAAAAACAGCTCCGTTTTCAATAACACGAGTTCTTCCGCCTCCACCTTCAGGTCTTTCCCAAAGGTCTTCACGAAATTTAGCAACCCCATCTACAGCCTCTAATGCCGCTGTTATTTGATCTTGCAGATTTAAAATATAATTATAAAATTGGTCTTTCATTATGACTTGTATTCTTTCACTGCCTCCACAAATGCTTTAGCGTGATCTACGGGTATATTAGGTAAAATTCCATGTCCAAGGTTCACAATATAATTGTCTGCCCCAAATTCATTAATCATTTCATGAACCATTTTTTTAATAGTTGGTATTGGAGATAACAAGCGACTTGGGTCAAAATTACCTTGTAAAGTAATTTTCCCTCCCGATAAATAACGCGCATTTTTAGCAGAACAGGTCCAGTCTACTCCAAGTGCAGATGCTTTGCTTTGACCCATTTCTCCTAAGGCAAACCAACATCCTTTTCCAAATACGATTACTTTAGTTTCATCCGCTAAAGCTTCAACTATTTGGTTAATATAGTGCCATGAGAATTCTTGATAATCTACAGGAGACAACATACCTCCCCACGAATCAAAAATCTGAATCGCATTACACCCTGCTTTTACTTTTTCCTTTAAATATAAAATGGTAGTGTCGGTTATTTTTTGCAAAAGGGTATGTGCCGCAATAGGGTTAGAAAAACAGAATCCTTTAGCTATATCGAAACTTTTTGACCCTTTCCCTTCTACTGCATAACAAAATATAGTCCATGGTGAACCTGCAAAACCAATTAATGGAACCTCATCGTTCAACATTTCTTTGGTTAATTTTACAGCGTCCATAACATATCCTAGCGATTCTTGAATATTAGGTACATACACTTGATTCACTTGTTCCATGCTTCGAATTGGATTGGGAATGATAGGCCCCAAATTATCTTTCAATTCTACATGAATACCCATCGCACGAGGCACAACCAAAATATCTGAAAATAAAATAGCCGCATCTGGCTTTACAATTCGAATGGGTTGAACTGTGATTTCGGCAGCCAATTCAGGTGTTTCACAACGTGTGAAAAAATCATATTTATCACGTAGTGCTCTAAATTCTGGCAAATATCTTCCTGCCTGACGCATCATCCAAACGGGTGGTCGTTCTACTTTTTCATTATTTAAGGCTCTTAAAAAAAGGTCGTTCTTAATCATATTTTTTTTACTTTATGCCTTAAATCCTAGTTTAAGACGCGCTATTATTAGGTTACTTTTTATCTGAATCTATCAACTGATTGCTATAAAAATGCAGACAGCTTTCAATTGTTTTTTCAACCGTTGGCGGTTTTGAAATTACTATTTGTTTCGTAATCGGCTGAAGTGCTTCGGCTGTGGTAGTACCAATACAAAAACATAGTTCATTAGAAATGGTATTCTGTTGTAAATAACTTTCTACCCCCGAAGGGCTAAAAAACAAAATACCGTTGACTTTAGGAGTTATGATGTGAGGTACTAAATTAGTTTCATATACCGTTATTTCTTGCAATGGAATTCCTGCCAATCGCAACGTTTCTGGCAAAGCATCTCTACGAAGATTTCCGCTAAAAAAGGTAAAACTACTTTGACTGTATTGATTCGTAATTATTGTGGCCAAAACAGCAGCATAATCAGTATAAACCACTATTTCAAAGCCTTCCTTTTCCAATGCTGTTTTGGTTTTTATTCCAACACAAAAGCATTTTTTTTGTTTAATTTGGGAAAGATTTTCATGTAAAAGCAAACTTTTTACAGCATTTTGACTCGTAATTATACTATACTCGTGCAATGATTCAAAAGTAAACTCTTTAGGCTGTGTCGCTATAAAGTCCTCCTCTACAAGGTTAATATTCGCTTGCAATAACAACTGCTTTTGATTTTCTAACAGTTTTTTTGTAGAGAGTATGCGAATAGAATCCATAGCTTACTTTTTTACTTGTAGTTGACTTCTAAGTAGTTCCATGATTTGAGCCCCTCCTTGCTCCAATACTTCTTGAGCACATTGGTAGCCCAGTTTTTTCCATGCTTCAACAGGAACTTCTTTGCTGATTTCTATTTTTTGTTTGCCATCCAAGGATAGGAGAACGCCAGTAAAATCAAAAGTGTCGGATTCTTCATTATATCTAGCCCATGCACCGATTGGTGCGGTACAACCCCCTTCTAACGTTTTCAAAAATTGTCTTTCGATATAGGTACATATTTCAGTTTCTACATCGTTAAGTTGTGATACCACTTCATTAGTAAACACATCATCTTGCATAGCAACCACCACCATAGCACCTTGGGCTGGTGCAGGTATCATCCAATCTAAATCCAAATAAGACTCTGGTTTTAAATTAATGCGCTCCAATCCTGCAGCTGCAAAAACTGCCCCGCTCCAATCACTTTCTTCGAGTTTTTGCATGCGTGTATTCACATTCCCTCTCAAATCTACTACAGTATGTGACGGATAGCGATTCAACCATTGGGCTTGTCTTCTCAAACTTCCTGTAGCTATTGTACCTGTGGTTTCTAAAAAATCTAAATTGCCTTTGTGTACTAAGATATCCAACACATTGGCACGTTCTAAAACAGCGGCTTGTATAATTCCTTTAGGAAGTGCCGTAGGTACATCTTTCATAGAATGCACCGCAATATCCACCTGCCCATTTAACATGGCAATGTCTAGTGTTTTAGTAAAAATACCCGTAATACCAAGTTCATATAACGGTTTATTTAGAATAATATCACCTTGAGATTTAACTGCAATGATTTCTGTTTTAAACCCTAAATCTTGTATTTTTTTTTGAACGGTATGTGCTTGCCAAAGTGCCAATTCACTATCACGCGTTCCTATTCGTATCGTTTTTTCCATTTTTAAATTGTAAAGGGGCTTGAAGTGTACTATAAAAGTACTACCTATCAAAACCTAAAAGCAGTTGAATACTTAAATCTTAAAAAAAGACTTTTTCTTGTTCCAATTGAAAAACTTTTTCAATCCACTCAATACCTTCATCCATTGAATCTCCATCTTTTAGATGATTCACAAAATGATTTGTGATTTTTTGAATAATTCTATTACTGATAAGTTCAGCTTGCATTTCATCAAAATTGGATAATTTTTTTCGTTGGAAATTTAATTCTCCTTCTTTAATAGAGTTTAATTTCTCTTTTAAGGCTTGTATAGTAGGCGCAAATTTTCGGTTTTTAGTCCATTCCAAAAATTCTTCCTTAATTTCTTCTATAATTAGTTCAGCTGCTGGAATATGAAGCTTGCGATTCTCTAATGTTTCGTCGGTCATTTGAGAAAGGTGATCCAAATGAACCAAGGTAACACCTTCTATCTCTTTAACATTATCATTCACATTTTTAGGAATGGATAAATCCAAGATCAATAATGGTTTTTTTAAATTTAATAGGGTTTTATCAATAGTAGGATTTTGAGCTCCCGTAGCCACAACAACAACATCTGCCTTTTGCAATTCTACTTGAAGATCGGCATAATCTTTAACTACTAAATTTAATTTTTGAGCTAATTTTTCGGCTTTATCTTTGGTTCTGTTAATTAAAGTAATTTGCTCGTGTTTAGAGTGTTTTACTAAATTTTCACATGTATTTCTACCTATTTTACCCGTTCCAAAAAGCAATATGTTTTTATTGGCAATGTCTTCTACATTTTTAAAAATATAATGTACAGAAGCAAATGACACCGAAGTAGCTCCTGAAGAAATATCAGTATCGGTTTTAATTCGTTTACTAGCTTGTATCACCGAATTTACTAGTCGTTCTAAGAAGGAATTCACCAACCCATTGGATTTACTTTCGGCAAAGGCCATTTTGATTTGACTAATTATTTCGAAATCACCTAATATTTGACTGTCTAACCCTGTTCCCACACGAAACATGTGGTTTACAGCATCTTGGTTTTTATAGATATAGGCTACTTCTTCAAATTCTTTAACCGTTCCTTGGCTGTTTTCACATAATAATTTAATCAATTGATAGGGATGATTCGCAAACCCATAAATTTCAGTTCTATTACAAGTAGAAGTTACTATCAAAGCTTCAATTCCTTCCGCTTCGGCTTGGATTAAAAGGGTGGATTTTGCCATAGCATCTAAACTGAATTTTCCACGAATTGCAGCATCTGCCTTTTTGTAACTCAATCCTACTGAATAGAAAGAACTGTGTTTTGATATATTGAAATTCTCCATAATAACGTACCTAAAAATTATAATCAAATTTACCGTTAAGTGTTCTATAAAAATAACGCTAAAAGTACTTTTTGTATCGCTTCAAGAATCTTTAATAATGCAAATTAAATAAATTTAAGCCTCACTAAAGCCTTTAAAATAGACTATTACATGATATTTATCAGGTTTTTGAAAATTTAACGTCAAATTCTTAAACCGTATAGAACACAAAAAAATGTCGCAAAAAGGTCTAGTTTTTTTATCAGATAAAAAATGATAAAAATCACTTCTGTATTGAATTTGAGTTAAGTAGAAAAATAACTCATGAAACATCTGAATTAAGTCGCTTTAAATTTTCAGATTATACATTATTGCGCTATCAGCAATCTGTTTTTTTCTAATGGAAATTTAATTAAAAGAATAACTTGGAACCAATCCAATAAAAAAAAGCATAACTTATAAAATAAGTTATGCTAGTTAATAAAGGCGTGTATATAATTTATTTTCTTAGATCTATTGGTTGTTTACACCAACAAATGAAATTATTTTTTCAATGTTCTCACATAATTAACAATTAACCATCTGTCTTCTTCATTGGCTATTTTTTTCTTAAATGATGGCATATCTTCTCTACCTTCTGTGATTTTGTAATACAATTCACCATCGGTTTGTTTTTGAAATGCTGCTGTAGTGAAATCACCCAAGTCACCTTTTAATTCTGGTGCTTTTGAGCCATCTCCTTGTCCTTTTTTACCATGACAAGATGTACAGTTTTTTGCAAATAATGCTTTTCCTTCTGCAGCACTTTCTTTATCTCCTGCATCCGTTGGGTTTTTCATGCTTTTATATTTAGCTGGAGCATCCCACTTAGCTTGAACTGCCATAGAAAATGAAAATAAAGCAAAAGCTCCAATTCCAATAATTGCTACTGATTTTAAATTTTTCATACGTAATTAATTTTTAGATTTATAAATTTTAAACAAATTGAATAGTAAAAATACTAAAATAGACCAGATACTTACTAAAATTGTATTGGGAATTATCCATAAATACAAAGGTGTTTTAGTAGGTGGTGACCACATGGTACTTTGATTGAAAGAAGATGTGTCTACTATAGGTTTGCCAAACTTAGCTTGTTGTTCGTTAATAACCGTTCCATACACATCGCTTTCATTTAAAGCCACTTGTAAGGTTAGTTTTCGATCAACACCTGTTAATCCAGCATCTATTGGAACTGAAATGGCTCCATCATCATCTGTTTCGTAACTTTCCTCTTCCCCTAATGGCATGGTGCCAAATAGTCTTTTTAATCCCACAATCAAACTTTCACCTACAATAGGTTGTCCGCTTGCATCTGTTAGTCTTGCATTTATAGTATAAATGCTATCTTCTTTTACTATAGAAGCTTCAATATTAGCATCTTTAATAATAACTTGCTCTTCTTTATCTTCAAAAAACTTGTTGTTTTCTACTTTAATAGTATAAACTCCTGAAGCTCCAACATGTTGTTTTGGCAAAATATAAGTGGCTTTACCCACGCTATTGGTCAAAAACTTTCCGATTTTCACCGATTTAGCATCGTCTATAGTGTCTGTTTTATATACATTAAAATAAATGTATTTACAAGGTTCAAATCCGTTATCCCCTTTGAATTGTGCAGCCACTTTTAACAATGAATTCTCTTTCATCATTTTTACATATTGAACTGCCAAATTCATATTTTTCTTGTCTTGAGCAAAGGAAGTACTAATCAAACAGAAAAATAGAAGAGTGCCCATCAAAGAACTTATTCTTTGATTTAATGTTACTGACTTAATCATAATTCTTCGTGTTTATGGTGTTTTAATAATCCTTTTTCCTCAGCAGTTTCGTGTATTGGAATTATTGGGAGATACCTAAACAACAGGGTCATAATTAATAACGCTGATGCTAAAGTTCCAAAGGTAATAGTCCACTCTAATGCAGAAGGGAAATAACTATGCCATGATTTTGGCACTCCTTGAAATGGTAAAAAAGGATGCATTAAGGTTGGAGTTACAATTAAATATCGTTTCCACCAAGCGCCTAATACTACTAGTATTCCAATTATAAATAAAGGAAGTGGTTTTCTTCCTTTTTTAAATAAAAGTGCAATGATTGGAACAATCAACCCACCAATAATAACAGTCCAAAATAAGAATGCATAATCCCCTGCAAATAATTCATATAAGTGATCTGATTCTTCTTCCGTAGTTTTATAAGCTGGTACTAAATATTCATTGACATTAAAATACAAATAAACCAAACAAAGTAACACTAATAATTTTCCCATTTTATCAAAATGGAAATCAGTAATATAATGCTCTAAACGGTAAATTCGACGCAATACATACATAATTACAACAACCGCCCCAGCTCCAGCCACAAAGGCACCAGCTATAAAATAGGGTCCAAAGTTAGAACTATCCCACCCTGGTCTGTAGGTTGTTGCAAATAACCATGCTGTTACAGTGTGTATCCCAAATGCAACAGGAATAATCATTATTGAAAGTATACTAATTGATTTATTATAAATTCCTTCTTGATATTTACTTCCTGTCCAATTCAAAGAAAGCGCTCCATAAATCTTACTCAGTTTAGGATTGTTTTCGTAGTGTTTTTTCATAATTGCAAAATCGGGCAATAAAGGAAAAAACAACAACATCAAACTGATAAAAAGATATGTTGAGATTACTAATACATCCCATATAATTGGGGACTGTAATCTACCGTGTAAAAAGATATTGTATATTCTCTCGGGACGTCCCATATCTACAATGATGGTTAATCCGGCCATAATAATAGCTGCTACAGCAATTACTTCAGAAATACGAGTTATAGGTGTACTCCACTTAGCTCCAGACAATCGTAATATTGCCGTAACTAAAGACCCCACCAAACTAATGGCAACGAAGAAAACAAAATTAGAGATATAAACTCCCCAAAGAACGTAATCATTTAAATTAGTAATAGACAACCCTTTATCAATTTGTTGGTAATAGGCAAATAATGCAGCTACAATAATCGTAACCAAAAAGCCAACCCAAATCATACCTTTCTTCCCAAATTCTTTAGGAGCAAGATCTTGTACTAGTTTTTCGTAACTTTTCATGATTTAGTTTCTTTATGTACAGATTCGTATTCATTGAAATTTTTCATGCCTTCTTCAAAATCA
>JAHEHJ010000058.1 GCA_024644655.1 Flavobacterium sp.
ACACAACCAGGTGGTCAATTGACTACTACCAACGAAGTGGAAAATTTCCCAGGCTATCCTGATGGAGTAACAGGACCCGAAATGATGGTGCAATTGCAAGCGCAAGCGCAACGTTTTGGATCCGATATCCGAGATGGATGGGTAACCAAAGTTGATTTCTCGGGAGCCGTACACAAAGTATGGGTAAACGAAACAAAAGAAATCCATGCACAAACGGTTATCATCTCAACCGGAGCTTCGGCTAAATATTTGGGATTACCTTCTGAACAACATTATTTAAAAATGGGTGGTGGCGTATCTGCTTGTGCAGTATGTGACGGATTCTTCTACCGCAACCAAGAAGTAGTGATAGTAGGGGCCGGTGATTCAGCTTGTGAGGAAGCTCATTATTTATCCAAATTATGTAAAAAAGTAACGCTTTTAGTTCGTACCGATAAGTTTAGAGCCTCACGTATCATGGAAGAACGTGTGCGTAAAACAGAGAATATTGAAATATTGACCAATACGTCAACAGTAGAAGTATTAGGGGATGGACAAGTGGTTACGTCTATTAAAGTAAAAAATAATACCACAGGGGCCGAACATGAGATTCCTGCCACTGGGTTTTTTGTGGCCATCGGACACCAACCCAATACAGCCATTTTTGCAGATTACATTACCTTAGATGAAACGGGTTATATTAAGAATACTCCTGGATCGTCTAAAACGAATGTAGCTGGAGTTTTTGTGGCAGGTGATGCAGCAGATCATGTATACCGTCAAGCAATTACCGCAGCAGGTACAGGATGTATGGCCGCGTTAGATGCCGAACGTTATTTGGCTTCACTAGACTAAATAGTAGAAATACAGTATAAAAAAATCCCGAAGTACTTCGGGATTTTTTTTATTTAATAAGTTGCTTTTTCTTTAGAGTAGCAGTGTCGGTAAATCGTTTCAATTCATATTTAACCGGATCACCATACACTTCAATTTCACTATCTCCCGAAGCATCTAAAGTGACGATGTTACTCACATTGATATAGGCTTTAGCGTTGGAAGCAGTCTCAATAGAGGCGTTTTTCCCTATTAATTTCTTTCCGTTAAATTCAGTGTTATTGTCTAATCGGATTTTAAGGTCTATTACATCACCTTCAACATCAGCAGATGATTTTTGGTACATGTCAAAACGCATGTCGCTTGATGATATTAATGCTTTAACATAAGCGCTTTTGCTTACATCAATAGCGGTCTTCTCTGATTTTAAATTCAATTCTATTTTTGATTTGTCATTGGCCATCAACGTAAAGTTTTTGGTTTTGGCATTCAAAAATAACTTGGCATAATCGTAACTCTTAAAGGTGATGTCGTTCAATACTACATCCGATAATGCAGTCACATTGGTTTCGTCCTTAGCAATAACCATGTTGAATTTATCAGTATACGTTACGCGTACACTTAGTTTCTTATAACTACTGATATCTTTAGAGGTAGAGATTCTCAAGTTGGATCCATTGATTTTGTATTCTACAAATTCAATAAGATTATCATCGGCTTCTACTTCTAGAGCACATTCGTTTCCTTTCACAAGAAATACTTCAAGATTGTCTTCGACTTCTAAACTTTCGAATTTGTCAACTTGTTTTTGTTCGAGTTTTACCGTCTTAGATCCTTTTACTTTTTCTTTTTTTTGGGCTATGGTGGCCACACTAAGCATTAGGAAACTAAACAACAT
Source organism: Flavobacterium sp. (assembly GCA_024644655.1). Classification (GTDB taxonomy): domain Bacteria; phylum Bacteroidota; class Bacteroidia; order Flavobacteriales; family Flavobacteriaceae; genus Flavobacterium. The sequence goes on from JAHEHJ010000058.1 coordinate 1,712, forward strand.
TATTTTTTTCATGGATGTATGCACGATTAGTTTTGTCAAAAATAGAAAAAAAAACATCCCAATTTTCATTGCGATGTTTTATTAATTTATTCTTTTGAAATACTTCCTCCCGAACTTTCTTCTTTTGAAATGCTTTTGGGTTCGGTATTATAATTAATCGCACTCCCACTCGAAGCGGTTGCGGTGAGATTCACTATAGGATGTAGATGTGTGGTACTTCCACTTGAAGCATCCGCTGTGATATCATTGGCAAATAATTTGTTTGCTTCAATACTACTTCCACTTGAAGAAGCGGTTGTAAGTTGAAGCGCTTTTCCTTGTAAGTCAACAGAACTACCACTTGAGGATTCGCACTGTATGGAATCAATTTCAAGATTGGCTGAAATGTGACTTCCACTGCTGGCAGAAAGTGACATAGTAGTCCCAGTAAATAAAGTAGTGGTTTTTATAGAAGCACCGCTGTTAGATTCAACATCCGTTAAACTTGGCAGTTTAACATGAACGTTTTTGGCAGTTGCCTCATCAATACTTTCGTCGGATGTAATGTATAATTTTCCATTGGTTACTTGAACCGTAATGTGTTCTTGTAAATTATCATCGGCTTCTACAGTTACACTATAGGTTGAAGATTGTTCAAGGGTTACATTCAAACCTCTACTAGCTTCTATTTTGGTAAAGTTGTTAGGAACTGTTCGGTTTTGTGTGGTTACTTTTCCATTTCCGTCTATACCATCAGACCAATTAATTGAGGCATGACAGGATGTAAAAAGCAAGGCTGCAATGGCTGCTGCAATGAGTTTAGTACAAAGGACTACTACTTTTACCATGATGTTTTAGTTTTAGTTATTATTCCGTTTTTATCTTGTGTTAATCGGTTGGGTTTTGTGGGTGCTGCCGGTGCTTCTGGTGCCTGAGCGTTGATGGAGTCATTCACTGCTGGAATGGCAGGAGTACTTAGTTCCACATCATCGTATTCGTTTTCATCTGGTGGGCAGTTTAAACATTTTACTTTATAAGTATCTACTCGGTAAATGTATTCGTCAGAACTATAATGTCTATTGAAGTATTCGTCATCTGAGTCTTCAAATTTCTCCACATTGCCATCCATTTTAAATAGGGTGCCTTTTGGTAAATACAAGTAAACGTCTACATGTTGGTTTCTGAATTTATTCGATACTTCAGTCAATAAAAAGTTATCTAACAACAACTGGTTACCTACTATTTTATACTCGTATTTTATTTTTTCAGCTCGTTTATTAGCTTCATTATAAGAACTTCCATTTGCTAATCGTTCAATTTGAATATAAGGCTCTGTACGATCAGTAGCTTTCAACTTTAAATTGATGTTATTAGAATATATAACTTCATGTTTAGCAGAATCTTGAGTGAATATAAAATCTTCACGTTCATCAAAGTTTTTAGAGATGTAATCGTAGGTTGCAAACTTGATGTGTAATGTGTCTGTAGCATTTAGCATAAAAGCTTCTTTTTTTACAGTTTTACCTTCAAAGGCCAATTGGGTCATTTCATTAATACCTAATGAAATTAGGACACCTACAGCTATTATCCATACGGCTAGCAAACTGTATTTTGCAATATTTCCAATGGATTTTAGATTGGTTACCAATAATTTTAAGCCTAATAACAATAAGAAGAAAAGCGGAATACCGAAGGCAAAGAAAAATAATATAGCTTGAAGCCATAATGGTGTTTCTAATCCAATGGGAGTTCTAAAATGGTTCAGCAAAGTGTTGGTTGGCAAACTGGAAGAACATAATAATACTATTGCAGCAATTATGATACCTATCAAAGCAAAGGCTGAAAACATCAAAAGGGAAGCACCCAATATTTTGGCAAAAACTTCTAGTATTTTAATGATAAAATCCCCCAATTGACTACCTGCTTTTTCAGCATTGTGTTTTACTTGATTGCCCATTTTGTCGTAATCCACATTTTTGATTTTGTGGGCTACATGGTCAAACTCCGCTCTAACTTTTTTCTCAATATTAGAAATAGTAACAGGCTCTCCTGTCATTTCTAATTTTTCAGAAGTTGTAATAGCTTCTGGTGTTGCTATCCATAAAATCAAATACACAATAATACCAAAACCAAACCCTGCAAAAGCAGTAGCTAAAAAGGCAATTTTAATCCATGTGGCATCAAATCCAAAGTAATAGCCAAGTCCTGTACACACACCTCCAATAGAACCTTTATCTTTGTCTCTGTATAATTTCTTTCTTGGACTAGAATTTGAAAAGCTAGTAGAAGAACCCTCTTCACCGTCATCGTCTATGCGATAATCTTCCGGTTGCCCCATTACTTTAATGACTTCATCTACATCTTTAATATTGATGACATGTTTGTCGCTTTTTTGTCTATCCGTTAACAATTCAGCTACACGCATTTCGATATCTTTCATGATTTCGTCTGTGCCACTTGCATTCGTTAACGAACGTTTGATAGCTTCAAAATAACGACTTAACTTTTGGAATGCATCTTCATCGATGTGAAAAAACAAACCTCCTATATTAATATTTACTGTTTTGTTCATGATACTTAATTATTAGTTGTAATGATGTTTACGGCATCTGATAGTTCGGTCCAGGTTCCGTTTAATTCTGTTAAAAATGTTTTTCCTAATTCAGTCAATCCATAGTATTTTCGTGGCGGTCCCGAAGTAGATTCTTCCCAACGGTAATTTAGTAAACCGTCGTTTTTAAGTCGCGTGAGTAGGGGGTATACAGTCCCTTCTACTACTAACAATTTAGCGTTTTTTAAAGTGTCTAAGATTTCAGAAGTATAGGCATCTTTTTCTTTTAAGACAGATAGGATACAAAATTCTAAAACACCTTTACGCATCTGGGCTTTAGTGTTTTCAATGTTCATAATACATGATTTAGTTTTTTTGATTAACGATTCGTTTTTTGATTGATGATTTTATTTAAAAAAAGAGATACTTAGTGGGTATGTATAGTAATCTCCTTTTGATGTTCTTAATGCAGCATAAATAATAAGTACAAATTCCATGATTTTCACAAACAATACTAAAGCGGCAGCTATTATACCTACTATAGCAAATCCATCAAATTGTATTGTATGGAGGTCTTGGAATGTAAAATCGTAGTGATTCGAAATATGTACCGGTAAGTTTTTAAGCAAAGCATAGATACATAATGGAATTGAAATTAAACATAAAGCAATAGTGTATATAAAAATGCTTATTTGAAAATTCAATACTTGTTTCCCATTATAGTCTATAAATTCCGATTCATTTTTTTTAGCATTCCATAATAGTATGGGAAAGATGTAATTTCCAAAGGGAATAACATATTGAGTTAATGAACTCAAATGAATAAAGGTGGCTGTTGATTTGTTGGATGATGTCATGATTTCTAGTGTTTTGATTGATGATTGAGACTCTAGTTACGCCTTGTGATTGATGTTGATTAATCCGTTATTTCGTATGATACTATCTATACCCTATTAATTTCTTATACAAAGATACTACCATAAGAAGGTATTATGCAATACAAAGTACTAAATGTTAACATAAATTTAACATTTAACGTATGCAACTGATGTGTTTGAATTTTTACTATATTTAGGGCAAAACCACTAGATATGGAGTATACCCCTTTCCGAATGAATCTTTTTCTGTTCTTTAAGTTGCCAGCCGCTTTTTGGTGTGGTGTCCGAGTTCATTCAGTATCTGAGCAACAATGTGTATCAACTGTAAAACACCGTTGGATAAATCAAAACCCATTTCAATCCTTATACTTTGCAGTACAAGCAATGGCAGCCGAATTAACTACAGGGGCCTTAGTCTTGATTCACATTCGCAAAACAGGAAAGAATATATCTATGTTGGTTGCCAATCAAAATGGGCATTTTTCTAAGAAAGCAAGAGGCAGGATTTATTTTAAATGTGTTGATGGCGATTTAGTAATGGACGCGATTGATAAAGCGGTAAAAACAGGTGAGGGGCAAACGGTATGGTTGCGTTCTGTAGGTACTAATGCTTGTGGAGAAACAGTTTCGGAATTGCAATTTGAATGGACTTTAAAAGTCAAGAGTTGAACTAACGTTAAATTACTACTAATGGGAAGTAGTCTATATGTATTTGGTGGTACATTTGGTTAAAAATAGATTGTCATGAAACTACTAATTACTGGAGCAACAGGTTTGATTGGACAGGAGTTAGTTCGAGCTGCACTGTCACAAGGACATACTGTGCATTATTTAACAACTTATAAAGATAAGATTGTAAATCAAGAATCCTATCAAGGGTTTTATTGGAGTCCTCAACAAGGAATAATTGACGAAAATTGTATGTATGGAGTCGATGCTATCATTCATTTAGCTGGAGCTTCCATATCAAAAAGGTGGACGTCATCCTACAAACAAGAGTTAATTGAAAGCAGAATTGTAACTGCAGATCTTTTATATAATGTAGTTAAGAAATCAACACATCAAGTGAAGCATTTTATATCAGCATCAGGAACTGCAAGTTACCCTGAGGGGAATACAATGGTGTATGATGAAACTACCAAGGAATTAGAAGATAGTTTTTTGTCCCAAGTGGTTCAAAAATGGGAAGCTAGTTCCAATAGATTTGAGTCTTTAGGTATTCCAGTTAGTTTGATTCGTACAGGTTTAGTTTTGTCTAATACTGGAGGTGCATTGCCCCAAATGATAAAACCTGTACAATGGGGGGTAGGTGCAGTAATGGGGTCGGGCAAACAAATGATCTCTTGGATTCACATACAGGATTTAATTGCCATATATCTTTTTGTTTTGGATCATCATCTAGGAGGAGTTTTTAATGCGGTTGCTCCAAATCCAGTCAATAATAGAGATTTTACTAAAGTGATGGCTCGAGTTGTTCATAAGCCCTTGTTTTTACCGGCTGTTCCCCAATTCTTAATGCAATTGATTTTGGGAGAAATGAGTTATTTGCTTTTTTCAAGCAAAAATCTAAGTGCTCATAAAATAATAGAAGCAGGTTATTGTTTTCAATTTTCCGAGGTTGAAGCTGCAATTGCTAACTTATATGCTTAAAAAAAGTGCTGTCCTAAAAGAACAGCACTTTTTTTTACTATAAAGATTGTTGAATTAATAATAGTACAGCTGTAAGCTAACCAATTGGGATTTTTAGCAAATCCTCATTACAAATCTAGCTAAATCGAAATCGTAATAGTCTTAAAAAAGTATTAAAATTTAAATAATCAAGTACAGTAGCTTTTATTGAATTGAAAAGTTGTTATAAAAATAATGACAATTTGACATTTTTAAAGATTTGGCAGTACTTTTGCAATCCGAAAGTCCGGAACACCTAAATATGAAAATCAAGAATATTTTTAAAAATAAAACACAAATGAATACTGAAAACACGGATAAAGAGCCTATAGAAAATGAAGTTGAAGCCGCAGTAAACGGAGTTGAAGCTGCAGAGGAATTGAGTGTTGAAGCACAATTGCAAGAAGAAATAGCCAAAGAAAAAGATAAATTTTTACGTCTTTTTGCTGAATTTGAAAATTATAAAAAACGTACAGCTAAAGAGCGTATAGAATTATTTAGAACTGCCAATCAAGAAGTGTTACAAGCATTATTGCCTGTATTAGACGATTTTGACAGAGCCATGATTCAAATTGCTAAATCAGAAGATGAAGTTTTGCTTAAAGGAGTGGAATTGATTCATGAAAAATTAAAATCAACATTAGTTTCTAAAGGGTTAGAACAAGTGGAGATGGTTGCAGGAGATGTTTTTAATGCTGATTTTGCAGAAGCAATCACACAAATTCCAGCACCAAGCGATGACTTGAAAGGGAAAATAGTGGATGTTATAGAAAAAGGATATAAATTGGGAGACAAAATTATACGGTTCCCAAAAGTGGTGATTGGAAATTAATTTCGACACCTCAAATACTAACAACGCAATGTAAAGTGTTGGATTAAAATTTGAATTCTACTTATGAAAAAAGATTTTTACGAAATATTAGGCATCTCTAAAGGAGCCTCAGCAGAAGAAATTAAGAAAGCTTATCGTAAGAAAGCAATTGAGTTTCATCCAGACAAAAATCCTGGAAACAAAGAAGCAGAGGAAAATTTCAAAACTGCCGCGGAAGCTTACGAAGTATTGAGTGATGCAGATAAGAAAGCAAAATATGACCAATATGGTCATGCAGCTTTTGATGGAGCAGGTGGTTTTGGTGGTGGACATCATATGAATATGGATGATATCTTCAGTCAATTTGGAGATATTTTTGGTGGTGCTTTTGGTGGCGGTGGCTTCGGTGGTGGCTTTGGAGGTAATTCAGGAGGTCAACGACGAGTAAAAGGAAGTAATTTGCGTATTAAAGTTAAATTGACTTTAGAAGAAGTAGCCAATGGTGTTGAGAAAAAAGTTAAAGTAAAGCGTAAAATACAAGCTCCTGGAGTAAAATACAAAACCTGTTCAACCTGTAATGGCCAAGGGCAAGTTCTAAGAGTAACTAATACGATATTGGGAAGAATGCAATCGGCAACTACCTGTCATGTATGTGGTGGAGCTGGGCAAACAATTGAAAGTAAACCTAGTAATGCAGATGCACATGGAATGGTGATGGAAGATGAAACCGTTTCTATTAAAATTCCTGCAGGAGTGGTTGATGGAATGCAACTGAAAGTTTCAGGTAAAGGGAATGATGCCCCAGGTAATGGAATTGCAGGAGATTTAATTGTTGCTATTGAAGAACAAGAGCATGAGTTTTTGAAACGAGAAGGAGAGAATTTGCATTTTGATTTATACATTAGTTTCCCTGAAGCAGCATTAGGTGTCTCTAAAGAGATTGATGCGGTTAATGGTAAAGTGCGTATTAAATTAGAAGAAGGTATACAATCTGGAAAGATATTACGTTTGAAAGGTAAAGGAATTCCAAGTTTAAATAATTATGGGAATGGTGATTTGTTAGTACATGTTAATGTATGGACTCCAAAGACATTAAACAAAGAGCAACGTCAATTTTTTGAGAATTCAATTACCGATGAAAACTTTGTACCAAAGCCTGAGAAAAGTGACAAATCCTTTTTTGAAAAAGTAAAAGATATGTTTTCATAGTTTGAAAATATTTTATTATATTTGGGTATTACTTGTTAACAAGTAATTTCTTTTTCATAGCAATTTTTCCCATCCTTAAGTAAAAATAAGGGTGGGTTTTTTTTATTTTCTTTAACATTGTATTTAGTACAAATAGTTACTTTTACATAAATTAATTTTTTGGCATGAGCAATATCCTTGAAGTAAATAAAGTCGTTAAACAATATGGAAATTATACTGCGCTTAACGAAGTTTCTTTACACGTTCCTAAAGGGAGTATTTTTGGACTTCTTGGTCCGAATGGTGCAGGTAAAACATCACTTATTCGTATAATCAATCAGATTACCATGCCAGACAGTGGTGAGATTATCCTAGATGGCGAGAAATTAAAGCCTAGCCATGTTCATTCCATTGGTTATATGCCTGAAGAGAGAGGGTTATATAAGACTATGAAAGTTGGAGAGCAATGCTTGTATTTGGCTCAATTAAAAGGGTTGACTAAGCAAGAAGCCAAAAAGGAATTGGAATATTGGTTTGATCGTTTGGAAATTCAAGGTTGGTGGAATAAAAAAATACAAGAACTTTCCAAGGGAATGGCACAAAAAATCCAATTTGTAGTTACTGTTTTGCACAAACCTAAGTTATTGATTTTGGATGAACCTTTTTCAGGATTTGATCCAGTAAATGCCAATTTGATTAAAGATGAAATCATTGCATTAAATAAACAGGGAACATCAGTTATTTTTTCTACCCACCGTATGGAGAGTGTAGAGGAAATGTGTGATCATATTGCTCTATTTCACAAATCTAATAAATTGATAGAAGGTAAATTAACTGATGTCAAAAAACAATATCGTACCAATAATTATGAGGTTGGGATACTAGCTGATAATCCAACTGCATTAGTACATGATTTATCCCAACATTTTAAATTAGTACCTACTGATTTTAAATCCTTAAATGAAGAATTGAAATTAGAAATTAATTTGGGTACTGCAACTCCGAATGAGTTATTGTCGGAATTAGTGCAAAGAGGACAAGTCACCCATTTTATGGAGAAAATTCCAAGTGTGAATGATATTTTTATCCAAACTGTAAGCCAAAAATAATGAGCAAACTGCTTTTAATCATAAAGAGAGAATTTATTGCTAAAGTGCGCAATAAATCATTTATTGTCATGACGTTCTTAAGTCCGCTTTTGTTTGTTGGGATTGGTGTTTTTGTAGGGTATTTGAGCTCAATGAAAGCCGATATGAAAACAATAGCGATTCATGACGCTACAGGTCGGTTTGCTGCTGAATTCAAAAGTGACAAAGAATTTAAATATATTGATTTGTCTCAAGTTGATTTAAAAGTTCTTAAAGATAGTATAGTTAAAGAAAGTTATGAAGGTTTGTTGGTAATACCCAATAAATCTGATCGTTTTTCATTGCAAAAGAATATTCAATATATTTCTAATGATAGTCCAAGTGTAAGTTTTATAAATGACTTACAAGATGTAATAGCAAAAAAAATCACTGCAGAAAACTTTCAAAACGCGGGTTTAGATACCATAAAAATCAATCACGCCAAAGCAAATGTTGCTATTAGACTTGCTAAAGCATCTGGAGAAGAATCTCTTAAAGGGCTTAATGAAATCAAAATTATAATTGGAGGTGCTTTTGGGTATTTGATTATGATGTTTATAATATTATATGGTAACATGGTTATGCGAAGTGTAATAGAAGAAAAGACATCACGTATTATAGAGGTTATTATATCTTCTGTAAAACCTTTCCAGCTAATGATGGGAAAGATAATAGGAACTTCTTTAGCAGGTATATTGCAATTTCTAATATGGGCAGTATTAGGTATGACTGCCATGTTTGTATTGTCTAGTATTTTTGGGGTTCATATTGGTGCTACTTCAGGTGTCCATGAAAAAGTGATTTTATCGGCTCAACAAGAAATGGCTGGTACAATACAATTGTATATTAAGGAATTATGGAATTTGCCAATAGCAACAATATTGATTTCATTTATTGTGTATTTTATTGGAGGGTACTTTTTATACAGTTCGTTTTATGCTTCAATAGGAGCAGCAGTAGATAATGAAACCGATTCACAACAATTCCTATTACCTATTATTATGCCTTTAATTTTAGGTGTATATATAGGTTTCTTTACAGTAATGAATGATCCTCATGGTACAATAGCTACTGTTTTTTCTATGATTCCACTGACTTCTCCCATAGTCATGATGATGCGTATTCCATTTGGAGTACCTCTTTGGCAAATAATACTTTCGATGTTTTTGTTGTTTGTGACTTTTATAGGAGTCGTTTGGTTTGCCGCTAAGATTTATCGTGTGGGTATATTGATGTATGGAAAGAAGCCAACTTGGAAAGAATTGATTAAGTGGATGAAATACTAATCTTTCTTTTCGATACTGTGCTAAAGTAATCTTTATAAAATCTTTATACTTTTACAAGTTTACCTTATATTCTACTTATAATGAATGCCGTAACTTTGTCTCATTAAAAGGCGCATTCCTATGTTAGTTTTTAAAAACCGAAGAAATCAATATCTCATAAGCTTCCTTTCCGTTGCAACCATTATGCTTTTGTGTTTAGGTGCAAGAGAGGTTATTGATTATAAAATTATCGGATATTTATTGTTGTTTTTGGTTTCAATTTTGGCTATTTTTCTGGAGATTAAACCTGTATTGTTAGCCGCATTACTGAGTGCATTAGCCCTAGATTTTTTATTTATCAAGCCCTATTATACACTTCATATTGACAATGCAGAAGATGCTTTGTTGCTTTTATTGTTTTTTATTATTGCATTAATAAATGCAGTATTGACATACAAGATTAAGCGTATGCAAAAAGCAATACATATGAAAGAAGCACGTGCTAACACTATGAAACTTTACAATACTTTATTAGATTCTTTATCTCATGAATTGCGCACCCCTATTGCGGCTATTATAGGATCAATAGACACATTACAGCAGAAAAATGTAAATTTATCTACAGATAGCAAAGTGCATCTTTTTAATGAAATTGAGAAAGCTTCCATGAAATTAAATTATCAAGTAGAAAATTTATTGAATATGTCACGTTTAGAGTCAGGCTATATTCAACCTAAATTGGATTGGTGTGATGTAAAGGAGTTGGCTTATACGGTTGGAAATCGTTTGACAGATGAATTGAGTAATCACAAATTAGTAATTGTTGCTGATGATTCCTTGCCACTATTTAAATTGGATTATGGTTTGATGGAGCAAATATTGTATAATTTAATTTATAATGCAGCACAGTATACTCCTAAGGGAGCCCAAATAAAGGTAGAGGTTAATTATGAAGTGGATGCCGATTATGACTCTCATATAGATTTGATTAAAAAATGCATAGTAACAATATCTGATGATGGTTATGGATTTCCAGAATCAGAAATAGAAAAAGCCTTTGATAAGTTTTACCGTTTACAAAATTCTAAGACAGGAGGAACCGGATTGGGTTTGTCTATTGTTAAAGGTTTTGTAGAAGCTCAACATGGAATTATCACATTGCATAATGCTGAAACCGGTGGAGCTGTATTTGAAATGATTTTTGAAGTAGATTGTTTGTCTACTAAAACTGTTGAAAATGAATTCTAATTTTACATTATTAGTTATTGATGACGAAAGTCAAATTAGAAAGCTCTTGGAAATTTCACTTGAGGCTAATGGCTATAAATTGGTGTTTGCTGTCAATGCTAAAGAGGGTATTACTATGGCTGCTAGCCATCAACCTGACTTGATTTTATTGGATTTAGGATTGCCTGACGAAGACGGACAAGTGGTACTCAAACAATTAAGAACGTGGTATCAAAATCCCATAATTATTTTATCAGTAAAAAGTACCGAAGATGAAATTGTAAAAGCTTTGGATAATGGCGCAAATGATTATTTGACAAAACCTTTTAGAACACAAGAATTATTGGCTCGTATTCGAACTGCTTTGCGAGGTAGCTTTAATCAAAGCCAAGAATCAGTTGTTAATTTTGGCTTGATTTCTGTTGATTTTGTGTCTCGTATAATTAAAGTTAAAGATGAGATTCTTAAACTAACTGCTACCGAATACAATTTATTTACACTATTATTGAAAAATGATGGCAGAGTACTGACACATCACTACTTACTCAAAGAGATTTGGGGTAATTCTTATGCTGAGCAAACCCAATATTTACGAGTTTTTGTAGCTCAATTGCGAAAAAAAATAGAAGATGACCCTAATAGACCCAAATATATACTTACGGAATCTGGGGTAGGATATCGTTTTAATTCTGGATAACACTATTCGAATTTTTAATGTTAACACTATTGTGGTAGCCTTGTTGGCTAACTGCACAGGAAAACTCATGTAAAAAAATAATAAATACAACTACTATGAATACCACTACAAAACATAAAATTACTGCTGTAACACTTTTGATTGCACTAGGAATTATTTATGGCGATATAGGAACTAGTCCACTTTATGTAATGAAAGCCATTATTGGCGACAAACCTATAAATGAATTACTTGTTTATGGTGGTGTTTCCTGTGTTTTTTGGACGTTAACATTTCAAACCACATTGAAGTATATTATACTTACACTTTCTGCGGATAATCATGGTGAAGGTGGTGTTTTTTCGCTTTATGCATTGGTAAAACGATTTGGAAAAGGAAAGTTAGTTATTCCAACAATTCTTGGAGCAACAACACTTTTAGCAGATGGAATTATTACTCCACCTATTTCGGTAGCTTCAGCTGTTGAAGGACTTGAATCAATTGTTCCAAATTTGCCGACTATTCCAATTGTGGTTGTTATAATTTCGTTATTGTTCATTTTTCAACGTTTTGGAACACATAAAGTAGGTTCCATTTTTGGACCAGCAATGTTAATTTGGTTTTGTATGTTATTTGTACTTGGCGTTTCACAAATTATTCATCATCCGGGTATTATAAAAGCGTTAAATCCGTTATATGGTTATGAATTATTAACACAATACCCTAAAGGGTTTTGGTTGTTAGGCGCAGTTTTTTTGTGTACTACTGGAGCAGAGGCCTTATATTCCGATTTAGGGCATTGCGGGAAGGAGAATATTCGAATCACCTGGATATTTGTTAAAATAAGTTTGGTTGTAAATTATTTGGGTCAATCGGCTTGGTTAATGAGTCAAGGTAAAGAATTTTTAGATGGAAGAAATCCGTTTTACGCTATTATGCCACATTGGTTTTTATTACCAGGAATAATTATTTCAACGTTTGCTACAATTATTGCATCACAAGCATTGATAAGTGGTTCATTTACATTAATAAACGAAGCTATTTCGTTAAATTTTTGGCCAAGAGTTAAGCTAAAAAACCCAACCAATTTGAAAGGGCAAATCTATATTCCGTCAATCAATAATATTCTTTGGTTTGGATGTGTATTAATGATTTTATATTTCAAAAACTCAACCAACATGGAAGCAGCATATGGGTTTTCAATCACAATTGCCATGATGATGACAACAGTTTTATTAACCTATTATTTAGTTTATATCAAAAAAATTAAAAAATCTTGGGTTACACTTATCTTAGCTTTATTTGCAATAATTGAAATTTCATTTTTTATAGCAAATGTTTCTAAAATCAAAGAACGATGGATGTTTTTATTCTTTGAATTATTCATTTTTATGGTCATGTATGTTTGGTATTATTCTAGAAAAATTAATAATAAATTTTTAAGATTTGAAAATTTAAAAGAACAAACTGCATTGTTGAATGAGTTGAGCGAAGATGACAGTATTCCAAAATATGCAACGCATTTAATTTATTTGTCTAAAGCTGACAAGACTTATGAAATAGAAGAAAAAATTATTAAATCAATTTTTGCCAAAAAACCCAAAAGAGCTGATGTTTATTGGTTTTTGCATATCAACAGAACCAACGATCCGTTTGCTTTGAATTATGAAGTTGAAGAATTATTAGATGATAAAGTTATAAAAGTGGTGCTTAATATTGGTTTTAGAGTACAGCCTAAAGTAGAGTTGTATTTCAAAAAAATAGTTCAAGATTTAGTTAATCAAAAACAATTGAATTTGCATATTCGCCCAGATGGATCAACTAAATATAATGCTGAACCTGATTTTAAATTTATTATTATTGAGAAGTTTATCTCGGTAGAAAATGAATTTGCCTTTAAAGAAGGATGGATGTTAACAACTTATTTTTGGTTGAAAAAATTATCCTTATCCGATGAGAAAGCCTTTGGTTTAGATAAGAGTGATGTTAAAATTGAAGAATACCCTATGGTATATTCACCAACTTTAAATATTCCTTTACATAGAAAAAAAGTTTAATTTTGAATTATTAAATGCAAATACAATTTGAAATACATTCTTATAATCGATGACGAAGAAAAACTTCGTGGACTTCTTGGACGAATTGTTAAATCAGAAGGATTCGATGTCATTGAAGCACCCGATTTAAAATCAGGTTTCAAGAAATTGGAGCAATATGATATTGATGTTTTACTTTGTGATGTTAAACTTCCTGACGGAAATGGAGTAGATTTTCTTCAAAAAATCAAAGCTAGTTTTCCGCTTACTGAAGTTATTCTTTTAACTGCCTATGGTAATATTTCTGATGGTGTTCAAGCGATGAAAAATGGTGCTTTTGATTATATTGTAAAAGGCGATGATAACGATAAAATCATTCCATTACTTTATAAAGCTTTCGAAAAAGTACAATTGCAAAAGAAAGTCAAACAACTCGAAAAAAGAATTTCCGACAAATATTCTTTTGATACCATAATTGGAAAATCAAAAGCAATAGAACAAGTAATTGATTTGGCTAAGAAAGTAGCGAAAACCAATTCAACGGTATTATTAACAGGTGAAACAGGAACTGGAAAGGAAGTTTTTGCACAAGCCATTCACGAGAATAGTTTACACGCAAGTAAATCGTTTGTAGCACTAAATTGTAGTACTTTCAGTAAAGAAATTTTAGAAAGCGAATTATTCGGACACAAACAAGGTGCATTTACAGGAGCTATCAAAGACAAGAAAGGTTTTATTGAAGAAGCAAATGGAGGATCGCTTTTTTTGGATGAAATTGGAGAAATGGCTTTGGAATTACAAGCAAAATTACTTCGAGTTTTGGAGACTAATGAGTTCATTCCTGTTGGAGATACAACTCCAAAAAAATCAAATTTCAGATTAATTGCGGCAACAAATAGGGATTTCAAAGTTGAAAGTGATGAACATCGTTTTCGCTCGGATTTGTATTTTAGACTAAATATTTTTGAAATTAATATTCCGCCTTTACGTGAACGAGTTAAGGATATTGAACCATTGGTGCATTTTTTTGTCGAGCAATTTTCTAATTCAATCAATAAAAAAGCATTGAATATTGAAGTAGATTTCCTTCACAAATTAGAAGCCTATCATTGGCCTGGAAATGTTAGAGAATTGAAAAATGTTATAGAAAGAGCTGTAATTTTAGCTAACAAAGATATTTTAACCCTCGAAGTTTTGCCTTATGAGATCCAACATCAAAGCGAAACCCAAAATAAATTAATGTCAGCATTTTCAATGAATTGTGTTGAAAAATTACACATTCAAAAAGTATTAAATTATACTAAAGGTAACAAAGCTGAAACTGCCAGACTACTAGAAATTGGAATTGCTACTTTATACAGGAAATTAGACGAGTATAATATTGAATAAGCAATCCTATCATTTTAATAATAGCCTATCATTTTGATAGGCTTTTTTATTGCAATATTTTTATTTGAAATGGTTAACTTATTGTATTATATGTTGTTAAATATTTTTTTTGTTTGTGGAACACATTTTGGCATTAGCGATGAAGAACATATAAATTCATTGATATGAAAAATAAGATAAACACTATTTACAAACAAGCTGAACGTTTTGCTGAAATTACTAACAAAGCTATTATTTCAGGAAACATTTCAAGAGCAAAAAAATTATTAGCTATTGCTGATAATCTTTTGGAAACTGGAAGTAATGAAACTAAAAATGTAATCTCAAATGTTTATGTCTATTCCGTTTCTTCATTTATGGAATTAAGACGTTGTAGTATTTCCAATCTTTTTCCAAAAACATTGAGAGCTGAATACATCAAGCAAATTAATGCAACTTCAGTATAATTTTAAACTAATAAATTAACTATATGATAAGTACAATTCTTTTACTCGCATTAGGAATTTTCCTTTTTGCCATTTGTTTTAAATCAGTCGAATTTTTTGAAAAAATCTAAATTATGATAGCACTATTTATTGTCGCTTTAGCTGTATTTGGCTATTTGGTTTATGTGTTAATTAAACCCGAAAAATTCTAAAATGAACAAGGCAAAATTTAAAGAAATTCTCCTCATTGTTTGTGCATGGTTACTAGCATTTGCAATGGTTTACTTTGTTTATATAAAAGCCAAAATTTTATTAAATAACAAATAATTTAATTATGAACACTGAAATTCTTGGGGTCTTAACTGTTTTTCTATTAACCATTGTTTTAGCAATTCCAATTGGAAAATATATTGCTAAAGTGTATTTAGGAGACAAAACATTATTAGACCCAATTTTTAACCCAATTGAACGCTTTATTTTCAAAATAAGCGGTATCAATGACAAAGAAGAAATGAATTGGAAACAACACCTAAAAGCACTTTTAAGTGTCAACATGGTTTGGTTTATTCTTTGCTTTTTTGTCTTAATCTTTCAAGGAAATTTACCATTAAACCCTGATGGAAATCCTTCAATGACTGCTGATTTAGCTTTTAATACTGCTATTTCGTTTGTTGTCAATTGTAATTTGCAACATTATTCCGGTGAAACAGGTTTGTCTTATTTAGGGCAATTAATGTTGATGTTTTTACAATTCGTTTCAGCAGGAGTTGGAATGGCAGCTGCAGCAATGGTTTTTAATGCTATGAAAGAAAGAACAACCGAACACTTAGGTAATTTCTATAATTATTTTATTAAAAGTTGTACACGTATTTTATTGCCTTTATCAGCAATTGTTGCCGTAATATTAATTTTCAGCGGTACTCCAATGACTTTTGAAGGCAAAGATCAAATCACAACTTTGCAAGGCGATACGGTTGATGTTTCTCGTGGTCCTGCGGCTGCATTCATCGGGATCAAACATATTGGTACTAATGGTGGTGGTTTCTTCGGAGCTAATTCAGCACATCCGTTAGAAAATCCAACTTATTTTACTGATTCTATTGAGCTTTGGGCGCAATTAATTCTTCCATTTGCAATGATTTTTGCTTTAGGATTTTATTTAAAAAAACGTAAATTTTCTTATGTGGTTTTCGGCGTAATGACTATTGGATTTTTGCTCTTGGTCATTCCAACAATTAGTTCTGAATTAAACGGAAACCCTGCTATCACCAAAATGGGGATTACTCAAACTACTGGGGCAATGGAAGGTAAGGAAGTTCGTTTTGGTCCAGCTATTTCAGGTTTTTGGAGTATTGCTACAACGGTAATTTCAACAGGTTCAGTTAATAGTATGCACGACAGTTCTATGGCAATGTCAGGCTCAATGCAGTTATTATCAATGATGGTCAATGCTTTTTATGGTGGTTGTGGTGTTGGATGGTTGAATTTCTATATTTTCATAATTCTTGCAGTTTTCATTTCAGGATTAATGGTTGGTCGAACACCTGAATTTTTAGGCAAGAAAATCGAAGCACGGGAAGTGAAAATAGCTGCATTTATTGCAATTCTTCATCCGTTATTAATTTTAGCAGGTACTGCTTTAGCGTCATATTTTGCAGCGAATGATACCGCTATGGGTTATTGGTTTAACGGAAATGCAACAGGTTGGCTAAACAATCCAGGTAATCATGGTTTTTCTGAAATGCTATATGAGTTTACTTCAAGTTCTGCTAATAATGGTTCAGGATTTGAAGGTTTAGGCGATAACAATCCATTTTGGAATATCACTACAGGAATAGTGTTACTATTAGGTCGATTTTTACCAATTATTGGACCACTTGCCATTGCAGGTTTATTAGCCAGTAAAAAACACATACCAGAAAGTGCAGGAACACTAAAAACCGATACTACAATTTTTGGTATTATGGTTTTTGCAGTAATCACAATTATTGCAGCACTTTCATTCTTTCCCGCATTGGCTTTAGGACCATTAGCAGAATATTTTACATTAAAATAATTAAATAAAATGACTAAAAATAAATCCAATTCATTATTTGAAAGAAAGCAAGTGAAAGAAGCCTTAGTGCAATCTTTTGTAAAGCTTAATCCTAAAGTAATGTTCAAAAACCCAGTAATGTTTACTGTGGAAATTGGAACTGCCATTATGTTTATTGTGTGTATTGCCATCTTAATGGGCGCACAAAATCAAGGTAGTTTCATATATAATTTCGTGGTTTTCTTAATATTATTCCTTACACTTTTGTTTGCCAATTTTGCAGAAGCCATAGCAGAAGCCCGCGGAAAAGCACAAGCAGATAGTTTAAGAAAAACTAGAGAAGAAACACCCGCTAAAAAGGTTTCGGAAATAGGTAAAATACATTCACATGAAATAGTTATGATTTCTTCTTCACAGCTTAAAAAAGGGGATATGTTCTTTTGTGAAGCAGGTGATGTTATTCCAACAGATGGTGAAATCATTGAAGGTTTAGCTACAATTGATGAAAGTGCTATCACTGGCGAAAGTGCACCAGTCATTCGTGAAGCTGGTGGTGATAAAAGTTCTGTAACAGGAGGAACAAAAGTGTTAAGTGATAAAATTACCGTTTTAGTAACTACTGAACCAGGAGAAAGTTTTCTTGATAAAATGATTGCTTTAGTAGAAGGTGCAAGTCGTCAAAAAACACCTAATGAAATAGCGTTAACTATTTTATTAGCAGCTTTTACCTTAATCTTTGTAATCGTTTGTGTAACACTAAAACCTTTTGCAGATTATGCAAAAGCACCAATTACCATTGCGGCATTTATATCACTTTTTGTGTGTTTAATACCGACCACAATAGGGGGATTGTTATCAGCAATTGGTATAGCAGGAATGGACAGAGCTTTGCGTGCCAACGTAATTACTAAATCTGGTAAAGCGGTTGAAACAGCAGGAGATATTGATGTTTTGCTTTTAGATAAAACAGGTACAATTACAATAGGAAATAGAAAAGCTACTAATTTTTATCCAACAAGTGGCATTTCTAAAGTTGAGTTTATTCAATCAGCCGTATTAAGTTCTTTAGCAGATGATACTCCAGAAGGAAAAAGTATCGTGGAATTAGCAGGTAATGAAGTGGCTCAAAAACTTTCTATTGAAGGAGCAACTTTGATAAAATTCACTGCAGAAACGAGAACTTCGGGTGTAGTTTTAAAAGATGGAACTAATATTAGAAAAGGTGCTCAAGATGCTGCCAAAAATATTTCGGAACAAGCAGGATACAAATTTCCAGAAGATACGGCTAAACAAGTCATTGAAATTTCTTCTAATGGTGGAACTCCATTAGTAGTAATCAAAAACAGTCAAGTACAAGGTGTTATTGAATTGCAAGACATTATCAAAACCGGAATGAAAGAACGTTTTGATCGTTTGCGAAAAATGGGAGTAAAAACCGTTATGGTTACAGGTGATAATCCACTAACAGCCAAATTCATTGCAGAAAAAGCAGGTGTAGATGATTTTATTGCAGAAGCAAAACCAGAAGACAAAATGAATTACATTAAAGCCGAACAACAAAGCGGAAAATTAGTTGCCATGATGGGTGACGGTACCAATGATGCTCCTGCTCTTGCTCAAGCAGATGTTGGTGTAGCTATGAACAGTGGAACGCAAGCTGCCAAAGAAGCAGGAAATATGGTCGATTTAGATAATGATCCTACCAAGTTGATTGAAATAGTAGAAATAGGGAAACAACTTTTAATGACTAGAGGAACGCTTACAACTTTCTCAATTGCAAATGATGTTGCCAAATATTTTGCTATTGTTCCGGCTCTTTTTATAGCTTCAATTCCAGCATTACAAGGATTAAATATTATGCATTTGCATAGTCCTGAAAGTGCCATTTTATCAGCCGTTATTTTCAACGCAATCATTATTCCAATATTAATTCCATTGGCATTAAGAGGTGTGGATTACAAACCAATTGGAGCAAGTGCAATATTAAAAAGAAACCTTTTAATCTATGGTTTAGGAGGAATCATTATACCGTTTATTGGGATTAAAATGATTGATTTAGTAGTAGCAATGTTCTTTTAAAAATTTATGAAAATGAAAAAAATAATATCATTAATAACCTTTACAATATTAATAGTAATTTTGTTTGGAGCTATATATCCAGCAGTTATGTTGGGAATTGCACAATTTGCACCTAACAGCGGAAAAGGTGAAACCATTTCGGTAAATGGAAAAGTAGTTGGTTATCAAAAAATAGGTCAAAAATTTGATAAAACAAACTATTTTTGGGGGAGACCATCTGCTGTAGATTATAACGCAGCAGGAAGTGCAGGGAGCAACAAAGGACCAAGTAATGCAGATTATTTGGACCAAGTTCAAAAAAGAATAGACACATTTTTAATTGCTCATCCCTATTTGAAAAAAGCAGATATTCCTTCTGATATGGTAACAGCGTCAGGTAGCGGATTAGATCCAAATATATCACCACAAGGAGCTTTAATTCAAGTAAAAAGAGTAGCTATAGCGAGAAAATTGACAGAAGAAAAAGTAAATGCTTTAGTAGAAAAAATGAGTAACAAACCAACAGTTATGGGAACCGAAACAGTAAATGTTTTAGAATTGAACATAGCATTAGATAAATTGAAATAATAGAATAAATGAAAAAAATAATTAGTATAGCTTTTATAGCTTTCGGATTTACAATTAGTAACGCACAAGAAAAAACACCTAGTCCATTTACCTTTTCAGGTTATATTGATACTTATTACAGCTATGATTTTGGAAATCCAGATAATCATACAAGACCAGGTTTTATTTATAGTTACAATAGACATAATGAATCAACTTTAAATTTAGGATTAATAAAAGCTAATTATACCAAAGAAAACATTAGAGGCAATTTTGCATTAATGACAGGAACTTATGCTCAATATAATTTATCAGCCGAACAAGATTTAATGAAAAATATTTATGAAGCCAATATTGGTGTAAAAGTTTCTAAAACTGCTAATCTATGGGTTGATGCAGGAATTATGCCTTCTCATATTGGTTTTGAAAGTGCTATTGGTAAAGATTGTATGAACTTAACCCGAAGTATTTTAGCTGAAAATTCACCATACTATGAAGCGGGTGTAAAATTGGGTTATACTTCTAAATCTGAAAAATGGTATTTAGCAGCAATGTACCTTAATGGTTGGCAACGAATCCAAAAAATAGAAGGAAATCAAACACCCGCTTTTGGAACACAAGTGACTTTTAAACCTTCAGGAAAAGTTATTTTAAATTGGAGTACTTATATAGGAAACGAACAACCTGATAATAATAGAAAATGGCGTTATTTTAATAATTTTTACGGACAATTTAAAGTTACTAATAAAACCAATTTAGTAGCAGGTTTTGATATTGGTTCTCAAGAAATAGGTGGTAATGAAAGTGGTTCTAACACTTGGTTCTCTCCTGTAATTATTGCACAATACAAACCTACTGCTAAAATACAATTGGCTGCAAGAGGAGAATATTATCAAGATGAAAAAGGAGTAATTATTGCAACAGGAACACCTAATGGTTTTAAAACATTTGGATATTCTGCCAATTTCGATTATATAGTAACTGATAATGTTATGTTTAGAATAGAAGCTCGTTTGTTAAATAGTAAAGATGAAATTTTCTTAAAAGACAACAATCCTACTGATAGTAATTTCTTTATTACTACTTCTATGGCTATTTCTTTCTAGTTAGAAATTTTTAAAATAATATTAAATCCTACAAGGTTTTTTGACCTTGTAGGTTATTTTCGTTACTTATGGATGTTGAAAAAGAAAAAAACGTAAAGCATTTTCTTGACCTAATTCAAAAATCAAGAAAAGGAAAATTCAAAGTGTATATCGGAATGAGTGCAGGTGTTGGAAAAACATTTCGCATGTTGCAAGAAGCACATACACTTTTGAAAAAAGGTATTGATGTTAAAATTGGCTATATAGAAACTCATAATCGAAAAGAAACACACGAGCTGCTTGATGGTCTTCCTGTTATTCCTCGTAGAACCATTTTCTATAAAGGAAAAGAATTAGAAGAAATGGATGTTCAAGCAATCATTAATCTTCGTCCAGAAATTGTGATTGTTGATGAATTGGCGCATACAAACATTGAAGGGAGCAAAAATGAAAAACGTTGGCAAGATGTTTTAGAGATTTTAGAAGCTGGAATCAATGTTATTTCAGCTGTAAATATTCAACATATTGAAAGTTTGAATGAAAATGTAAAAAAAATCACCAATATTGATGTTCAAGAACGAGTTCCTGACAATGTTTTACGATTAGCTGACGAAGTAGTTAATATTGACCTTACTTCTGATGAATTGATTACTCGATTGAAAGAAGGAAAAATTTATACAGAAGACAAAATCCAATCAGCACTAAATAATTTTTTCAAATCAGAGCAAATACTACAATTACGTGAACTTGCGTTAAAAGAAGTCGCAAGCCAAGTAGTAAGAAAAGTTGAAAATGAAGTCCCTAAAAATACTGCCTTGCGACATGAAAAATTATTAGCTTGTATTAGTAGTAACGATAAAACCGCAAAAATTGTTATTCGTAAAACAGCACGTTTGGCAAGTTATTACAATAGCAAATGGTTTCTACTTTATGTTGAAACTCCAAAAGAAAGTAGTGATAAAATTGCATTAGATAAACAAAGGCACTTGATTAATAACTTTAAGTTAGCAACTGAGTTAGGAGCAGAAATTATCAAAGTTCAAAATCCTAAAATTACAGTTGCTATTTTAGAAGTGGTTCAACAAAAAAATATTACAACGGTTTGTATTGGAAAACCACACTTAAATTTATTTAAAGTGATTTTGTCTTCCAATATTTTTAATAAACTATTGAATAATCTTTCTTCTTCTAATATTGACCTTGTAATTCTTTCATAATGAGAATAAAAACTAAATTAAATCTTGGTGTCGGATTGCTGTTTTTGCTAATAATCATACTTTCTTTATTGAGTGCTTTTTACATATATTCCATTAAAAAAGACACACAGAATATCCTTAAAGCCAATTATGAAACATTAGAATATTCTCGTAATATGCTTTTGGCTTTAGATAATGTTGATATAAATAGATCGCAATCAATTATCATTTTTGAATCTAATTTAAATAAGCAATTAGGCAATATAACCGAAAAAGGAGAAGATAAGGCAACATTTAAATTAAAAGATAATTTTAATTTTCTTAAAGATAATCAACCCAACGATAGCATTAAATCTCAAATTCATAATAATATTTTTGAGATTATGAAACTCAATATGAACGCCATCAAACAAAAAAGTGATGTAGCTAAAAAAACCTCTGAAACAGCTAATTTTTGGGTCATTTTAATTGGAACACTGTGCTTTCTAATAGCTTTTAATTTGTTAGTTAATTTACCCAATAATATCGCCAATCCAATAAAAGATTTAACATCGAGCATTCAAGAAATTGCTAATAAAAATTATTCTGAAAGAGTGCATTTTTTAGATCATAACGAATATGGCGATTTGGCACGTTCTTTTAACACTATGGCAGAAAAATTAGAAGAATATTCTAAAAGTAGTTTGCATAAATTGACTTTTGAAAAGAAACGATTAGAAACGTTAATCAACAATATGCATGACCCAATTATTGGTATAGATAATCAAGATGTAATATTATTTGTAAACAATGAAGCTTTAAAAATTATTGGTTTAAAACAAGAAGATGTCATAGGGAAATCAGCTCTTAAATTAGCATTAGAAAACGATTTAATTAGAACATTATTAAACAATAAAAGTAGTTTACAAAAAACTATACCAATCAAAATATTTGCTGATGGTAAAGAAAGTTATTTTGAAAAAGAAATTGTTAACATTACAATTAATCCAACAGGTGAAGACAAAACTATTGATATTGGTAATGTTATTATTTTGCGAAATATAACTATTTTCAAAGAATTGGATTTTGCCAAAACAAACTTCATTGCAACTGTTTCTCATGAATTAAAAACTCCAATTTCATCTATAAAATTAAGTTTGCAATTATTAGAAAAATCAGAAATAGGAAAGATTAATAAAGAGCAAAAACAGTTGATTGAAAGTATCAAAGAAGACAGTCAACGTTTATTGAAAATAACTGGAGAACTACTTGACATTTCTCAATTAGAAACCGGAAATATTCATTTGAGTATTGAAAAAAGTAATCCGTATCAAATAGTTAATTATGCAATTGATGCAGTAAAAGTTCAAGCTGAACAAAAGCAAATAGAACTAATAATTGAAGATGAAAATGACTTGCCAAATATAAAAGCAGATACTGAAAAAACAGGTTGGGTTTTGATTAATTTTCTAACGAACGCAATTACTTATTCTTCGAATCAAAGTAAAATTATTGTCAAACTAAAACAAGAAAACAATCAAGTTGTATTCCAAGTTATCGATAATGGAAAAGGAATTGACAAACGTTACCAATCGAAAGTTTTTGATAAATATTTTCAAATTCCAGGTAGTAATAAATCAGGAACAGGATTGGGTTTAGCAATAAGTAAAGAATTTATTGAAGCTCAGAATGGTGTTATTGGTATGGAAAGTGAATTGGGTTTAGGGAGTACATTTTATTTTAAATTGTTGAGCGTATAACCCTAACAATCTGCCATATTAACAGCAACAGCGAGACCTCCTTCGGAGGTTTCTTTGTATTTAGAATTCATGTCTTTGGCTGTTTGCCACATAGTGTCTATTACTTTATCTAAGGGTACTTTTGCATTTTTAGCATCAGTTTCTAATGCTAATTCTGCAGCGTTTATGGCTTTTATTGCACCCATAGTGTTGCGTTCAATACAAGGTATTTGGACTAATCCCCCTATAGGGTCACACGTTAAGCCTAAATGATGTTCCATAGCTATTTCAGCGGCCATCAATACTTGATCGGGAGTGCCACCCATAACTTCACAAAGTGCTGCTGCTGCCATAGCTGAAGAAACGCCAATTTCGGCTTGACAACCACCCATTGCGGCAGAAATAGTGGAACCTTTTTTGAAAATACTGCCAATTTCGCCAGCTACCATTAAGAATTGTTTGATATGATTTTCATCAGCTTGGTGGTTTTCTATAACCAAATAATACATTAATACAGCTGGAATTACACCAGCACTTCCATTTGTTGGAGCAGTAACTACTCGGCCTAATGCCGCATTTACTTCATTCGTAGCCAAGGCGAAACAACTTACCCATTTGAGTATTTGTCTAAATTTCACTTCGGTTTTTCGAATAGTTTCTAGCCATTCCTGTGGATTAGAATAATTGGATAATCCAATGAGACCTTGATGCATGTCAAAGGCTCGACGTCTTACGTTTAAACCTCCTGGCAATATCCCTTCAGAATGACACCCAATATACATGCATTCTAGCATAGTATGCCAAATCCGCATAAGTTCGTGATGTACTTCAGCTTCTGGACGCATGGAAATTTCATTTGCGCTTACGATTTCGGATATTGATAAATTTGTATTTTGTGTATATTGTAATAATTCAGCAGCGTTTTGAATTGGATAGGGGAATGCACACTTTAATACTGATTTTTTCTTGGCATTGGGACGTTCTTCTTTAACTACAAATCCACCCCCAATTGAATAATAGGTGGCTTGGTATTCTTTGTTCTCAGATGTATTTGCCGTAAATGTTAGCCCATTTGCATGAAACGGTAAAAAGTTTTTATGGAATACAATATCAGTTTCAGGTACAAAATCTATAGAGAATTCATTTGCTAAACTGAGTTTATGGGATTGATTGATGAAAGAAATTATGCTTTCTATATTTTGGACAGGTATGTATTCTGGGTCTTGTCCACTTAAACCCAGTAGTACGGCATAATCAGTTGCATGCCCTTTGCCTGTTAGAGAAAGGGAACCGTATAAGTCCACACGAATTTTAATGGTTGTGTTTAAAAAATTTATTTCTTTCAATTCAATAAGGAATCGTTCGGCAGCTCTCCATGGGCCAAGTGTGTGCGAACTTGAAGGTCCAACACCAATTTTGAGCATGTCAAAAATAGAAATGCATTCTTCCATATTACTATATCGATTTAGTTAAGGCAAATATATCGAAATTACTGTGGATACCTAATGTGAATATCTATTGTTTATTTAAAATAAAATCCCGTCTAAAACGGGATTTTAAATTAATTAAGATTTAGAAGGAAGTTATATTTTCTCGAATTTTGCTTGGAAGAAACGCAAGTATTTTGGTTCATATACCATTTTCATTCCTTTTATTTCATGTCTTCTTTCATACACACGTGCTACTGATTCAGCAATTACATCCATATGAGCCTGAGTATAAACTCTACGAGGAATTGTAAAACGAACCAATTCTAGTTTAGGATAATAGTTTTCGCCATTTGCTTTACGTCCAGCAGAAACAACTCCACGTTCCATAGTTCTAACTCCTGAATCTTGATAAATTTCAGCTGCTAATGTTTGTGCGGGAAATTGATCCTGACTGATATGGGGTAAGAATTTTTTAGCATCAACAAATATGCCGTGTCCTCCAATTGGTTTTACAATAGGTATACCATATTCAATCATTTTTTCACCCAAATAGATTACTTGACCAACACGTGCTTTGATGTGATCATCACAAACACTTTCTACAATTCCGATTGCCATGGCTTCCATATCTCTACCCGCTAAACCACCATAGGTGTGTAAACCTTCATAAACGACAACCATATTACGAGCTTCTTCAAAAACATCCCAATCATTTACTGCCAAAAAACCACCAATGTTAACCAAAGCATCTTTCTTAGCACTCATAGTTGCACCATCGGTATAGGAATTAATTTCTTTCACAATCTCCCGAATCGATTTGTCTCGGTACCCGTCCTCTTTTTGTTGTATGAAATAAGCATTTTCAGCTACTCGAGTCATGTCGTGAATAACACGAATACCATGCTTGTTGGTTAAGGCTCTAAGATCTTTTAAGTTTTGCATACTTATAGGTTGACCTCCAGCCATATTTACACTAGTAGCCATACTCACATACGGGATTTTAGAAGCTCCATGTTTTTGTATTAAAGCTTCAAGCTTATTCAAATCAATATTCCCTTTGAATGGAAATTCATTTTCAGGGTCATGAGCTTCATCAATAATGATATCTTCAAACGTACCTCCTGCCAGCTCTTGATGTAAACGAGTTGTAGTGAAATACATATTTCCAGGTATAATATCCCCTTCTTTTATTAATATTTTTGAAAGGATGTTTTCTGCACCTCTTCCTTGGTGAGTTGGAATTAAGTATTTATAGCCGTATATTTCTTGTACTACTTTTTCTAAATGGTAAAAATTTCTACTACCCGCATACGCTTCATCTCCTAGCATCATACCAGCCCATTGACGATCGCTCATGGCAGAAGTTCCACTATCGGTTAGTAAATCAATATAAACATCTTCAGATTTGAGTAAAAAAGTATTATATCCAGCTTCTTCTAAGGCAGCTTTTCGTTGATCAGGAGTTGTCATTTTTAACAACTCAACCATTTTTATTTTATAGGGCTCGGCCCAACTTTGTTTTATAGTCATGATTGTAATTATTTAGTTTTGAATTGGTTTTAATTTTGCGGTAAAATGTCTCAACATTGGTGCTTCTTCTACAATTGTTAATCCTTTAATTTGAGATCTATTTTGATAAACTTCTATGATTACTTCAGCCACATAATCAATGTGACTTTGTGTATACACTCTTCTAGGAATTGCCAATCGAACTAGTTCTAATGCAGCTGGTATAAGTTGGAGCTGCTCATCATATTTTCCAAACATTAAGGAACCGATTTCAACACTTCGAATTCCTCCTTCGTTGTATAATGCACAAACTAAGGCTTGTCCAGGATACTGTTGCACAGGAATATGAGACAAAAATGCTTTGGCGTCTAAATACACGGCATGTCCTCCTGCAGGTTGCATTACAGGAACTCCAGCTTCCACTAGTTTTGTGGTTAAATATTCGATGCTTCGAATTCGGTATTGCAAATAATTTTCGTCTAATACTTCATTAAGCCCAATGGCAATAGCTTCTAAATCTCTTCCTGCTAATCCGCCATAGGTTGGAAATCCTTCAGTGATTACTAATAAATTGCGACATTTTAATGCCAAGGCTTCATCTCGCATAGCAAGAAATCCTCCAATGTTAGCAAATGCATCTTTTTTAGCACTCATGGTACAACCATCAGAATATGAAAATAATTCTTTGGCAATTTCACGAACTGAAATATTGGCATATCCAGGTTCTCGTAGTTTGATAAAATAGGAGTTTTCAGCAAATCGACAAGCATCAATAAATAAAGGTATGTTATGTTGTGTGCATATTTTTCTAACCTCTTTAATGTTTTGCATACTAACAGGTTGACCTCCGCCTGAATTGTTAGTAACTGTTATAATACACAGCGGAATATTGGCAGCACCTTTTTCGACTATGAATTGTTTTAAGGCTTCAGTGTTCATATTGCCTTTAAATGGCGCTGGTATAGAAGGATGTTTACCTTCTTCACATAATAAATCTACACCTTCTGCACCCGAGAATTCAATATTGGCTCTAGTGGTGTCAAATAGAGTGTTACTAACGAAATATTTACCAGGTCCTCCCATAATACTAAAAAGTATTTTTTCAGAGGCACGACCTTGGTGGGTAGGAATAACTAATGGCAATCCAGTTATTTGTTGAATGGTTTCTTCAAATCGGAAAAAACTCGGGCTTCCAGCATATGATTCGTCACCTTGCATTATGCCAGCCCATTGGTTACTACTCATCGCGCTAGTACCACTGTCAGTAAGCAAATCAATTAATACATCTTTCGATTTAATCAAAAAAGTATTGTAATAAGCTTCTTCAAGTATGGCTATTCGTTCTTCTTTGGTGTTAAAGTAAATTGGTTCTACCGATTTGATACGGAATGGTTCTATGATGGTTTTCATTTGATATATTTTAAAATAGAAATAACTAGTAAAAGGCAATGAAGTACACACTTCCTGCCGAAAAACAATTAAAATTAGCACTGAACTAAGTTTAATTTCTAAAAATAAACGTGAGAGGTTGTTGCTCAATACACAGTGTGTCAAGCTTTAGGAAAATCAAGTAGGGTGTTTAATAATGTTTTTCCATTGTTTCATGATTCAAAGATGAGAGTTCTTTAACAAAGAAATCATGATTTTAATCATGTTCGTTTATAAGGTACTAAATTGTTTGATTGACTTATAAGTAGTATGATCGTATTTTGTGAATTATAATTGTAAACTTCTTATAATATCAGATATAAAAAAAGCCCCATGTGGGGCTAGTATTATAAATCAATTTTCTTCAATTCTTTATAATTAGTTTTGAGTTTACTCAATAAGATGCCATAAAGTAATCGGTAAAATAACCAAAACAATCCCACAAATACGACACTTGCTACAATAACAATTCCTACTATAATCAGTAAAGTTTGATGATTACTTTCATGAGCAATTTTATATTTAATGCCCTCCATTTTAGGATTATAGGCATAGGCCATTACTAAACCAGTAAAGAAACTCAATGTAATCATTGATAAATTATACCAAACATAGAATTGTACAGTTTTACGAGTTTTAATAATGTTTTTCATCAATTGCTTTGTAGCTTCAGTAGTAGATATTTTGATGTAATTTTTATAAAAACAAAATATAAACCATAAGATAACTACATAGTTTATGCCGTTAGCGACTTTAAAATAGATGATTAAATTTTCTGCATGCAGTTTATGCATATAATCATCCGTATTAAATAAGACACTAGTAAGTGTCCAAAACAAAAATTCAATGATGCTAATTATTAATATCCATCTTACAACAGACGATGATTTGTTATGCAACATTTTATAAATGTCAAATTCGGTTACTTGCTCAAAAGGATGTATGTCTTTCTGCCAAGCCTTTTTTAATAAATCCAACTCTTTCATTTGCCTTAAGGATTTAATATTTTTTTTAATTTACTTTTAATTCTATTCATTTTTACACGTGCATTTACTTCACTGATTCCAAGTGTTTCTGATATTTCTGAATAGTCTTTGTCTTCTAAATATAAAAAAACTAAAGCCTTTTCAATATCGTTCAATTGTTGTACTGCTTGGTACATCATGTTAATTTGATCTTCTTCTTCGTGATTATAATCTTCTTGGCTCAAAAAATGTTTCTGTCCTTCATAGGTTACAGTTGCAACGATTCGTGTACTTTTTCGGTAAAGTGTAATTGCTGTATTTAGTGCTACGCGATAAGCCCATGTGGAAAATTTAGATTCACCTCTAAATTTTGGGAAGGCTTTCCATAACTGTATCGTGATTTCTTGGAATAAATCATTGTGTGCATCTTCACCATTGGTATATAACCTACATATCTTGTGGATGATATTTTGGTTCTCCTTTAGTTGTTGTACAAATAATTTTTCTAACTGTTCACTCATTGTCTTGTTAGTAGATAAAGACTTCATTTTGTTACATTTTGTAAAACTACATTTTTTTAGATACAATTTCAAGATTCTAATTTACCTATCTTTGCACCGAAATACGAAAGCATATATTATGGAAATTGGACATTACAATACACTTACAATAGCAAGAGAAACGAAAGTGGGACTTTTTTTAACGGATGGTACAGCTGATGTATTATTGCCAGTCAAGTATGTGCCTGATAGCTTTGCTATAGGAGATGAAATTATTGTTTTTGTCTATTTAGATCATGAAGAGCGTCCAGTAGCTACAACTTTAGAGCCCTATATATTGCTTGATGAATTTGGGTTGTTGCGTGTTAATTATGTGAATAATTTTGGAGCTTTTTTAGATTGGGGCTTGGAAAAAGATTTGTTTGTACCCTTTAAAGAACAAGCCCGTCCAATGGAAAAAGGCAAGCGATATTTGGTTTTTGCCTATATGGATGAAAAAACCAATAGAATAGTAGCTTCTAGTAAAACAAATCAGTTTCTCCATAATGAAGAATTAACAGTTGAGGAAGGTGATGAAGTTGATTTGATTATATCACATATTACAGAATTAGGTATTAATGTAATTATTAATGACCAACATAAAGGTCTATTGTATAAAGATCAGGTTTATGATGATATACGATTGGGAGATCGTTTGGTTGGTTATATTAAAAATATCCGTCCTGATAAAAAGATTGACGTTACGTTGCAAAAAATGGGATATCAAAATGTAGAACCTAATGCAGAAAAAATTCTGGATGAATTGCGCGCAAGTAGAGGATTTTTACGTTTAAATGATGCTAGTCATCCGGAAGACATTAAAACGGTATTGAAGATGAGCAAAAAGACCTTCAAAAAAGCTATTGGTGCTCTTTATAAAGAAAAACGCATAGAGATTAAAGAAGACGGAATTTATTTGGTGAAAGAATAACTAAAAAATACTTCCAACCATTTGTAGCGTTGAATAAGGGCGATTTGAAAACCGATTACCCAAACAAACAATTGTTACAGTGTCTTTTTTTACAGTCACAAATGAGGTGTTATTACCATGCCACCATCCATTGTGATACAAAAGGCGCTCACCATTAGGGAACTCTCGCATTCTCATACCCAGTCCATAATCTTTCATTGCTTTGGCATTCGGACTATATCCTACATAGGCTTCCTTGAGTATTTCAGGATTAATGAAGTCTGGTGAATAGGTAGCCATATCAAATTTTACTAAATCTCGAGGAGTAGAGTAAATGTTTTTGTCTCCATACAAGGCATCAAATTGATCCCATGGAAATACAGCATTTCCTTTATAGGATTTTGAAGCCGTTTCTTTATCAGTCTCGTAATTGAATACGTAAGAGTTTTTCATGCCTAATGGCTTGAATATTAAGTGTTGCATTGCAACACGATAATTCATTCCTGTTGCTTTTTCAATAATTAATGCTAATAAGACATAATTAGTATTGCAATAATCAAAACGCGTATTCGATGGAAATAATTGTCTGAATTTATAGTGGGCTAAAAGATCCAATATGTCTTGATTTCGGAGTACTTTTTTGCGGTCCCAATTCTTTTTTAACAATGCGCTAAAACTTGAATAGGGTTGAATACCACTACGATGATTTAATAGCATGCGAATTGTAATGTCTTTATATGGGAATCTAGGTAACCAGTCGGTTACTTTTTGATCCAACATGATGTTGTCTTCTTGAACTAACTTCAGGATAGCTGTAGCTGTAAGTACTTTGCTTACTGAAGCCAAGTGAATCCCTGTTAAGGAATCAATGAGTTTGTTGTTTTTCACATCGGCAAACCCCTGGTAGTTTTCATAAAGAATTCGCCCATTTTTTGCCACAATAAATCCTCCACTATAATAAGGTGATTTAATCCATTTATTGTAAAAAGAATCAATTTTAGGAGTTTTTTCACATACGTAGCTGTCGGATACGTTACCCATTTTAACTGGAAAAGGGATGGTGATATAAGAGCTGTCAATAGTTCCGCTAGCGATTAAAGAAGTAGGACTTTCTTCTCTAGGTCCAGAAATATAGCAAAGCATCGATAAGAAGAATGTGACTAGGGCTACTCTCATATATCTTATATATAATGCAATAATACTACATTTTTGTGAAAATAAAAAAATAATTGCTGTTATGAAAATCCTACTACGGTTGTATATGTGTCTGAAACATACTATTTTTGCGCCAACAACAACACACTACAATGAACACTATAACCTCTACACATTTCCAATTTCCTGGACAAAAATCAGTTTACCGCGGTAAAGTGCGTGAAGTATACAATATTAATGATGAATTACTCGTCATGATTGCAACTGATAGACTTTCAGCTTTTGATGTCGTTATGCCTAAAGGGATACCTTATAAAGGTCAAATATTGAATCAAATAGCGACAAAGTTTATGAATTTAACTAGCGATATTGTGCCAAACTGGCTCATAGCAACTCCAGATCCAAATGTAGCAGTAGGACATCTATGTGAACCTTTTAAAGTTGAAATGGTTATTCGGGGGTATTTGTCTGGGCACGCAGCTCGTGAATATGCAGCTGGGAAGAGACTAATTTGTGGAGTTTCTATGGCTGAAGGTTTAAAAGAAAATGATCCTTTTCCTAATCCTATTATAACACCTACAACCAAGGCTGATAATGGTTCCCATGACGAAGATATTTCTAGAGAATTGATTTTAAGTAATGGAATTGTGAGTGAAACAGATTATATTATTCTTGAAAAATATACTCGTGCATTATACCAAAGAGGAACTGAAATTGCGGCTAGCCGTGGCTTGATACTGGTAGATACCAAATATGAGTTTGGAAAAACAAAATCAGGTGAGATTGTATTGATAGATGAAATACATACACCAGATTCTTCACGTTATTTTTATTCTGAGGGGTATCAACAACGTCAAGATAATGGGGAAGAACAAAAGCAATTGTCTAAAGAATTTGTAAGACGTTGGTTAATTGAAAATGGATTTCAAGGTAAAGCCGGACAATCAATTCCAAATATGAATGAGGAATATATTGATTCTGTTTCCGAAAGGTATATTGAATTGTATGAGAATATTTTAGGGGAGCCTTTTCATAAAGCGGATATATCAAATATTCATGATAGAATAGAGCAGAATGTAATCTCATTTTTAAATTCATAGGGCATATTTTAGTATAAAAGAAAAACCACGCAATTGCGTGGTTTTTTTGTTTCTAGCACCAAATGTTAAATATGTGTTAAAGTAGTGGTTTTGTGCAACAAATTAAAGAAAACGAGCGTCTTATAAGTATAGAATTTTTAAATCTAACGCAAATGAAAACCTCTATTATTTATTTGGGAATTTTAGCTTTAGCGGGTGTTGTAAAAGGCATGTCTGCTACTAATTTTAAAGCGCAAGATAACTTTCAACAAGAGATTGTTTCTGTAGCTGAGAATTCAATGTTTATTTCTATGCCAGTATTGAATACTTTAGAAATAAATACAGGTATTGAAGTAGAAAATACTGATGTAGCTGTAAATCAAAAAATCAATATTGAATTAAACTCTTTAAATCGTTCAATTGAAGATGTTATAGCTGAAGATAAATTAATTACTGATGCACAAGAGATTGTATATCAGCCTATCACAATTGATCGAAGTTTGGAGAATACTATTTATGAAAATCAGCAAATTATTGATTGTCATAAATGTTATGAATACTACCCTTTAGATTTTGATAGAATTAATGACTCTATTCAATGTGTAAAAGAATACAGCTCAGACGCCTATATAGGTGAAAATGTAAAATTGTAAGCTAAGAGTAGGTATTGGAAATAAAAAAAGCACCATAAGGTAGACTTATGATGCTTATAGTTTTTTTCTGTTATTTGAAATAGGAAAACGAATCGTTGTTTTCTATTTTAAGCAAGCTTTCATAGATTAATTGAATTACATGTTCAACATCTTCTCTATGTACCATTTCTACAGTAGTATGCATATATCGCAGCGGCAATGAAATTAATGCCGAGGCAACACCACCATTACTATAGGCAAAGGCATCGGTGTCAGTTCCTGTTATTCTTGAGGTGGCATGTCGTTGAAAAGGAATTTTATTAACTTCGGCTGTATGTACAATTAAATCACGTAAGGTATTATGTACTGCAGGTGCGTATGCAATTACAGGTCCTTTTCCCATTTGCAAATCACCTTCTATTTTTTTGTCAATCATTGGTGTAGTTGTATCATGACATACATCAGTTACTATCGCTACATTAGGCTTGATTGTTTTAGTAATCATTTCAGCTCCTCGCAAGCCTACTTCTTCTTGTACTGAATTAGTAATATATAATCCAAAAGGGAGTTTCTTTTTGTTTTCTTTTAATAAGCGTGCTACTTCTGCAATCATAAATCCACCCATTCGATTATCTATGGCTCTACACACAAACTTGTTTCCATTTAATATCATAAATTCGTCGGGATACGTAATAACACAACCTACATGTACGCCTAATTTTTCTACTTCTTCTTTTGAAGAACAACCACAGTCAATAAATATATTATGAATTGTAGCTGTTTCTTCCTTACCGCGATTTCTAGTATGGATAGCAGGCCATCCAAATACTCCTTTTACGATTCCGTTTTTAGTGTGAATGTTTACTCTTTTTGAAGGGGCGATTTGATGATCTGAACCCCCATTTCTAATAACATAGATAAGACCATCACTAGTTATATAGTT
This sequence comes from Flavobacterium sp., assembly GCA_024644655.1. Lineage (GTDB taxonomy): Bacteria > Bacteroidota > Bacteroidia > Flavobacteriales > Flavobacteriaceae > Flavobacterium. Next base: position 36,181 of record JAHEHJ010000058.1, read on the forward strand.
GACATACCATGAAATTTCATCACTATGTCCTTCAATTACAACTTTGTATGGAGCATCTGGATTGATAATTCCAACTGCAGTTCCATAAGTATCGGTTATAAAGTGGTCTACATATGGTTTTAAGTAGTCCATCCACAATTTTTGACCACTTGATTCATATCCAGTAGGGGAGGCATTATTTAAATAGCTTTCTAAAAAGGAAAGCGATGATTTTGTCAGTATTGATTTTGTTGCCATAAAAAATATTTTTTGCTAAATTATAAATTTGGCATTACAGTTGTTAAGGATATTCTATATTTTTACCCTAATATTCATTTACCATGAAAAAGTTATTTCTTATTGTTTTTGTTTGTTTGCTTTCGGTGACGGTTAAAGCCCAAATTACATCTGATTCTATAGTTAAGAAAGAGGTTGTAGTTGAAGATAATGATACTATTCTTGATGAGCCCGTACAATTAGAAGAAGTAATTGTTTACCGTCAGAAATTAAGTCCAGAGGATAAGAAAGCCTTTCTTTTACTGCAAAATAGAGTTTTTAAAGTGTATCCATTTGCAAAAACAGCTGCTGATAGACTTACTGTTTTGAATAAGAATATGGACAAAATGCAGACGAATAAAGAAAAACGCAAATATTTTAAAATAGTTGAAGATTATATTGAGAATGAATTTACGGGTCAATTAAAAAAATTGTCTCGTAAACAAGGCCAAATATTAGTAAAATTGATTCACAGACAAACTGGATTTACTACTTTTGAATTGATTAAAGACTATAAGAGTGGTTGGAAAGCTTTTTGGTCAAATAATACAGCACGGTTATTTGACATCAATTTAAAAACTAAATATGCACCTTATGATGTTAATGAAGATTTTTTGATTGAAACAATATTAGACCGAGCTTTTAATAGAGGTAGGTTGGTTCCTCAAAAAGCATCAAATCCAGTTGATATTGATGAATTGTCAGATTATTGGGAGAAAAAGATACTGAAGAAATAGATGATTACTAGAAAATGAAAAACCTAGAATGTATGTTCTAGGTTTTTTTATTGTCCTTAAGTTAGGGATTTATTTTATTTCTTCTTTTAAGATGTCTTAATATGTATATCTTTTGTAGTGCTTTTAAGGCTGAAGATCGGTTTTTTGTATTTTTCACAAAAATAGAATGTTAATTTAGTTCTCCAAAGCACACGTTTTCAAAGTCTTGAAAAAAAGAATAAAAAAGGCTATAAAATATTTGGAAAGGGATTAAAATAGTTTTTATATTTGCACCCCGCCAAGGGAAGTTCTTAAGATGTTTTGGAAAAACG
>JAHEHJ010000071.1 GCA_024644655.1 Flavobacterium sp.
AATATCTAGATGATTCTCGTTTAATTCAAGCCCAGCGTTTTTACCAACGCAATAGAGATTTATCGATGTTGGTTACTATAGGTTTCTATGTCTTAAACATAGTTGATGCCAATGTAGATGCGCATTTATTACAATTTAATGTAAATGACAATCTCTCTTTTCAACCTGAGCTTTATCAGAATGACATGAATAACAAAACCAATCTTGGTCTCTCTTTAAATTACAAATTCTAAATGAAGATAGCATTATTAGGATATGGAAAAATGGGCCAAGTCATTGAGCGTATTGCTTTAGAAAGAGGTCATGAAATTGTATTAAAAAAAACAAGCACTACTTCTTATGAGGGTCTAGAACATGCAGATGTTGCTATTGATTTTAGCGTACCCAATGCAGCAGTAGTCAATATTACTAGCTGTTTAAACCAAGGCATACCAGTTGTATCAGGCACAACCGGTTGGTTATCCCACTATCCTGACATAGTTACTTTATGTACCGAAAAGGGAGGCGCGTTTTTATACGGATCTAATTTTAGTTTGGGTGTCAATTTGTTTTTTGAATTGAACACCTATTTGGCCAAGATGATGTCTAAATTCAATTCGTATCATGTATCGATGGAAGAGATCCATCACACCCAAAAACTAGACAAGCCTAGTGGAACGGCTATTACTTTAGCCGAATCAATCGTACAAAATACGGGACTATCCAATTGGACTATAGAACAACCCACTACTGATTCCTTATACATTGATGTTCAACGCATAGAAGAAGTACCAGGTACTCATAGTGTGACCTATAATTCGGATGTAGATTATATAGAAATCAAACATGTAGCTCACAATAGAGAAGGCTTTGCATTAGGCTCTATAGTAGCTGCAGAGTGGATATTTGGCAAACAAGGTGTCTTTTCAATGAAAGATGTTTTAGATTTGAAGTAACAAAAAAACAAAAAGAGCTACCAATTAGGTCAAAATAGCAATTTAAAAACATATAGTATGTCAGCATATCAATGGTTATTATTTCTTTTAGCAGTACAAATCATTCATGGATTAGGTACTTGGAAATTATATGTAAAAGCAGGAAAGCAAGCTTGGGAAGCATTTATTCCCGTATATAATTGTATTGTATTAATGAAAATAATCAACAGACCCACTTGGTGGACAGTATTGTTGTTTATTCCTGTCATCAATTTGATTATACTTCCTGTTGTTTGGGTTGAAACCTTACGCAGTTTCGGTCGAAATTCCACAACTGATACATGGCTTGGGATATTCACTTTAGGGTTTTACATCTACTATATCAATTATACCCAAAACGTATCTCATATCCCAGACCGTAGTTTAGTTTCAACTACTAAAGGAGGAGACACGATTAGTTCATTATTATTTGCTGTAGTAGTTGCTACATTAGTTCACACCTATGTCATTCAACCCTATACTATACCCTCTTCTTCCTTAGAAAAATCCTTATTGATTGGAGACTTCTTATTTGTGAGCAAATTTCATTATGGGGCTAGAACGCCGATGACCACTGTGGCAGCACCAATGGTTCATGATACAATTCCTGTTATCAAAACAAAATCCTATACTACTTGGCCTCAACTTCCTTACTTCCGATTTCCAGGATTTCAGAAGATTAAAAACAACGATATTGTGGTGTTTAACTGGCCAAGAGACACTTTATTCAATATGTATTTGCCAGCTGACAAACGCTATGACAAGCCAATCGATAAGAAAACAAACTATGTAAAACGATGTGTAGGTATAGCGGGTGATTCATTACAAGTTAAAGATGGTATCGTTTTCATTAATGGTAAAGAATTGGTATTGCCTGAGCGTGCCAAACCACAATATTCGTATCGTTTTGTTTATGATGGAAAGACACCTATTGATTTTGATTATTTGTTGCAAGACATGAAAGTAACAGATGGTATAGATTATGTGAGTCCAAATAAAGACACTATAGGTATCAAATCGTTAACTTTTGAAAATGCAGAGAAATTAAAGAACATATCAGGTATTTCACATGTAACCCGTTTGATTCGAAAAGGACCTGAGGATGGAATTTTCCCGGACTTCCAAGATGGTAAACCATCAGTAACGAATACCTGGAGTTGTGATAATTTTGGTCCTATCTATATTCCTGAAGCTGGAAAAACAGTGGCTTTGAACTTAAAAACATTGCCTTTATACAAAATCATCATTAGTGAATATGAAAAAAATGATTTGAAAGTAAAAGGGCAAGACATATACATCAATGGTAAGATCGCTACAAGCTATACCTTCAAACAAAATTACTATTGGATGATGGGAGATAATCGTCATAACTCTTTGGACGCGCGTTATTTTGGGTATACTCCAGAAGACCATATAGTGGGTAAACCCGTATTTATATGGATGAGTTGGGACAGTAATGGAAAAGGCCTAAACAAAATTCGTTGGGAACGATTGTTTACCACGGTTAGTGGAGAAGGGCAACCTCAATCGTATTTCAAATACTTCTTAGGATTATTAGTATTGTATTTTGTTGGGGAGCATTTTTGGAAAAAAAGAAAAGCAAATCAAGCCTAATTGATTTAAATAGTTAGGTCATTTAAAAAATATAAAAATGTATGAAAGTCATAGGGTCTTCGATAGACTTTATGACTTTTGATTTTAAACCACTTGTTACCTATGAGTACGATTCTAATACACCCCTCCTATTTCCCATCTATTAGTCATTTTGTTGCTATTGCTCAAGCTGATTTAGTTACTTTTGAAATGGAAGATCATTTTCAAAAGCAGACCAATAGGAATCGTATGTATATTTATAGTCCTAATGGCATACAATTGCTTAATATCCCTATAAAACATACTGAAGTAGCCCATCAGAAAATAAAAGAAGTGCGATTAGAAACTGCATTTGATTGGCAAAAGCAGCATTTTAAGTCCTTGGAAGCCGCTTATAGAACATCCCCTTTTTTTGAATATTTTGAGGATGATATCATACCTATATTCCAAAAGAAGCATACCTTTTTAATGGATTTAAATTTGGAGACTATGGCAGTAGTTTCTAAATGTTTAGGATTAGAGTTTGATTATACTGAAACCACTGAATATTTTCATGAAGTTCCATTAGTAAACGACCATAGGGGCTTGGTCAATGGGAAGAAAGATTTATCCCAATTTGAGTCCTACACTCAAGTCTTTCATGAGAAGCATGGATATTTGAACAATTTAAGTATTTTGGACTTATTGTTTAATGAAGGGCGTTATGCTTTAGACTATTTAAAAAGGCAGTCCTTATAATTACTTCACAAAAGCAAGTCGGGTCATTACTGGAAAGTGATCCGAATTTTCAAATTGAGCGAAGCTAGTAAAGCTTTTTACTTTTAATTTTTTATCTGCAAAAATATAGTCGATTCGTGCTGGGTAGTACTTGAACTTATAGGTTTGCCCGAAGCCGTTACCTGCTTCTTCAAAGCAATCGTACAAATCACCTTTAATATTGCGGTATACGTACGAAAAAGGACTGTTGTTCATATCACCACAAACCATCATAGGATAAGGGCAATTATTTTTATGTTTCACTAAAATAGCAGCTTGTTGTTGTTGCTTTTTAAAGGCATCTCTAATTCTATTAAACAGAAGTTGGGATTTACTTTTATTAATCACTTCGACGTTATCCTGCATTTCGGAAACATCGGGTGATATTTTTATGGATTGCAAATGGATGTTATACACTCGGAGCGTATCCTTTCCTTTGCGAATATCGGCATAGATGATATTATTGCCCGCTTCGGGTATTTTGAAGTCACCTTGATTAAAAATAGGATATTTTGAGAAGATAGCTTGCCCTGTTTTTATTTGGTTGCCCTCCATAAATATGGCTTTATACTTATAGGCTCTCAGGTCTACATTGGCATTTTCCGAATATTCTTGAATGCACAATACGTCTGGGTTTTGTTCATTTATAAAAGCACGTATGGTATCCCCGACATGCTTATTGGGTATCCAATCGAATAAGTTAAACAGGCGCACATTATAGCTCATCACGGTAAAGTCTTTTTCTTCAGCTTCTGCATCGCGAGACGAAAACTTATAGAACTTATTGATAAAAGTAATACCGATTAATAGAATCAAACCCGAAAGAATTACTTGTCTTTTAAGTTGAAGCAACCAATAGATAAAGAATATGCCGTTTAGAATTAAGAAGAGTGGTAATATAAGAGTAAGCACAGACAATAATGGGAATAGTCTGGGCGCTAAAAAAGGAAGTACATAGGCAATAATAGTCAGTCCGGTTACAAGTATATTGCATCCGAACAGAATTTTATTAAACCATGATAGCTTTTTCATTACTTACTTATTTACCCGCTTTGAAAAGGAATTCCTTTTCATCTTTGGAGAGACTATCGTAACCCGATTTACTAATTTTATCTAGTATTTCGTCAATTTGTTGTTGGGTTTTATCTTTAGTCACTATTTTACTTGCTCTTTGTGTGGCCGGTTTTTTGGGGTTGACATGAACTTTTTTGAACGGAGTCTTTTTACTTGGATTGCCTAAATTAGTAAAGAAATCTAGAATATAGGTCACTCCCCTACTCAAATCTGTACCATTAATCAGTAACTTCATGTACAGGTATCCAAATAAAGCTCCACTTAAATGTGCGATATGCCCACCAGTATTTTCCAATTGGAGTTGGAGTAAATCCAACAACAAAACAACAGCCGTTATATGCCATAATTTCACGCGACCAATTAATAGCAGTCGTACTTCCATTAGCGGTTGATAGGTTGTAGTAGCTACTAATAGCGCCATAATTGCAGCTGATGCCCCTACCATAACCGTAGTAACATTTAGGAAATAGAAACTAATTACAAAGCAAATACTTGCAAAAATGGCACTTAAGAGATAGAGTCCTAGATATTGTTTTTGGGTAAAGAAGGTTAAAAACAAACGGCTGCTAAAGTTTAGTACCAGCATATTAAAAAACAAATGTTGGAAGCCATCATGAAAAAAAGCATAGGTTATTAAAGTCCATGGTTTAGTGAGTACTACAGCGGGGTCTGAAGAAACGGCTATCCAATCAGGGTACTTAAAATATCCTAATTTAAATTGGTAGAACAATCCAATAGCTATTAAGAAAGCCCCAATATTCCAATAGATCATTCTATTGGCTATACCGCCCGTTTTATATTGCCATTTGATATCTTCTAGTATACTATTCATCGTTTAATTCCAGCGGTTTTTATTGAATTGATTTTTCTTCCAGTACCACATAATACCAAAGCCTGTCAAAGCTCCACCGATGTGAGCTAAGTGTGCAATACCGGTATTGATACCCATTAATGAATTACCTAAAATTCCGAACAATCCATCAAAAAGCAGCATATAAATCGGCACAAAATACTTGGCTTTTATAGGGACAGGAATAAACATAATTCCCAATTCAGCATTTGGAAACATGAAAGCAAAAGCGATTAGCAATCCATATACAGCACCTGAAGCCCCTAATACTTGAGAAAAGTAAGCTTCAATAAAATTATTATAATCCGATAGCGGAATTAGGTTTTGCCAATTGGTATCTATTGTATCTATTTTACCTTGCGCTAAAACTCGCAAGACTTGTGCTTGATTTTGGCCACTTTCCACCAACATGTTCAGACCTTTATGGAAGAAATAATAGTTGGCTCCTTCATAGAGCAATACGGCGCCTAGACCGCAAGAGATGTAGAAGAACAAAAACTTTTTAGTCCCCCAAAAATGTTCCAAAGTAGAGCCAAAAGAATAAAGTGCAAACATATTAAAGGCAATATGAGTTACACTACCGTGCATAAACATGTGCGTTAGAATTTGCCATAGTTTAAAGTTGGCACTTTCTGGATAGTACAATGAAAACATTGGATAGGCCAGGCTTACCAATTGAGAGCCTATAAAAAATATTATATTGATAATCAGTAACTGTTTGACAGTTTCGGTTATTCGCATCATAGTTTAAATTTTTTATCTAAATCTTCTACACTCATGGTGATAAAAGTAGGTTTTTGAAAAGGAGACATATTTGGTTCTTTACAAGCGAACAAGTTGTGTACTAAATTCTCTTGTTCTTTTTCTGTTAAATACGCTCCTGTTTTCACCGCCAAACTTCGTGCCATTGATTTGGCTATAGTATCATTTTGGCAGAAACTGCTATCAGGAATCCCATCTTGGAGATCACTCAGTAAATCTTCGAGAACCAAAGCTATTTCCCGTTCCGACATATTGACAGGCAGGCCTGAAATGATAACATTATCCTGGTTGAGTTCTTCAAACACAAAACCCGTATTTTCTAGAGCGGCGTGTAATTCTTGTATCAAGTGCATTTCGGCAGCTGTAAAATACAATTGAAGAGGAAACAACAATTGTTGGCTAGATGCTTTGTGTACCGTCATGCTTACCAAAAAATCCTCGTATAATACCCGTTCGTGGGCGCGTTTTTGGTTGATAATTACCATCCCTGATTTGATAGGACTGACAATATATTTTTTATGAATTTGGTACGTTCGTTTTACTTCTTGTTCGATTTCATTTTCTTCAAAAAGTGACGATGTAACCGCTTCATTTTCGAATGTGAGTTCGGCTATATCGGTAGTATTTTGTTTGAGGCCCACATATAAACTTTCCCAGCTTGGCATAGCTTCTGCTTTGCGGTAGGTGGGTGTTGAAGACGAAAAATTTTTATTAGGTTTTTCATCTGCAAAGGGGTTATAGGCACGATCCACTTGGATTGTAGGATATTCGGCGCTTTTATTTTGGTATTCGTAGGGAGTATCCAGGTTAGGGTCCCTATCAAAGTCGAGGACGGGTGCTACATTAAACTGTCCTAAGCTGTGTTTAATTGCGGAGCGCAAAATAGCATAGAGGGCATGTTCGTCATCGAATTTGATTTCCGTTTTGGTTGGGTGAATGTTGATATCGATGGTATGGGGAGGCACTTCTAAGTACAGAAAATAACTAGGTTGGGCTCCATCTTTAAGCAATCCTTCAAAAGCCGCCATTACTGCGTGGTGTAAATACCCACTTTTTATGAAACGGTCATTGACAAAGAAGAATTGTTCCCCTCGATTTTTTTTTGCGAATTCAGGTTTCCCGATAAAACCGTGTAGGTTTACGATTTCGGTTTCTTCTTTGACAGGCACCAACTTTTCATTCGTTTTACCCGTAAAAATATTGACGATACGTTGTCTAAAATTGGATATAGGCAGATTGAACATTTCACTACCGTTGTGGTACAAGGTGAAATGTATATTGGGGTGTGCCATTGCTACCCGTTGGAATTCATCGATGATATGGCGGTATTCTACCGTTTCTGATTTCAAGAAATTGCGGCGGGCTGGAATGTTAAAAAACAAGTTTTTTATAGCGAAAGAAGTACCTTTTGGAAGCACTGCCGGTTCTTGAGACACGAATTTACTTCCTTCAATGATGATATGCACCCCTAATTCTTCTTGATCTTGTTTGGTTTTCATTTCCACATGAGCAATTGCGGCAATAGAAGCTAATGCTTCACCGCGAAACCCTTTCGTATGAATAGCAAACAAATCTTCCGCAAGGCGGATTTTAGAAGTGGCATGGCGTTCAAAGCAAAGACGAGCATCAGTCACACTCATTCCTTTTCCATTATCAATTACTTGGATTAGTGATTTCCCTGCATCTTTGACTATCAGTTTTATATCTGTTGCGTTGGCATCCACTGCATTTTCGAGTAGTTCTTTGACCACTGACGCGGGTCTTTGTACTACTTCGCCGGCTGCGATTTGGTTAGCGACATGATCAGGAAGTAATTGAATTATGCTTGACATTCTTTATTTCTATTAGCTGCAATTATTGTAGGGTTAAAAAATGAACCCAAACGGACAAATTTAAGGAAAAAGTATTGGGTTTTCTAGTTAATCCTATCCTAAAAAAATTAAAAAAGTTGGCCCACTAAACAGCCAATTGTTTGGCAATAGTTCAGCAATCCAATAGGAGTTGTTTAGGAATCATATACGCTATATATACGCTATATATACGCTATATATACGCTATATATACGCTATATATACGCTATATATACGCTTGACCCGTCCTAAAATAACTATACAGGTTACTAAATAAATCCTATT
>JAHEHJ010000093.1 GCA_024644655.1 Flavobacterium sp.
CAACTATTTATTCTTTTTTTTGTACTTCCAAATTTACTTTTTCCATGAAAAAAATAGTGCTTTTTGCTTCTGGAGCAGGTTCTAATGTTGAAAATATCATTCATTATTTTAAAAACAATGCTTCTATTTCAGTAGCTGGCGTCTTTTCCAACAACCCCAATTCAAAAGCTTTAGAAAAAGCTTCTAGACAACATATTAGCACCTTTTTATTCCAACAAAATGAATTGTCAGACGGAACTGTGGCTTCAATACTAAATGATATTAATCCCGATTTAATTGTATTAGCAGGTTTTCTATTAAAGTTTCCAGTATCTATTATCTCGGAATACCCCAACAAAATAATCAATATTCACCCTGCTTTATTGCCAAAATATGGAGGAAAAGGAATGTATGGCATTCGCGTTCACCAAACTATACTAGAGAATAATGAATTAACAAGTGGCATAACCATACATTATGTAAATGAACACTATGACGAAGGAGAATTTATCTTTCAAACAACTGTAAATATTGAAAATTGTGATACCGCTGAAGCTATAGCCGAAAAAATACACCTTTTAGAATACGAACATTTCCCAAAAGAAATTGAAAAATTACTTGCTCCTAAATAATAATCAAGCCTATGCCACATCAAGTCCACATTTATACCGATGGTGCTGCCAAAGGAAACCCTGGCAATGGAGGGTATGGCGTAGTCATGGAATTAGTTGGCACTCCTCATTTCAAAGAATTCTACGAAGGCTTTCGACATACCACAAATAATCGAATGGAATTATTAGCCGTTATTGTAGGCTTAGAAAAATTGAAAAACCTCAATATGAAAGTTTTAGTGGTTTCTGATTCTAAATATGTTGTAGATGCCGTCGAAAAAAAATGGGTCTTCGGCTGGGAAAAGAAAAACTTTACAGGCAAAAAAAACCCAGACCTTTGGATGCGATTCCTTAAAGTATACCGCCAACATCAAGTGGATTTTAAATGGATAAAAGGACACAACAACCACCCACAAAATGAACGCTGTGACCAATTAGCAGTGTATGCTTCTAGTTTAGAAAAACTTACCGTAGATGCTTTTTACGAAAAAGAAGAGGGTAAACTACTTTAACACCCTCTTTTTAGCCTTAAAATTCACTCCTATGAAAATCACTTCCTGTATTACATATATACTTTGAATCGTTGCAACTCTAAAACTTAAAACTTATCTTTGCGCCTTTAATTTGAATCGTAGATAATGAACAAACTTTTAATAGTAGGTACGGTAGCCTTTGATGCCATCGAAACACCTTTTGGAAAAACAGATAAAATATTAGGTGGTGCCGGTACTTTCATTGGCCTTTCTGCTTCCCATTTTAATTTACAATCCGCAATCGTATCGGTTGTTGGTGATGATTTTCCACAAGAATACTTAGATTTATTAACCGCTAGAAATATTGACATCTCTGGACTTGAAGTAGTTAAAGGAGGAAAAACCTTTTTCTGGAGCGGACGCTACCACAACGACATGAACTCTAGAGATACCCTTGCCACCGAATTAAATGTTTTGGCTGACTTCAACCCTATTGTTCCCGAAAACTTTAAAAATGCAGATGTGGTAATGCTTGGCAACTTACACCCTTTAGTTCAAACAGGAGTGTTAAACCAAATGACCGCAACACCTAAATTAGTAGTATTAGATACTATGAACTTTTGGATGGATTGTGCCTTACCTGAACTTTTAGATGTAATTAAACGTGTAGATGTCATCACAATTAATGACGAAGAAGCGCGCCAATTATCTGGGGAGTACTCTTTAGTAAAAGCTGCTGCAAAAATCCACACTATGGGTCCTAAATATGTAGTGATTAAAAAAGGAGAACATGGTGCTTTAATTTTCCATAACCACGATATTTTCTTTGCACCTGCTTTACCTTTAGCCGATGTATATGATCCTACCGGAGCTGGTGATACTTTTGCAGGAGGTTTTGCAGGCTATATTACACAACAAGGAGACACTTCTTTCGAAACAATGAAAACAGCTATTATTCAAGGGTCTAACTTAGCCTCTTTCTGTGTAGAGCAATTCGGAACCGAAAGAATGCAAAAACTAAACCAAAAAGAAGTGCAAGAGCGCCTGAAACAATTCAAAGCTTTAACACATTTTGAAATAGAAATATAATAACTTTATGCCTCGAAATTTCGGGGCATTTTTATTTACAATACACATTACAAACCACTTACAACACTACTACTATTATGAGCGACGCCATTAAACATGAATGTGGAATTGCACTTTTACGATTAAAAAAACCGCTTGAATTTTACAAAGAAAAATACGGCTCTGCATTCTACGGTATTCAAAAGATGTACCTTCTCATGGAAAAGCAACACAACCGCGGTCAAGACGGAGCTGGTTTTGCTTCCATAAAGTTTGATGTGGAACCTGGCGAACGATACATCAGTCGTGTGCGGTCAAACCAAGCACAACCCATACAAGATATTTTTGCCCAAATCAACGAACGCATTAATGAAGAATTGATTCAACATCCCGAATACCAAGACAATGTTGCTCTCCAAAAAGAAAACCTTCCTTATATCGGAGAGCTATTCTTAGGTCACGTTAGATATGGTACATTTGGGAAAAACAGTATCGAAAGCGTTCACCCCTTTTTACGTCAAAACAATTGGATGCACCGAAACTTAATCGTGGCTGGTAATTTCAACATGACTAACGTAACCGAGCTATTTAATAGCCTTGTTGAGCTTGGCCAACATCCAAAAGAAATGGCAGACACCGTTACCATTATGGAAAAAATAGGTCATTTCCTTGATGACGAAGTAACCGATTTGTATCAAGAATGTAAAAATAATGGTCTCTCCAAAAGAGAAGCCTCACCCGTAATTGCCGAAAAACTAGATCTTGCTAAAATCCTAAAACGCGCCTCTAGAGGCTGGGACGGAGGTTATGCAATGGCTGGATTACTGGGCCATGGTGATTCTTTTGTGTTTAGAGACCCTGCAGGCATCCGTCCTGCCTATTTTTATGAAGATGATGAAATTGTAGTTGTTGCTTCTGAACGTCCTGTAATTCAAACAGTATTTAATGTTCCTTTTGATAAAGTGCAAGAATTACAACCAGGTCATGCACTTATTATTAAGAAAAACGGCGCGGTAACCCAACAAGAAATAATAACTCCTGTTATTAAAAAAGCATGTTCTTTTGAACGTATCTATTTTTCTAGAGGAAGTGATGCTGAAATTTATAAAGAACGTAAAGAACTTGGAAAATTAATTTTACCAGCTGTACTAGAGGCTATTGATAGCGAAACAGACAACACAGTGTTCTCGTATATACCAAACACCGCTGAAACCTCTTTTTACGGAATGGTGGAAGCCGCAAATGACTTTCTCAACCAAAGGAAGAATCAGTTTATTTTAAATAATAGAAAAACATTAACCAAAGAAAAGCTTGAAGAAATACTTTCTGTTAAAATTAGAACAGAAAAAATCGCAATCAAAGACGCTAAACTTCGAACCTTTATCACAGAAGACAGCAGTAGAGACGATTTAGTTGCCCATGTATATGATGTAACGTATGGAGTTATACAACCTTCCGATAATTTAGTAATCATTGACGATAGTATTGTTAGAGGAACTACCCTTAAAAAGAGCATCCTTAAAATGATGGATCGTTTAAACCCTAAACGTATAGTTGTAGTGTCTTCAGCACCACAAATTCGATATCCTGATTGTTATGGAATTGACATGGCCAAACTTGAAGGGCTTATCGCCTTCCAAGCAACCATAGCATTGTTAATAGAACGCAACCTTTACCATATTGTAGATGACGTCTATACCAAATGCAAAAAACAAGAAAATTTAAAAGATGCAGAAGTAGTGAATTATGTTACTGAAATCTATGCACCATTTACCGATACAGAAATTTCAAATAAAATAGCAGAATTATTACGCCCAGAAGATAGTAAAGCTGAAGTGAAAATTATATTCCAAACGGTAGCCAACTTACACATAGCCTGTCCTAAAAACTTAGGTGATTGGTATTTTACTGGAGACTATCCAACTCCTGGAGGTAATCGGGTGGTTAACAAAGCCTTTATGAATTTTTACGAAGGAAAAGATGCGCGCGCCTATTAAAAATTTACTTTTCTGAAGTTCAACGATTTTTGATGCAGTTCGTCTAAATTATTTGTTTGTAAAAGTTTTTAAAGCTTATATTTGGTATACCATAGCATTAGTAGGTTAAGTTTATGGTAGATTTGGGGCAAAAAGGGTGAAAAGAAATTTTCACCTTTTTTATTTTATATCCCCTCGAAATTCTTCAAAATGGTGTTTTTCTACTACCAATTGCACCCAATCCCAATATTTTTTTAAGAAAAAGGCGTATTATTTAATCGGAAGTCATTAGATTTGTTTTACCATAGTATTTAGTAGGTTAAGTTTATGGTAGATTTGGGGCAAACAGGTGGAAGCAATTCCGCCTGTTTATTTTTATGGAAGTTCCCAATAAAAAAACCGACTGCTTTCACAATCGGTTTATCATCTTATTCCTGATTCTTTTTATTTATTTGCCGCATACAAACGAGCGACTTCATTCCAATTGATTACATTGAAAAAAGCAGCAATATAATCTGGACGACGATTCTGATAGTGTAAATAATACGCATGTTCCCACACGTCCATTCCTAATACAGGGAAACTTCCATTTGAAATCTCTGGCATTAATGGATTATCTTGATTCGCCGTAGAAGTAACTTCTAGTTTTCCACCTTTATGAACAGAAAGCCAAGCCCATCCTGATCCAAAACGTGTAGCACCTGCTTTAGCAAATTGTTCTTTAAACGCTTCAAAGGAACCAAAATCACGATCAATAGCTTCTGCTAATTCACCTGTAGGCAATCCGCCCGCATTTGGAGCCATTATATTCCAAAATAAGTTGTGGTTGTAAAAACCACCCCCATTATTTCGAACAGCTGTATTTTTCATATCTAATTCTACCATAAGGTCTTCAATGGTTTTTCCTTCCATAGCGGTACCCACAATAGCTGCATTCAAATTGGCAGTATACGCTTGGTGGTGTTTTGAATGGTGAATTTCCATCGTTCTAGCATCAATATGAGGTTCTAATGCATCGTATGCATAAGGTAATTGAGGTAATTCAAATGCCATGATATTTTTTGTTTAAGTTAGTATTAAAATGAATCCAAATTTATACATTTAACTTCGGAATAGGAAATACTATTTTCCAATTCCCTAATAACTAAAACTGATACCTCTTTTGAATTTACAGCCAAAGCATTTACAGAATGAATGGATTCATTTAGTTCCACTCCAACTTACTGATTTCGAAGCATTATATGCTGTAGCTGCAGACCCATTACTATGGGAACAACACCCTAATAAACTCCGATACCAACAGGATGTATTTCAAAATTATTTCGATGGTGCAATTCAATCTAAAGGTGCTTTTTTAATTCTAGAAACAACAACGAAAGAGGTTATTGGAAGCAGTCGCTTTTATGATTTCAACGATATAGAATCTTCTCTTTTGATTGGATATACCTTTTTGGGAAGAAATTTTTGGGGCAAGAACTATAACCAAGCTCTAAAAAAATGCATGCTTGACTATGCCTTTCAATATGTAACCACGGTATATTTCCATATTGGGGCTTGTAATATTCGTTCGCAAAAAGCCATTGAAAAAATAGGCGCCATCAAAGTTGATGAACAATTAGTTTCCTATCATGGCGAAGAAAACACATTGAATTATATTTATAAAATAACAAAATCCTAATGCAAAAAACGGCATTCTCCCTTTATGATGCTTCAGCCGGTTCGGGCAAAACATATACTTTAGTTAAAGAATACCTCAAAATTATTCTACTAGCTCAAAAGCCAGATGCCTATCGAAATATATTAGCTATTACATTTACCAACAAAGCGGTACATGAAATGAAAAGCCGTGTTGTGGAAAGTTTATCTGAATTTGCAAAAGACAACCCTTCGGATAAAGCCCTACTCCTTATGAATGACATTCAAAGGGAGACCGGATTGGCTTTGCCGAAAATAACTGAAAAAGCCAAAAGCATTATCAAAAACCTAATTCACAATTATGCCGCATTTGATATTTCTACTATTGACAAGTTTACCCATAAAGTTATTCGCGCCTTTGCTCACGACCTAAATTTACCCATTACATTTGAAGTTTCTTTAGACACTGAAAGTCTGTTAACTGAAGCTGTTGATGCCATTATTGCAGAAGCAGGAACAGATGAAATACTGACAAATCTCTTAGTTGACTTTACTATGGAGAAAACAGACGATGATAAATCATGGGATGTATCTCGGGAAATCCTTGAAACAGGGAAACTAATATTAAACGAAAACGATAGGGAAGAAATTACTCATTTCCAAAACAAAACCATAGTAGAGTTTATTGAAATTAAAAACAAACTCACTGAACTCGCTGCTGAATTAGAAGCTGAAACTGTACTATTAGCTACAGAAGCTCTAGCATTACTTGAAAACAATGGAATAAGC
Organism: Flavobacterium sp.; assembly: GCA_024644655.1. Lineage (GTDB taxonomy): Bacteria > Bacteroidota > Bacteroidia > Flavobacteriales > Flavobacteriaceae > Flavobacterium. The sequence continues at coordinate 6,532 of JAHEHJ010000093.1, forward strand.
CATGATTCATTTCCGTATGGCACCTTTCCAAAACATGTACAATATATCCAAAATAAAGATGCACGCGCCATTAACCATAAATTTGTAACTGTTGAAGAAATTAAAATTAAGAAAGGCGCCAAAGACACCGCTGCTATTGAATCTGCTATACCTCAACTTTTAGAAATATTAGCTTCTATATATTCAATATTTGAAAAGAAAAATTTTTACGAAGCCTTCTTAAAAAACATTACTCCACTTTCTTTATTAAACACTTTGAGTAATGAATTGGCCAAAATTCAACAAGAACAAAATGTGCTCTCAATTTCAGAGTTCAACAAACTTATAAACGAACAAATCCAAAATCAACCAGCCCCTTTCATCTATGAACGACTTGGTGAAAAATACCGCCACTTCTTTATAGATGAATTTCAGGACACCTCACAAATGCAATGGCAAAATTTGATTCCTTTGTTAGATAATGCTCTTTCTAGCGAAGATTTAAATGGAGTTCAAGGCTCTCTTATGATTGTAGGCGACCCTAAACAGTCTATTTATCGATGGCGCGGTGGAAAAGCAGAGCAATTTATTGAACTTAGTAAAGACACTAATCCATTTGCCAATAAAAATAAGCAATTGTTCACATTGGGAACAAACTATCGCAGTTATTCCCAAGTTATTGATTTTAACAATCAACTCTTCGCCTTTTTATCGGGGCAATTCACCAACCCTGATTACATTGATTTATATAAAAACCACAGCCATCAAGAATGTAATTCAAAAACAGGCGGTTTTGTTTCCATTGTATTTACCCCAAAAGTTGATAAAGAGGCCATAGATGAAGAGGAAGCAATGGGAAAAAGTGATTTATATTTAGCCGCTACTTTAGACACCATCCAAAAGGTAAAAGAAAAAGGATTTTCCTATAAAGATATTGTGGTTTTAACTCGAAAAAAAGCGCCTGGAACTGCCATTGCTAATTTTTTAACAGAAAACAACATTCCAATTCTGTCTTCTGAAAGTCTATTGTTAGGTGCATCTACCGAAGTACAATGTGTTATACACATTCTTAGATATTTAAAGAACAGTAATGATTTAACCTCCAAGGCAAATTTCATATATTATTTATCCTCTATTTACACGCCTTTAACCAAACATGATAGTATAGCTAAAGGAATGGAATTAGTTCAAGAAAGTGCTTTTGAAAATTGGTTAAATGAGTTTGGGATAAATTTATCCTTTACAACCCTTAGGAAGAAGTCTTTATATGAAGTTACCGAACTTATCATTGCTAAAGTTATCCCCAGAGACAAACGCAATGCTTATGTACAATACTTTTTAGATATTATTTTAGAACGTGATATTAAAAACCAAGCCGGTCTTTCTGATTTTTTGAATTATTGGGACAACAATGCAACCAAACTCAGTATTCCTTCTCCAGAAGGCATAGATGCAGTTCGAATAATGACCATACACAAATCCAAAGGATTAGAATTCCCTGTGGTTATCTTCCCTTTTGCCGAAGAAGATTACAGCAAAGGACCACGTGATAAAATGTGGCTCAATGTTGACGACACCGTTATTGGACTTTCTAAAGCTTTAGTAGATAAAAGTAGTAAGGTAGAAGGGTATGGAACTGAAGCTACTATACTATACCAACAAAAAACTCAAGAGGAATTATTGGATAACATCAACGTGTTGTATGTGGCATTAACTCGTGCTGAAGAACAATTGTATATTATTTCGGGTATGCAAACTACCAATAAAGAGGGACAATACCCTAAAAATATGGCTTCGTTTTTCATTCACTTTTTACTACAAAAAGGGGTGTTTAATGAACAAGAACACGTCTATTCTTTTGGAGATGCAACCAAATTATCACAAAGTAAAGTACATCTTAACGAAACCAAGACCATCCCACAATTGGATACTACTTTAGACCCAAAAAGTATAAAAATAGCCCAACGAGAAAGTTTAATGTGGAATACTCATCAGCAAAAAGCAATTGAGTTCGGAAATATTCTACACGAAATATTATCTTTTGTTAAAACCAAAGACGATATTGATTTAGCTTTAACCAAAGCCATTGAAAAAGGATTAATAGCAATTGCTGATCGAAAAGAAGTGGAGAAAACAATACACATCATTGTTAATCATGCTGATCTAGCTCCTTATTTTTCAGAAGATAATTCAATTTTAAATGAAAAAACAATTCTTCAAAAAGAAGGCCCATTAGTCAAACCCGATCGCATGGTATTCCATCAAAACGAAGTGTATTTATTAGATTATAAAACGGGGGCACATCAAGCCAAATACACCACCCAACTAGAAAACTACCAAAATGCCATTGAAAAAATGGGATATAAGGTCACTAAAAAGGCCTTAGTTTATATTGGAGAAGAATTGGAAATAGTAAATTTGTAAACAAAACAAACGACAATAAAATCATGTACGGAAAAATTCAACAACACCTACAAAACGAATTGAATACCATTGAACAAAACGGTATTTTTAAAAGAGAACGCATAATTACTTCTCCACAAGGAGCCGAAATTACTGTAAACGGAAAAACCGTTTTAAACTTTTGTGCCAATAATTATTTGGGGCTGTCTTCCCATCCAGAAGTAATTCAAGCAGCAAAAGATGCCTTAGATACACATGGTTTTGGAATGTCATCCGTGCGTTTTATCTGCGGAACTCAAGACATTCACAAAACATTAGAAAAAAAGATAGCTGATTTTTATGGTACAGAAGACACCATTTTATATGCGGCTGCATTTGATGCTAACGGTGGCGTTTTTGAACCCTTGTTAGGCGAAGAAGACTGCATCATTTCAGATAGTTTAAACCATGCTTCTATCATTGATGGTGTTCGCTTGTGTAAAGCAGCTCGTTACCGATATGAAAATTCCAATATGGAAGATTTAGAACAGCAATTAATCAAAGCTACAGAAGCTGGTCACCGATTTAAATTAATCGTAACGGATGGTGTATTTTCTATGGACGGTGTCGTGGCCCCATTGGACAAGATATGTGATTTGGCAGATCAATACGATGCTTTAGTAATGGTTGATGAATGCCATGCGGCCGGTTTTATTGGAGCAACTGGAAAAGGAACCCTTGAAGCCAAAGGCGTAATGGGTAGGGTAGATATCATTACAGGAACCTTAGGAAAAGCATTAGGGGGAGCCATGGGTGGATATACGACAGCCAAAAAAGAAATTATTGAGTTATTGCGTCAACGATCTCGTCCTTATTTATTTTCAAACTCCTTGGCACCTGCTATAGTGGGAGCTTCCCTTAAAGTTTTCGAATTATTAGAAAAAGATACTTCTTTACGAGATCAATTGGAATGGAACACCAATTACTTTAAAGAAGGTATGAAAAAAGCAGGTATTGACATTATTGATGGCGATTCCGCTATTGTACCAGTGATGTTATATGATGCTAAACTATCGCAAATTATGGCCGATGAATTATTGAAAAAAGGAATTTATGTTATTGGATTCTTTTATCCTGTAGTACCAAAGGATAAAGCTCGAATTCGAGTGCAACTTTCTGCAGCACATACAAAAGCCCATTTAGACCAAGCAATTCTAGCCTTTACTGAAGTAGGAAAAGCACTTAAAATCATTTAATTAGCCATATTTTAACTATAACATTTTGATATTATAGATATACATGTTACTTTTGCGTCATTATAATTATTATAATCTAATCAAATTAAGTATGAAACATCTTAACAAATTATTCGTTGCTATGCTATTGTTAGCTGGTTTGAGTTCTCAAGCTCAAGATAGTAACAATCCTTGGGCGTTATCGTTTGGGGTAAATGCAGTTGACACTAGAGTAAGTGCCGCTTCAAAATTAGAGGAACAATTTTCTCAGTTTTTCAATGTTAAATCAAACTGGAACATTTTGCCTTCAGTTTCTTACCTAACTGTATCTAAATACGTAGGTGATAATTTTTCATTTGGAGTAACTGGATCTGTTAACAAACTTAGCAAATATGTACAACCAAGCGTTCCTGGTTTAGGATATCAAGTTGAAAATCCTGGTGATTTAAACTATTACGCATTGGATGGAGTTGTTAACTATAGCTTTATGAACCTAATCAAATCTAAAAAATTAGACCCTTCTGCACACGTAGGTGGTGGTTATACTTGGATTGGTGAAGACAGCCATGCTGGTACAGTTAATGCTGGTTTAGGTTTGGCGTATTGGTTTACTGAAACTGTAGGTCTTTCATTCCGTTCTACATACAAACATTCATTCGAAGATGTACGTGAAGATATGCCATCTCACATGCAACACTTTTTAGGATTAACTTTCAAATTTGGTGGTTCTGATAGAGACGGAGACGGAATATATGACAAAGATGATGCTTGTCCAGATAACGCAGGTCCTAAAGCTAACAAAGGCTGTCCTGATACAGATGGAGACGGAGTTTTAGACAAAGATGATACTTGTCCAGATGTTGCTGGTTTAGCTGAGTTCCAAGGTTGTCCTGATACGGATGCTGACGGTGTAGCTGATAAAGATGATGCTTGTCCAGAAGTTGCTGGTTTAAAATCAATGGGTGGATGTCCTGATACTGATGGTGATGGAATCACTGACAAATCAGACAAATGTCCAGAAGTTAAAGGTCCAAAAGAAAACGCAGGTTGTCCTTGGCCAGATAGCGATGGAGATAAAGTATTTGATAAAGATGACAAATGTCCAGATGTTGCTGGAACTGTAGCTAACAACGGATGTCCAGAAGTATCTGACGAAGTAGTTAAAAAATTAAATGATTATGCTAAAACTATCTTGTTTGACACAGCGAAAGCTTCTTTCCAAAAACAAACATTCCCAGTTTTACAATCAATTACTGCTATCTTAAAAGAGTATCCTACAGCTAAATTTAGCATTGAAGGACACACTGATGGTGATGGTAATGATAAAACAAACCAAAAATTATCAGAAGATAGAGCTGCTGCAGTTAAAGGATATTTAATTGACAATGGTATTGCTGCTGATCGTTTAACTTCAGCTGGTTTTGGTGAGTCTAAACCAATTGACTCTAACAAAACTAAAGCTGGTAAAGCTAACAACAGAAGAGTTGAAGTGAAATTAGTAAAATAATTTCTTTCCAAAATATTTTCTTAAAACGCCTCGAATATCGAGGCGTTTTTTTTATATATTTATATCATGTCAAAGCCAACCTTTCTTCAACAATTAGCCAGTCAAATACTTAAAGACCACTCTCATTCTTTGGCTGAATTGGTTATCATTTTACCCAATAAAAGAGCCAAAGTATTTTTACTAGAAGCCTTCAAAGATCAAATTACTGAAACGGTATTTGCTCCCGAAATCAATAGCATAGAAGACTTTATACAAGATGTAGCCGGACTGCGTGCTATTGACAGTATTGAGTTGCTCTTTGAGTTCTATGAAGTGTATCTTTCAGTAACTGAAAAGGCCCAACAAGAAAGCTTTGAAACCTTTGCCAATTGGGCAAAGACTTTATTACAAGACTTTAATGAAATAGACCGGTATTTACTGGACCCCAACCATGTGTTAAAATACTTGGAAAACATTAAAGAAATTGAGCATTGGGCAGTAGACATCAACCAGCGTACTTCTTTAATAGAAAACTATTTGCTGTTTTGGAAAAAACTCCCCGTATATTATGAATCCCTATACCGGTATTTACTAAATAAAGGAGTGGGTTATCAAGGATTGATTTATAGAGAAGCTGTAGAAAACTTAAATCACTTTTCCGAAAACAATCAAAGACACTATGTATTTGCTGGATTTAATGCGTTGAATCAAGCCGAAGAAAAAATCATACAACACTTGTTGGCTTTGGATTGTGCCAAAATTTATTGGGACATAGACGAAACCTTATTATACGATACTTTTCATGATGCAGGCTTATTCCAACACAGATTCAAATCCGATTGGATTTATTATAAATCTCATCCTTATGAATGGATTGTAAATGATTTTACCGATGCCAAGAACATTCAGGTGATAGCTACCTCTAAATCTATTGGTCAAGCCAAAATAGCAGGAAGTATACTAGAAGAATTGGCCTCCAACTCAGAAACCTCATTGCAAAATGTAGCTTTGGTACTAGGAGAAGAAAGCTTACTCCAACCTATATTGCACGCCTTACCCGAATCGGTAGACGCTCTTAATATCACGATGGGCTTTTCCAGCAAAAACAATCCGGCACAATTGCTGATTGCCAAATTGTTTAAACTGCATACAAACGCCCTATCTCGAAATGCATCAAGTTATGTGATGTATTATAAAGATGTATTGGATATTTTAACCCATCCCCTTATAGAGCCTTTTGTAGATACTCGGGAGTTAGTTCGTAAAATAAACACCTACAACTTTACCTTTATTCCTTATAAAAAACTCCTCGAATTACATCCTGAAGGCAATGCATTGTTTGGGTTATTGTTTCAAAAATGGGACACAAGCTCTGTAGCTGTGTTGGAAAATATAGCCCAATTATTACTCACCCTAAAGTCGAATTTGAGTTATGATAATGAAGAAGAAAAGATTACCAATGCCTTTGTGTATTCGGTATACTTAGTAATCAATAAGATGATTTCATATTTTACGTCACATCCAAAAATAGATGATATAAAAACAGTACAAGCTATTTACAAGCAAGTAATTGATGTGGCAGAGGTATCCTTTGAAGGTGAACCGCTTTCGGGACTCCAAATTATGGGGGTATTAGAAAGTAGGGTACTTGATTTTGACACCGTGATTATTACTTCGGTCAATGAAGGAAAGTTCCCTGCAGGCAAAAGCAACAACTCCTTTATTCCGTATGATATAAAACGGGAATTAGGATTGCCTACCTTTAAAGAAAAAGATGCCATTTACACCTATCACTTTTATCATTTGTTACAACGTGCTAAGCAAGTATATTTGATTTACAATTCCGACAGTGAAGGATTTGACGCGGGTGAAAAAAGTCGATTTATCACCCAATTGGAAGTAGAAAAACAGCCCAATCACCAATTGTCATTTCAATATTACAATGCAGTAGTCCCTACCATTGCCTACGAACCTATGGTAGTGCCCAAAACTGACGCTGTTTTAGAACGCCTGCGAGATATTGCCACAAAAGGATTCTCTCCTTCTTCCTTGACTGCTTATATTCGAAATCCGATACCTTTTTATTTTCAACGCATCCTGCGCATATCTGAAACCGATGAAGTAGAAGAAAATATAGCCGTGAATACCCTTGGAACCATTATTCATGGTGCGTTAGAAGAATTATACAAACCTTTTGTTGGGCAACTATTAACCGTAGCTGATGTGCAAAGTTGCTTTCCTAAAATAGAAGCTGAAGTTTTGGCCCAATTCAAAAAAGAATACAAAGAAGGGGAAATTCAAAAAGGGAGAAACTTATTGGCCTTTGAAGTAGCCAAACGGAATGTGCAGAATTTCTTGAAACTTGAAATTGCAAGTTTAGCCCAAGATGAAGTCCAAATTATTGCTTTAGAGAAAACGTTTGAACGCGTATTGAATGACCCGCGATTACCCTATCCTGTATTAATTAAAGGAAATGTTGACCGAATTGAACTGCGCAATGGAAAAATCAGAATTATAGATTACAAAACGGGTAAAGTAGAACAAAAAAGTGTCAAATTAAAAACTTGGGAAGGGTTGACGGAGGACATCAAACACGACAAAATCATTCAAGTATTGGCTTATGCTTTTATGTATGAACTTAATGCGAATGGCTTAGAAATGGAAGCTGGTATCATATCCTTTAAGAATTTAAAGTCCGGGTTTTTACCGTTTCAATTCGTTCAAGACAAAGAAATTACATCGGTAATTACACGAGATATTATGGATGCTTATTTAGACCAGATTGTCGTTTTATTATTGTCCATTTTTGACCCAGAGCAGCCTTTTGTTGAGAAAACCTAAACCTTCTTTAAAAAGTCCAATAAGACTTGAAGAAGTTCTTTTTGATTTTCAATATGAGACATGTGACCGTCTTTAAAAGTAGTAAGTTGCACTTTTGTACCTTCTATTTGGTCTACATGGTCGTCATAAGGTAAAACACCGTCTTTTTTACCCAATACCAATTGCATAGGATAAGGTGCGAAGTGCAAAATAACCTCACGGTCTTTTCGGATTTTCATTCCCTCCAAAGCGGCAACTATACCTTGAAGAGGGGTTTGTAGTGCCTCTAATTTAACTTGTTCAATGGTATCGGCAAGGCGTTCCCGATTGTCCTCACTAAAAAGATTGGCAATAGACATCCTTACAAAAGCGGCATAATTTTGTTTGACTGCTTCAATAGCTCTATCACGATTCACTTTTCGTTCCTCACTATCCGCACGAGAAGTAGAATTTAATAGTACGAGCCCTTTAACATGATCGGGAAACAATTCAGCAAAAGCCAAAGCAATATATCCTCCCATAGAATGACCAACGAGCACTACCTTTCGCAATTTCAAAAAGAGTGTTAAGGCATATAACATATCGGCTTGGTCTTCCATGGCATGTACATAGCCATAACATTCTGTATCACCATGACCCAGTAAATCCACTGTAATGACACGGTGTTTTTTTGATAGTTCCGGGATAAAGGCATCCCACATCGCTTTATTTTCTAAGAACCCATGCAATAAGACAAGGGCTGTCCCTTTTCCTTGATCGGTAAAGGATATTTTAGTATTCTTATAAATAATGTGTTGGGTCACGTGAGGTAGTACTTTAAAATCTTTTCAAAAATAGCACATCAACTGTAATGGATGCTGAATTGTTGATAAATAATAATCCAAAGCAACTTCTTTATTGTACGACAACGCTAAATGAAATTAAAACCTCTTACTTGTTTAGAAAAATAGGAGCAAAATTGCCTACGGATTGCCTAAAAATTCTGGGCCTTTTTGATAAATTATAAGGATACTTTTTGTGGCGCGTCAAGATCGGTAAAATAGAACGTCGGGAGTAATTATAAAAATGACCGCGGTGAATTGAATAAATGACCGCGGTCATTTATGTAAGTGACCGCGGTCATTTAATTTGTGCATCAGGACGAATAAAAAAATTGGTCGGGACGAAAAGTTTATTTCAACCTGATGAAAATAAAAGTTAGTCTATAGCCATTTTTTGTTGTACCGTTTTACTCCGAAATAACATTCAGGATTATAAATGTTTTATTGCTCTTTCGAGAGTCAATTTTATCTAATATCTTTAGCCTTTCATCAAAATTAAAACTCCAATGTTTACCCTTCAACAAATACATGAAGCCCATTCCAAAGTGAAAAGTGGTGCTGATTTCCCAAAATACATGCAGGATATTATTAGGCTTGGTGTTACTTCATTTGAAACATTTGTCTTTGATAATCACACAAATTATTATGGAAAAGATAAATTTCAAATTGCTTCAACAGGTTTAACAGAAACATTTTCAATTGTAAATGAAAGCAACTTAGACCAATTTAAAGCCGACTTAAAAGCTCATCAACAGGGCAAAACCGATTATATGACTTTCTTAAACGACTGTGCCAAATCGGGAGTTGAAAAATGGATCGTAGCGATGAATCAAATGACTTGTACCTATTATGATGTTCAGGGCCAAGCATTATTAGTTGAAATCATCCCAACAATTTAACAAAAAAAAAACGGTTCACTTTCGCAAACCGTCTCTATACTATTCTCTTTATTCTGTTCTTAGGAATTCATCAAACTCTCAATTTCATCCACTTCAATTGGGATATTGCGCATTAAGTTAAAGGCAGCACCTTTTTCTTGGATTACCATATCATCTTCGATACGAATTCCAAATCCTTCGGCTGGAATATAGATACCCGGTTCCACTGTGAAAACCATATTGGCTTTCATAGGCTCGTGAAGTAACCCATAATCATGCGTATCTAAGCCCATGTGGTGTGAGGTTCCGTGCATAAAGTATTTTTTATACGCTGGCCAATCGGGGTTTTCGTTTTGCACATCAGACTTGTCAATTAGACCTAAACCTAACAATTCAGAAGTCATTATTTTGCCTACCTCAACATGGTATTGTTTCCACAAAGTACCTGGCACAAGCATTTTAGTCGCTTCATTTTTTACGCGAAGCACAGCGTTGTATACTTCTTTTTGACGCTCCGAAAAACATCCAGATACTGGTACCATACGCGTCATATCACTAGAATAATTAGCATATTCTGCCCCTACATCCAATAATATTAAGTCCCCAGCATGGCATTGTTGGTTGTTCTCTATATAATGAAGCACATTGGCATTGTTTCCAGACGCAATAATGGGTGTGTAAGCAAATCCTTTGGAGCGATTGCGTAGAAATTCGTGGGCAAACTCAGCCTCAATTTCATATTCCATTACCCCGGGTTTAACATAACTCAAAATTCTACGGAATCCTTTTTCAGTAATATCACAAGCTTTTTGGATTAAATCCAATTCTTCGGATTCTTTGACTGAACGAATTCTTTGAAGTATTGGGTTGGCTTTTTCTACTTTATGAGCCGGATAATTTTCTTTCCACCACTTCACAAAACGAGCTTCACGAGTTTCCGTTTCAATGGAAGCTCGGTAGTGCTCATTGGTATTGATATACATCGTTTCGGCATACGCCATAACTTCTTTAAGCGTTTTATGAAAATCCTGCAACCAAATTACCGATTTGATTCCGCTTACTTCCAAGGCGCGTTCTTTGGTTAGTTTTTCTCCTTCCCAAATGGCAATATGCTCGTTAGTCTCCTTTAGGAATAGGATTTCTTTTAAATGCTCATAAGGCGCGTCTGGAAAAAGCAACAAGATGCTTTCTTCTTGGTCAACCCCACTGAGGTAAAAGATATCCCGGTGTTGTGCAAACGGTAAGGTGCTATCAGCAGAAACAGGATAAATATCGTTCGAATTGAACACAGCCACACTATTTGGTTTCATTTGGGCCTTAAATTTGGCTCTATTTTTAATAAACAAATTGCGGTCTATTTGATGGTATTTCATATCATATTGTATTTAAAATTGAAGGTCTTAGAAAATTCGTTGTTCAAAATTAACTAAAGTCGGAAACTAAATAGTAGCCAAATGGCGTTATTTTATATTTTTTCGGATGCGACTCATGTGTCGGGAAGAAATACCCAAGAAGGATGCTAAATAATGAAGGGGAACTTCTTGTAGTAATTTAGGTTCTGTGATCCACATTTTTTGATACCGCTCTTCCGGTGTCAAGGTGAGTAAATCAATTCGATACTCGTCGATAAGTATGATTTGCTTTTCGATTAAATTATGATAAAACTCTCGAAAAGTAGCATTGTGGGTGCGTAACTCCTGAAAAGAATTAAAATCAATTACCCATAGTTGGCTTTCCACGAGCGCTTTGATACTTTTTCGCGATGGCGTTCCATTCAGAAAACTATTTAAGGAAGACGTCACCGAATTTCGCAATGCCAAATAAGTAGTTGTTTCTTCCCCATCTACGGAAAAGGCATGTTGTAATATGCCGCTTTCAACAAAACAGAAATAGGAACACACTTGGTGTTCTTCTACTAAGCGTTTGTTTTTAGAAAGAGTAAGCGGCATAAAGCATTCCCCTATTTCATGGAGTTGATTTTCCACGCTAGGATTGTTGTCTTTCAAGAAAAGACGGATATAATCAATAAAGGCTTTGTTGCTTTGAGTTTCCATAGATATTGATTACAAAAATATTCTTTTTAACTCATATTTTTTTATTTGAGTGATAATGAATATTTTTATACAAATTCACACTATGAAAAAGCGCGTATTATCCCTTTTCTTGCTTCTACCTTTAGCTCTCATGGCACAAGACAAGCAGGCCTACCAATTGTATTCAAAAAAAGGGCATAAAGTGTCCTATAAAAAATTCTTGCGTGAAGCGGAACATGCCGAAGTTATCTTATTTGGCGAATACCACAACAACGCAATTGCCCATTGGTTGGAATTGGAATTGGCCAAAGACCTATCGGATAAGAAAAAAATAGTAATGGGTGCTGAAATGCTTGAAGCCGATAATCAAAAACAGTTAGACGACTACTTGAAAGGAGAAATAACACAAAAACAATTGGATTCTACTGCCCGTCTTTGGCCCAATTACAAAACCGATTATAAGCCATTAGTTGACTTTGCCAAAGAAAAAAGCATTGCTTTTTTTGCTACGAATGTACCTAGACGGTATGCTTCCTTGGTTTCTAAGAAAGGGTTTGAAGCATTAGATAGTTTGAGCACCACCGAAAAAAATTGGATTGCCCCTTTACCTATTGCCTATGACTCCCAATTACCGGGCTATGTCAACATGATGAAAATGATGGGAGAGCATGCTAGCCCGAATATGCCTAAAGCACAAGCCCTAAAAGACGCCACTATGGCCTATTTTATAACATCCCATTTGGTGCCCCAAAGTGTATTTCTTCATTACAACGGAAGTTACCACAGTGATGATTTTGAGGGAATATATTGGTATCTACATCAAACCTATCCGGCTCTTAAAATTATGACCATTGCTACAGTGGAACAAACAGACGTTTATCAATTAATGGAAGAAAATTATACTAAAGCCGACTATATTCTCGTTATAGATGAAGATGTAACAAAAACGTATTGATTTCGTCTTGTCTTATAAAATCCTACTTTATGAAAAAAAGGCTGTATAATTTTCTACTTCTTATCTTACTACTTCCTTTTGTTTCTTGTACTTCAGAGCACAATGAGCCTATGTTGATAGTCAAGTTTGCCTTTGACCCCAATCAAGTTCGATTGAATAATTTGGGGGAGCCTTCCACTATTCCGGTTGGAAATGCTGCCCAAACACCCCAATTCAACAGTATAGGTTCCCATTATATTGAATTGGCACCTACTGCCACAACCCAATTGGGAGAAGGCACTATTTTGTATCATGGAGCGGAAACCACAATTGGTGGAGCCAATGCAATTGATTTTAGTAAAGAAAAGATAGTTTCTGAAGGAGCGGTATTTCTAGAAATCCCTTTAAAACAAGTGATGGCAGGAAATTACGAATGGATTCGCGTCTCATTAGCCTATCAAAATTATCAAATAAATGTACGCAGTCAAGGCGTAGATTATACCGGAACCTTAGCCAGTTTTGTAGGCTTTAATACGTATATCAATTCCTTTTCCATTGGGAATACTCTTTTCCCAGTAAATGGCAATAAAGAACAAGGGTATTGGGCTTTTGCCTTGAATGACCAACCCTATTCATCCTCTGGACAAGCCCCTGCCAATGCGACAACGGTACCCAACCCATTGCATGCCACTTCAAATATCCCGTTGAAATCCTGTGTGGTTACCGGAAAATTTGCGACTAACCTAGTTATTACAGGTCATGAGACCAATGACATTACTTTGACCTTGTCCTTGTCCAACAATCACAGTTTTGAATGGCATGAAGTACATGCTGATGGCAAATACGAACCCTCTGCTGGTGAAAATGTGGTTGATATGGGAATACGCGGGTTGGTTCCTTCCTATGTGAAGTAGAAGTGGGGCGCTATTTTAAGGGCATTTAAAGCATTTAAATCACTGAATATCAACGCCTGTTCTACTCACTTTAAATTCATTATAAATTACATCGAAAAGGTTGTAGTTAATTGCAAATAGCTGTATTTTTGTTTGATTTTTTTAAACAAATTATACAAAATTATGGCAAAATCTGCACTTTTAAAGTCATCTCTTGCAAAGAAATATTGGATGGCTCTTACAGGTTTATTTTTATGCTTGTTTTTAGCGGGTCATTTAGCTGGAAATCTTCAATTAATTTTTAGTGATGCATCACATTTCAATCAGTATGCATTGTTTATGACCTCTAATCCGGCGGTAAAAATACTTTCTTACCTCACTTACATTTCTATTTTATTCCATGCGGTTGATGGGTTTATGTTAACCTATCAAAACGTAAAAGCAAGACCAATAGGTTATGCGAAGAACAACCCTTCGAAAAACAGTAGTTTTTCATCAAGAAACATGGCGGTATTGGGAACTATCATCTTAGTTTTCATCATCACACACATGGTTAACTTTTGGGCCGTAATGCATTTTGATAAAAAAATGCCATTACAAACGGTTACTGTTACTCAAATGGGGATGAAATCAGAGTATTACATTACGACTGATACGGGTAAATTTTTCCCGGCTAACCCAATGCAATTGCAACAAATGGGCATTGAATTGAGAAATAGAACTGAGTTCTATAACAAAATGGCTGGTGTAAAAATGGGGGAAGGTTACAAAGATTTATACAAAATCACAGTGGCTTTTTTCAAAGATCCTAAGTTTGGTTTAATAGCGACCCTATTGTATGTGCTTTCCATGTTTGTATTGGCATTCCACTTATTACATGGGTTCAGCAGTGCGTTTCAATCGATAGGATTCAATAACCGATTCACTCCAACGATTAAGAAGTTGGGCGCTGGATTTGCTATTGTAGTTCCTATGTTGTTTGCCATTATTCCTGTTTACATTCACTTTTTCTTAAAATAATCAACATCAGACTATATTATGAAGTTAGATTCTAAAATACCAGGAGGTCCTATTTCACAGAAGTGGACTGATTATAAAGACCATTTAAAATTGGTTGCTCCGAATAACCGCCCTAAAATTGATATTATTGTTGTTGGAACTGGTTTGGCTGGAGCATCGGCTGCCGCTTCACTTGGGGAAATGGGTTATAATGTAAAAGCTTTTTGTTTTCAAGATTCACCACGTCGTGCTCACTCGATTGCAGCACAAGGGGGAATCAATGCCGCAAAAAATTATCAAAATGACGGGGATAGTACTTATCGTTTGTTTTATGACACCATCAAAGGTGGTGATTATAGAGCGCGTGAGGCAAATGTGCACCGTTTAGCTGAAGTTTCTGGAAACATCATTGATCAATGTGTGGCACAAGGTGTTCCTTTTGCTCGTGACTATGGTGGATTATTAGATAACCGTTCGTTTGGTGGTACTCAAGTACAACGTACTTTTTATGCTGCTGGACAAACAGGACAACAATTATTATTAGGAGCCTATTCTGCTTTATCGCGCCAAATTGGATTGGGACGTGTTGAAATGTTCAACCGCCATGAGATGTTGGATTTGGTAAAAGTAGACGGAAAAGCTCGTGGAATTATTGCCCGTGACTTAGTTACTGGTGAAATCGAAAGACATTCAGCTCATGCTGTAATCATTGCAACTGGAGGATATGGAAATGTGTATTTCCTTTCTACCAATGCCATGGGAAGTAACGTTACGGCAGGTTGGAAAGTTCACAAACAAGGAGCGGCTTTTGCCAACCCATGTTATGTTCAAATTCACCCTACATGTATCCCAGTACACGGAACCAATCAATCAAAATTAACATTGATGTCAGAGTCATTGCGTAATTCGGGTCGTATTTGGGTTCCTAAGAAAAAAGAAGATGCTGAAGCAATTCGTGCAGGTAAATTAAAACCAACCCAAATTGCAGAAGCAGATAGAGATTACTATTTAGAGCGTCGTTATCCTGCTTTTGGTAATTTAGTTCCTCGTGATGTTGCTTCTAGAGCTGCTAAAGAGCGTTGTGATGCAGGATTTGGTATTGAAGCGAATGACACCAACGAAGGAGTTTATTTAGATTTCTCTACAGAGATTCAAAACAAAGGGAAACAAGCAGCTTATGCTAAAGGGAATCACCACCCATCAGCAGAAGAAATTACGGCTCTTGGAAAACAATGGTTAGAAGAAAAATATGGTAACTTATTTACCATGTATCAAAAAATTACGGATGAGAATCCATACGAAACTCCAATGAAAATTTACCCTGCTGTTCACTATACTATGGGCGGTGTTTGGGTTGACTATAATTTACAATCAACAATTCCTGGTTGTTTCGTAGCTGGGGAAGCTAATTTCTCTGATCACGGAGCTAACCGTCTAGGAGCTTCTGCCTTGATGCAAGGTTTAGCAGATGGTTATTTCGTATTACCGTATACTGTTTCTGATTATTTAGCAGATGACATTCGTACTGGTAAAATCTCGACAGAATCGGCAGAATTTGACGAAGCAGAGAAACGAGTAAAAGATTCTATCAATTTCTTTATGAACAATGACGGTACTAAAACCGTAGATCATTTCCACAAACGTTTGGGATTGATTATGTGGAATAAAGTAGGTATGGGTAGAAACGAACAAGGCCTAAAAGAAGCTATAGCTGAAATTGCGGCTTTAAAAGACGAATTCTACAAAGACGTTTTTGTACCTGGAAGTGCAGATGAATTGAATCCAGAATTAGAGAAAGCACTACGTGTGGCCGACTTTATTGAATTGGGTCAATTGATGGCTATGGATGGATTACAACGTAAAGAATCTTGTGGTGGACACTTTAGAGAAGAGTATCAGGATGCCGAAGGAGAAACACTTCGTGATGATGAAAACTTCAAATTTGTGGGTGCATGGGAATATAAAGGAGATGACATCAGCAAAGAAGAGCTTCACAAAGAAGAATTGAAATACGAGTTTATTAAAATAGCCGCTAGAAATTACAAATAATATCATTATGTCTTCAGCAAAAAATATCAATATAAACCTTAAAATTTGGCGTCAAAAAAATGCTAAATCAAAAGGAAGCATGGAAACTTATAAATTAGATAATGTTTCTACTGCTAGTTCGTTTTTGGAAATGTTAGACCAATTGAACGAACAATTAGTAAACGAAAGAAAAGAGCCTATTGCTTTTGACCACGATTGTCGCGAAGGAATTTGCGGAATGTGTTCCTTGTATATCAATGGTAGAGCTCATGGACCAGACACAGGTATCACTACTTGTCAGTTGCACATGCGTATGTTCAACGATGGAGATACTATATATGTAGAACCATGGAGAAGTAGAGCGTTTCCAGTTATCAAAGATTTAGTTGTGGATAGAACGGCATTAGACCGTATCCAACAAGCAGGAGGGTTTGTTTCTGTAAACACTTCTGGTAATACAATTGATGCGAATACGATTCCAGTTCCTAAAGACGATGCTGATAAATCATTTGAAGCAGCAGCTTGTATTGGTTGTGGAGCTTGTGTAGCTACTTGTAAAAATGGTTCTGCTATGTTATTTGTAGGAGCTAAAGTATCGCAATATGCCTTATTACCACAAGGAAAAGTAGAAGCTACAAACCGTGTTTTAAACATGGTTCGTCAAATGGACGAAGAAGGATTTGGTAACTGTACCAATACCGGAGCTTGTGAAGTGGAATGTCCTAAGGGAATTTCATTGGAGAATATTGCACGTATGAACCGTGAGTATTTAAAAGCTAGTTTGAAATAATTCTTTTAAACCTTAAATACCAACCCTGATAGAGTACATCACTTTATCAGGGTTTTTTATTTCTAGAAATAACTACGGAATCATGTTTTTTATTCAAATGAAGAATCCTTTTTTTACCTTTGGTAATCAACAACCCATGCTGTGAAAAAAATTATTTATACTCTATGCTTACTTATAGTAGGCCAAACCTATAGTCAACAACAGTACCATTCGTATGTTAATCCTATGATAGGAACGGGCGGTCATGGTCATACCTACCCAGGAGCTACTGTCCCTTTTGGAATGGTACAACTTTCACCGGATACTCGCATTGATGGGAGTTGGGATGGCTGTTCAGGCTATCATTATGACGACAAGGTTATTTATGGCTTTTCCCATACCCATTTGAACGGTACGGGATGTACGGATTATGGGGACATCATGTTAATGCCTACCATGGGTAAAGGGAAAATTCTAAGTTCAGCCTTTTATGCATCCCCTTTTTCGCATGCGAATGAAAAAGCAACTGCCGGTTTTTATTCGGTGAAACTAGACAAGCATAATATTGATGTCCGATTAACCACTTCCACACGTGTGGGCTTCCATGAATATACCTTTAATCAAAGTGGTGAGGCAGAAATTGTCTTAGACTTGAACCATAGGGATAAGTTGTTGTATGGTGAAATTAGAATCATAGATGAAAAGACAATAGAAGTATTGCGAAGAAGTGAGGCTTGGGCTAAAGATCAATATGTATATGCCCGAATTGAATTCAACGTCCCTATGCAGGTTTTTGGTCATGGAAATCAAACTCAATCCGAAAAACTGTATACCGGTACTGAGGTAGCCGCCTATTTTACCAAAAAAGTAACTAAAGGAGAAAAGATATTGGTGAAAGTTTCTCTTTCCCCTACTGGATATGAAGGAGCCCAATTAAATAGTTCAGAAATCAAAGATTGGAATTTTGAGAGAGTCAAAAAAGAGGCCGAGCAACTATGGGATTCCCAATTATCAAAAATTGAAATTAGCGAAAGTAATAAGGACAAATTAGCCATTTTCTATACTGCATTATACCATACAATGGTTCAACCTAATATTGCGCAGGACATCGATGGAAAATACCGTGGTAGAGACAATCAAATACATCAAGCCGAAGGCTTTGATTATTATTCGGTATTCTCACTTTGGGATACGTTTCGAGCGGCACATCCTTTGTACACCTTGATTGACAAGAAGCGAACGGCAGATTTCATCAATACCTTTTTGAAACAATACGAACAAGGCGGTAGACTGCCCGTTTGGGAATTGGCATCCAATGAAACCGATTGTATGATAGGCTATCATTCGGTATCTGTTATGGCTGATGCTATGGCTAAAGGCATTACCGGTTTTGATTATGAAAAAGCGTTTGAAGCCGCCAAACATTCGGCTATGTTGGATCATTTAGGGCTAGAAGCCTATAAAAAACAAGGTTTTATTTCGATGGACGACGAACATGAAAGTGTGTCAAAAACCTTAGAATATGCTTATGATGATTGGTGTATTGCTCAAATGGCTCAGCTATTAAACAAAAAAGAAGACTATGATTATTTCATGAAACGGTCTCAGAGTTGGAAGAATGTCTTTGATTGGAATACCGGTTTTATGCGTCCAAAGAAAAATGGAGGTTGGGACAAACCCTTTGACCCGAAAGAAATCAATAATAATTTTACTGAAGGCAATTCGTGGCAATACTCCTTTTTTGTTCCCCAAGATATT
Organism: Flavobacterium sp.; assembly: GCA_024644655.1. GTDB lineage: Bacteria > Bacteroidota > Bacteroidia > Flavobacteriales > Flavobacteriaceae > Flavobacterium. Next base: position 25,547 of record JAHEHJ010000093.1, read on the forward strand.
GACGGCATGATACAAGCTTATGGAGGTGATGCTAAATTTGAGGCCAAATTGGATGAACTGTTCAACAGTGAAAGTAAAACTACAGGACGTGAACAAGCCGATGTAACCGGATTGATTGGTCAATATGCTCACGGTAATGAACCGAGTCACCACATGGCCTATTTGTATAATTATGTGGGTAAACCCGAAAAGACAGTAGAAAAAGTACATTTTATTTTAGATAATTTCTATAAAAATGCTCCTGAAGGGTTAATTGGTAATGAAGATTGCGGACAAATGAGTGCTTGGTATGTATTGAGTTCAATGGGGATTTATGCGGTGACACCGGGAACCGGAGAATGGACGACTATAAAACCCTATTTTAAAAAGGTTAAAGTCAAATTAGAAAACAAGACTTCTCAAGAAATTACAACAGAAAATAATTTAAATCGTATGGCGCATTTCGGATTTGATAATCCTGTAATTGCAAATAACGATGTGATGTATGAAATAATAATTCCAGTTCCAGTGATAAACGCTTCTAGTAAATCATTTAAGGACAAACTTATTATTTCTATGGAAACAGATAACTTCGATAAAAATTACAGACCTAATTTAATTAAATATAAAATCGAAGAGGAAGGTCAAAATAATTCAGAATTTAAAGTGTATAGTCAGTCTTTTGAAATAAATAAAACATCAACAGTAACTGCTTATTCGGTATGTACTCTAGAAGCTGGTTTAGGAGGAAGTCAAAAAGTTTCCGCAACCTATTTCAAAAAACCAAACAATTACACCATCGACATCAAATCAACCTACAATCCGCAATACCATGCTGGAGGACCGGAAGGACTAATAGATGGAATCTATGGCACTGAAAACTGGCGTAAAGGCGATTGGCAAGGCTATCAAGGGCAGGATTTTGAAGCGGTTGTTGATTTGCAATCTGAGAAAACGGTAACCGAATTTAATGCACGGTTCTTGCAAGATTCTCGTTCTTGGATATTGATGCCCACCCAAGTTGACTATTATATTTCTAGCGATAATATCACCTTTACTTTAGCAGGAAGCACAGCAAACACTTTAGATCCAAAGGAAACAGAAAACCACATAGTGAATTTTAGGTATTTACCAACAATTCCTATCCAAACGAGATATGTAAAGGTAAAAGCCCATAACTTTGGAACACTTCCCGAATGGCATCAAGGAGCTGGAGGGGAAGCTTTTATTTTTGTGGATGAAATCACTATTAAATAAAGGACAAGACTCTACTAGTGATTCCAGATTTTGAAAATATTAATACCTATACTGCCATGAAAATCGCCTTAGTACAAACTACGTTAGCTTGGGAAAACCCAACGGAAAACCGCAGTCATTTGGCCCAAAAAATCAATGGTTTTTTGGAAGAGGTGGATTTAATTGTGCTCCCTGAAATGTTTTCTTCCGGATTTACAATGCATCCCGAACTGGTTGCCGAATCAATGGCGGGTGACACTGTTTCCTGGATGCAGCATATTGCCCATTCCAAAAAAAGTGCCGTACTGGGAAGTTTAGTTATCAAAGAAGAGCAAAACTATTACAATCGATTGCTTTTTGTATTTCCAGATGGCAATATCCAGACGTATGACAAACGGCATTTGTTTACGTTGGCCGGAGAAGACAAGGTATATAAAGCGGGAAAGGATAAATTGATAATAACCTACAAAGGATGGAAGATTTGTCCGTTAATTTGTTATGATTTGCGATTCCCGGTTTTTGCTCGAAATGTAGAAAACTATGATCTATTAATTTATGTAGCAAATTGGCCCAAAGTTCGAATCAATGCTTGGGATATCTTATTAAAAGCGCGCGCTGTAGAAAACCAATGTTATACCCTTGGCGTGAATAGAATTGGCACTGATTTCAACCAACTGGATTATACGGGTCATTCACAAGTGGTAGATTATTTGGGGAATTTTGTACTAGAACCCCAAGAAACAGAAGGTGTATTTATAGTTACACTGGATGCAGAAAAAATGGTAGAAACCCGAAATAAATTGGCTTTTTTAAACGATAAAGATACCTTTACCCTTACTTAGCCCCAACATTAAAAGGTTGTTCAACATCCCAGTTGGCGCGAACATCAAGTTCTTTCGGGAAATAGATGACTTCTTCGGATTGTCTTTTTTCCATGTAGTTACCGGTATCCCATTCCTTATTTTTATTATCATCATAGATAATTCGAAGTGTATATAAGGCCGGTTCAAGGGCATCAAATACAATAGTACTTTCTTTATCTGAGTATTCAGAAGCCTTTACTTTACCATCTTTATCCGTTAACTCAACCAAGATTGGAAATCGTTTCACATGTTCCAAGACAACTTTTAAGTTACCATAATCGGACGCATTTTTAGTAGCTACTGTATAGCGCAAGGTATCGTTTTGATTGGCATAGAAATCTATCAAGGCACCTGGCATAAGGGTAATCTTGTATTTCTCTAATGGTTCTTTGTTGAAATGGAGAAGAAATTTTTGTTCGGATTCGTCATATTTTGTTTCAAATGGAACTGCTATAGAATCTTTATTGAAAATGGAGATTTTAGTAGTATCCCATTTTACTAATGGGATACTGCTATTTAAAGTAAACATTTCTCTTAAGGGTAATTCCCCCGAAAATTCGGCAGCTATGCTTAATGAATCTTGTTTTTGGGTTTTATACTTTACTACAAATTGTTTTTTGAAATTGTCTTTTTCCACTTCAACCTTCAAAGAATCCGATTTTATGGGGTTGAACCAAATTTGAAGTGAATCCTTTTTTGGGAAATTAGTCACTAGACTTGGTAGGATATCTGCGCCATTTTTAACTGTAACTTTTACCCCTTTTGGTTTTCCTTCATATCCCATTAAAAGTCTATTGTTAGCGGCTTGGGTAGGTTTTAATGCTTTAAAAGGAAGAGTTTCTTTAAACAATTCTACTTCAAACACCGAGTCATTAGGGATGGTAATTGTTTGTTTTTGGAACCCTATTTTATCTGTTTTGGGATTAAATTTATTATTCCCATTATCTTTAAGGGCAATTAAATAATAGGTGCCTGCTTTGATGTTATCCAGTTTTACTTGTTTAAGACTGTCCAAAGAATTGGTAATATATCGTGGTGTTTCTTTATATATCGTGGAATCGTTAAATTTCTCATTCTTTTCATACAGCATCACAGAGACGAAATTATCTACCTTTTTTTCGTGAGCATCTTTAATTTTAACGCCTAAGGATAAAGAATCAATATAGGCTCCTGTTGAAAAGACAAACTTAAATTGGGACAAAGGATTCCCTTCGTTATTATCTTGTATGCTTTGGCCAAAATTAAAACTATAGGTTGTGTTGGGCTGCAACGTATCGTTGAGTTTTATAGTTAAATATTTACTAGCCGTTTGTGGAGTAATTTCGGGTTGGTTTTTTAAAGGTGGGGAAACAATTAACTGCTTGTTCAGGTTTTTGAGTTTTACATATTCGTCAAAAACCAATTTGATTTCGTTTCCATTAAAATTAGTCGTTCTGTTTTTTGGCCAACTTGCATTCAATACTGGAGCTAGGGTATCTTTAGTCCCCCCAGTAATAGTACCTCTTTTGGCACAGCTTGCCATTAGGATTAGGCTTAGAAAGCAAACAAATTTGACTATTGTTTTAGACATACTATGGTTATTTCAAAGCACAAAATAACAATTATATTTAGTGTGAATGAAATCTTTTTAAGGAAACTTAACATATTAACTGTGTGCCATTGCCATACATACAATGCTTATTTTGGCATCTGGGATTTTGAGCAAGGCACGACTGCATGCTTCAAGGGTAGAACCAGTAGTAATTACATCGTCTACAAGCAAGAAATGTTTACCGTGATGTTCCTCAGAGAAAGCTACCTCAAAAACCGTATTTATTACATCACTTCTTCCCACTATATCTTTTTTGGTTTGGGTTTGCGTATGCAATTTTCGGTATAGGATATGGGGATTATATGGAATATGGAGATGAAGGGCTAATGACTTACCAAAACCCTCCACTTGATTATAACCTCTTTCCTTTTTTCTTTTGGGATGAAGTGGAACTGGGACTATAAAATCTATATCTTTTAAATGAGGGACATCTTTCAACTCTTCAGCATACCAATCTCCAATCATGGCGCTAATTTCTTCATGTCCTTTATACTTTAAGTGATGAATCATTTCTTGTACGATTCCTTTTTTTTGAAAATAAAAGAGAGCTGCTCCAAATTCTAGAGGTATGCGTCCATAGAATTTTTGCATGACTTCATTAGTAGCTGTTAGGTGGTGATTCGTTCTTGGGATTTCATGGCGACATCTAGTACAAAGGATAATTTCGTCCGTTAGTAAAAGTGATTGACAACCTACACAGGACTTTGGGAAGAATAAATTTAAGAGATGTCTCCACATAAAAAGAAGTTTTCTTACATAAAATTATAAAAAAATTCAATTCTAACGCATAATAAGACTAATATTTACATTGTGTTTTTATATTTTTGCAGCATGGCAAAACAAGAAGATTTATTTAAGAACGTAGTTTCGCATGCAAAAGAGTACGGATTCATTTTTCCGTCGAGCGAAATTTATGATGGGTTGAGTGCAGTATATGATTATGCACAAAACGGAGTAGAATTAAAAAAGAACATTAGAGAATACTGGTGGAAAGCCATGGTTCAAATGCACGAAAACATAGTAGGTTTGGATGCGGCTATATTAATGCACCCTACGACTTGGAAAGCTTCAGGGCATGTTGATGCATTTAATGACCCATTGATTGACAACAAAGACTCTAAAAAAAGATATAGAGCGGATGTTTTAATTGAGGATTATGCCGAAAAATTAAATCTGAAAGCTAAGAAAGAAATAGAAAAAGCTCGCGAGCGTTTTGGGGAATCTTTTGATGAAGAGCAATACAAAACGACCAATCCTCGAGTAATGGAATATTTAGCCAAAGAACGAGAAATTCTAGAAAGAATGGGACGTTCCTTAGGAGCTGGTGATTTAGAAGATGTAAAAGCACTTATTGAGGAATTGGAAATTGCCGATCCTGAGACAGGTTCTAGAAATTGGACCGATGTGAAGCAATTTAACTTAATGTTTGGTACCAAACTTGGGGCTTCTGCCGAAAATGCAATGGATTTGTATTTACGTCCAGAGACTGCTCAAGGGATATTCGTAAACTTCCTAAACGTGCAAAAAACGGGAAGAATGAAGATTCCTTTCGGAATTGCACAAACCGGAAAAGCCTTTAGAAATGAAATTGTGGCGCGCCAATTTATTTTCCGTATGCGTGAATTTGAACAAATGGAGATGCAATTCTTTGTAAAACCAGGCGAAGAAATGAAGTGGTATGAGTATTGGAAACAAACGCGTTTGAACTGGCATTTATCATTGGGATTAGGAAAAGAAAATTACCGTTTTCACGACCATGAAAAACTAGCCCATTATGCTAATGCGGCGGCTGATATTGAATTTAATTTCCCATTTGGATTTAAAGAATTGGAAGGAATTCACTCAAGAACTGATTTTGACTTGAAAGCGCACGAACAATTTTCAGGTAAAAAACTGCAATATTTTGATAACGAGACGAATTCTAACTATGTTCCGTATGTAGTAGAAACTTCGGTAGGATTGGATCGTATGTTCTTGTCTGTTTTTGCAACTTCCTTAAAAGAAGAAACCTTAGAGGATGGTTCAACTCGAACTGTATTGCGTTTGCCAAGTGTATTGGCACCTACTAAGGCTGCAGTTTTTCCTTTGATTAAAAGAGACGGTTTACCAGAAGTGGCCCAAAAAATTATTGACGATTTGAAATGGGACTTCAATGTGGCTTATGATGAAAAAGATGCCGTAGGTAGAAGATACCGTAGACAAGATGCTTTAGGAACTCCTTATTGTATTACTGTCGACCATCAAACCTTAGAAGATGAAACGGTAACGATTCGTCATAGAGATTCAATGCAACAAGACCGGGTTAAGATTACCGATTTAAAAACCATCATTGGAAACGAAGTCTCCATGCGTAATTGGTTAATGAAAATCTAACTTTAGCTATCGTTATACATGAAATCCCAAATTCTTAAAAAGAGTTTGGGATTTTTTATTTGTAAGATTTATACATGAAAATAATACACATATTAACAGGATACGCAAATCTGTCAACAATTTTAGTCAAAAAGAGGGCAAACTTTTATTTTCGTTTCTACGAAAAACCCTTGAACTACCAAGAAATAGTATTCGTATTTATTTTATCGGCACTATAAAAAACAACTGAGTTCCCCAAAACTACCTGTTCTTTTTACCTGATGATGCTTTTTAAGAAAATTAGAAAAGCATACATGAGTCATACGTTTATTATTATAGATGATCATAAAGAAGATGTGTTGAAAACCCTATCTATTGCAGGGCGTTTTCGAAACTTGTCTTTTGTGGCTATGGCACATACATATGAAGAGGGACTTAATCTTATATTAGAGCATCAGCCTAAACTTATTTTCTTAGAAATAGACCCTACAGACAAACAGAGTCGCCTTTCTTTGGCATTGATTAATGAATTGTATCGGTATTTAACAGTAGTCCCTAAAATTGTAATTACTACTAAAAACAGTGGCTTTGCCTATGAGGCTTTAAAATATGAAGTAGTTGATTATTTGTTGAAGCCTTTACACTTAAATGATTTTAGAAAGACGATTTTAAAATTTGAGCGCGCTTTAAACAGTGATGTAAAACCCATTGAAATACCTAATTTGGGTGATGTTTATGAAGTATTAGACGAAACAATTGTAGTGGAACCAGAAATTGGCAATATGTCTACTAAGGAGTTGGAAGTTGAAATTACACCAACTCAAGATGAAATTGAACAAAATACAGATAACATCACAGTAGTTCCTGAAATTGAAATAGATTCCAATATAGATGTAGATGATGACACGAACCAAACAATTGAAAGTGATGAATACAAGGATTCTGTTCAAACCATTTCTGCCGTTGAAATCCCAGATAGTGAAACAGAACTAGATTCTGAAACTATAGATAACACCCTTATTATTGAAAAACCAATAGTGATTCAACAAGAACAATCGTTAGTGATTTGCATAAAATCCTATGGTGATTATCGGTATATCGATTCAGAGGAGATCTTGTATTTTGAAGCCGATAATAATTCGACAGACATTCATTTAAATAATGGAGAAATGATTACTGCTTTTAAAACGTTAAAGCATTTTGAGACAGTATTACCTCATTCCCAATTTTTAAGGATACACAATAGTTATATCATCAACATTAGTCAAGTATCAAGAATACATACAGGCAATACGGTATGTTATATTAAAAACTCGGCTACCAAACTTCCTTTTTCAAAGTCGTATAAAGAGAATGTTGATCTAATTATTAATCAAATAGCAGGCGGAAATTATTTGGAGATATAGAAGAAAAAAATTACATTTACTTAAATTTGTTAAAAAATGGAAGTACGTGTATTAATGGTAGACGATCATCCTCCAATAATAGAGGGATATAAAGCCATGTTGTCAAATCATACCAAGCCCTTTAAATTCAATGTTTTACCTGCCTACTCTAGTGAGTCAGCTTATGATTCGATTGTAAATTCACCCGATGAATATGACATTATCACTTTAGACATTACCATGCCTGCTTATGTGGAGAAAAAAATAAATTCAGGAATGGATTTAATACCATTCATTCGAAAACACAAGCCTAAATCTAAAATTATTATCATTACTTCCCATTTTGAATCTCTTGTTTTATTTAAAGTACAAAAGGAATGTTATCCTGAAGGTATTATGGTAAAATCAGACTTTATTAAAACTGAATTGGCTACCGCTTTCGAATCGGTATTAGATGGAGAAACTCATTATAGTAAAACTGTTTTGGATTTAAAGACTGAAATGGCTATAACCGCCACTCATTTGGATATTTACTGCCGACAAATGATTATTTTATTAAATCAAGGAATTCAAACCAAGAATCTTCCTGAGCATTTAAATCTTTCCAAAAGTGCTGTTGACAAAAGAAAAGTAATTATCAAAGAGTATTTCAATATTGAAAAAGGAAATGACGAAGACATCTTAAGAGAAGCACGAAAAAGAGGAATGATTTAATTGGTAGTGCAAAATTTATATCTAGTGAGGTTAAAATAAGACTTTATTACTAAATACTACTTGTACATTAGTAGTAGTGATTAAAATATTATGTATTGGTTAAATATATTGTATCTGAGGGTACCACAACCAGCATTCTGTAATCACTCAATAATGGGATATTAATCGCTCTTAAGCGAATTTACCCGCCATTAATCATATAGTTAGATATCACAAAGCCGTTTCTGATTCAGAACCAATTCTCAATTTGAGATTATTGGTTAAGGTTATTAATCTCTTGTTAAATGACCCAATACATGGGTATTTGTAATCCTAATTTTTGTATTAGTCTCTTGTTGGGTTTATAGATTTATCCTTCAATTATATAGCTAAGCTACTACAAAGAAGAGTTGTTTTTAACCACAATAAAGGCATAGTGACTAAAAATTTAACAAATTATACACTTTTACTGTACTTCTTGCAGCTATTTACCTTTTAATTTTACACTGTTGATATCGAGAAACTAATATTGATATTAATAGGGACTCATACTCTCTCGTATTTTTCCATTATCATTAAGTGGTATTTTTAATAATGGGATTAAATTAATAGAAGTCTGGTTGTTGGTTTAATTGTTGAATTGTATTTCGCTCAAATAAAAAAACAGCCTATATCAGCCCTAGCTTTTACGTGTTGGACGACAAAAAGCAGGGCTGTTTATATTTATTTTACTTATGTTAGTATGTAAACGAATAGTGTGTATTATACCTCTTTTTTATTTGGCTTTTGGTTTTAGTCAAAACAAAAGCAACGATGATAAAAACATAAGAGAAGAAACCTTATTTTTAATTATTCATTTACAAGAGGACATTATTCGATATCAATTTAGTTCATTACAAGACTTTAATTCGTATTCAGGACTGCTATTGGAAGAAATTCCAACGGCTTTTGGATTAAAAAGAAATGCAACTTGCGAAGTAGTACTAGAAATTACTTTCTCCGTTTGTATTGGAAATTTGGGTTCAACCCATACTGAATCCATGCAGTGCTTATGCCATGAATTGGTTTCAGAATCACAAAAATTAATACCGCTTATACAGGCATTTGAACATTACTAACTGCACAAACAATCAACTTGCTATTCAAAAATTGGAAATATGAAAAGAAACAACCTATATCATTTGATTTTCTTATTGGTTATAATTTGTAGTTGTCAACAAAAGCAACCTCAGTTATGCGATTCAACTCATTCCAATGATTCTATCGAGAAGTATTTATCTCTAGCTGCTAATGACACACTAGCATTCTCCAAACGAAATCTATACAATAACAAAGCTTATTCATATATAGATCTTACAAAAGAGGATCAAAAAACATTGGGATATTTATTTAGTGTTGCCGACAACTATAAAATAACAAATCAATGGTTATTTTTTTTTAATATAAATAAATTAATTCTAAAAAAATCAAAAAAAATCAAAGATGACTTGAATAGAGCCCATGCTTATAAAAATTTAGGAGTTTATTATACTTTTCAAAGTGTAAATGATTCTGCAATAGATTATGAATTTAAAGCAAAAAGGATATATGAAAACCATTCCAGATATTATGAATTAATTTCAGTTTTAGAAGATATATGTCTAATTCAATCGTATCAATGTGATTTTTTAGGAAGTAATAAAACCGCAATTCAAGCACTTAAATTAAATGCCATAAATAAAACAAAAAATAATATTGATTTTCTATATAGCATGTTAGGTTTAAATTCAAGTAACTTAAATGAATACGAAAAAGCAATAAATTATTACAATAAAAATGGTGATATCTCTACAAATAAAACCAACATTGGTTATTGTTTAATTAAATTAAAAAAATATAGCGCAGCTGAAAAAAAATTAAAAGAGATTTTAATTAATGAAATTGAAATTAAAAGAAACCCTGAAAATTATTCAAGTGCTTTAAATAACTTGGCATTATTAAAAATAGAAACTAATAAAATATCCAATGTTAATTATTTATTAGACAAATCCGCAAATATTGTTTTGAAAAATAAATTAGAAAATACATATAATTATAATCGCTTATATTATTCCTTGTATTATTTCAAATTAAAGGACACCTTAAATTCAATCAAATTTGCCAAACAAGCACTAAGTTTATCTGAAAAATACAAAAACACCAATGATCAATTACTTTGTTGTAAACAATTGATTATAGTAGATCCAAAAAACACTTCCTTTTATGCTAAAAAATATATTCAATTAAATGATAGTTTACGGCAAGTAGAGCGCAACTTTAGAGATAAATATGCTCAAGCAGCATTTGAAACCGAAAGGATTTTAGAAGAAAAAGAAAAAGCAGAATTGCAGAAGTGGTATATTCTTGGGATTTCGTTTATCATTTCTACTTTTATTTTGATGCTATACATTATCAATTTAAGACGCAATAAAAAGAAAGAAAATAAGTTAATGCAAATTCAAAGAGAAGCTAATAATGAAATATACCAATTGACTTTAGTTCAAAAACTACGAGAAAATGAAGCTCGGCAAAATGAAAAAAATAGAATTGCGCAAGAATTACA
>JAHEHJ010000094.1 GCA_024644655.1 Flavobacterium sp.
GGTCCTTGCCAAGCACTTTGAGTTGCTCCACAGTTTGATCTTACAAAGTATCTGAAGTTTAATGATTCAGGAATACCTGTAACATCAGCTTGAACATAAGTTAATGCACCTGCTGGATAGTTAACAATTGTACCTGTACCTTCAGCATCAACTAAATTAATACTCCAATCTACATCATAACTAGCTGGAGCTCCAATTGCTTGGTTCCAATATAAACTAGCACCTGATGACGTATACGTGTCTGGCAAATAGAAATCACTTGCTCCTGGACGGATACATGAAGCCGCTGTAAAGTTGAATGTAAATTGGAAACCTGTTGCAGCCCATCTACTATCCCATTGGATGTAGTATGTAGTCCCTGCTGCTACTGGAACTGTTACAGTTGATCTGTAATTTGGAGTTGTTGCATTTGGATCCACATCATCATTAGAATCAACACAAGTTAAAGCTGCACAAGTACCTTTCAAAACAGAAACACGTGTATCTGTAGTGGCAATACTATTAGCCGCTAAATCTGAAGAAATTGTGATTTCTCCATTAGCAGTTGCAACATACTTATACCAAATTGCTTTAATACCTGTTGAACTTGATAAACAAATAGCTTGATAAGTACCTGTTATTGCTGGACAAGTTAGCGTACCATTAGTAGTAATAGTAGTAGGAGCCGCACACGTTAATTGTGAATAGGCATTAACTCCAACAACTAATAATAAGCATGAAAGTAATAGTTTTTTCATAAAAGTTAGTTTTTTTTTAATTTAATGGTCAAATTTAGCAAACTTCTTTATATATAAAAGAATTTTAACTAACTTTTTGCCTGCCAATTAATTTTAAACTTAAAAACTAGTGCTAATAGTAACTTACGCACTATCCAATTACGAAATTAGTAGGAAATTAAACTACATTTAAAAGTACCCTCTAGCTGTCTTTTTCCCACTTTCCCACTACTGAGGTAGCCAAAGCATTTCCCAATACATTGGTAGCACTTCTGAACATATCACAAAAATGGTCTATAGGTAATATGAGAGCAATCCCTTCAACAGGAATTTTAAACATTCCACAGGTTGCAGCCACAACAACTAAACTGGCTCTTGGCACACCCGCAATACCTTTACTTGTTAACATTAAAACGAACAACATGACCATTTGGGTCTCAATAGTCAGGGGAACATTATAGACTTGAGCGATGAAGATACTTGCAAATGTCATGTACATCATACTCCCATCCAAATTAAAAGAATACCCCAAGGGCAACATAAAAGACACTATTTTATCTTTCACACCAAATCGCTCTAATTCCTCAGTCAATTTTGGAAAAACTGCTTCGCTACTCGTAGTACCAAAAGCAATTACTAATGGACTTACAATTCGTTTCAACAAGGTGGTCATCTGTCCTTTTAAGAATAGATACCCTATGACTAACAAAAACAACCATAACGAACCTATACCTACTAAAAAAGAACTGAAAAACTTGGCATAAGTAACCAATAAATCATTTACATTTTTAATAGCAAAAACCCCGGCAATAGCTCCAAATACCCCAATAGGCGCAAACTTCATCACATAGTTTACCATTTTCAAAATAATATGTGATGTTTTATCAAGGGCATTAATTACGGGTTTCGCATTGCCCCCGATAGAAGCTGCTGCCAATCCAAAGAATATTGAGAAAATTACAATCTGTAATATTTCATTCCCTGCCATGGCTTCTACGATACTTTTAGGAATAATATGCTCCACAAAGTTTTGGGCTGAAAACCCCTGTGTTTTTTCTGTAACTTCTGTTGCAGTAGACACATCAACTGAACCCAATTTCAATCCAACTCCAGGTTGCAAAGTATTAACCCAAAATAATCCAATTAGTAACGACACGAATGAAGCTGAAAAAAACCAACCCAATGCCTTGCCTCCTATGCGTCCTACTGCTTTAATATCTCCCAATTTGGCAATCCCAACCACTAAAGTGGTAAAGACCAAAGGCGAAATAATCATTTGGACCAATCGGATGAATACAGTAGCTAGCATTTTAATTTTATCACTAAAACTTTGAGCGTCTTCTTCTCCTAGTGTATTATGAATATAAATTCCCAAAAAAGCGCCACAACACATAGCGATTACAATTTGTACAGTAAGATTGCTTAATAATGATTTCTTTTCGGTAGTAACTTCCATAAATTATAGATAGGTTTTATTTAATAAGTAAAAATCAGCCAGAACCATGGCAGCCATAGCTTCTACTATAGGGACTGCGCGTGGCACCACACAAGGATCATGACGTCCTTTGCCCATTTGTTCCACAAGTGTATTTTGGTTTGTTAACACCTCTTGACTCTGAATGAGAGTAGCCACAGGTTTAAAAGCTACTCGGAAATAAATATCCATTCCATTGGATATACCTCCTTGTATGCCTCCCGATAAATTGGTTTTGGTAGTACCGTCTTCACGATACAAATCATTATGCGCACTCCCTTTCATTTGGGCACCGCAAAATCCGCTACCCAATTCAAATCCTTTAACGGCATTGATAGACAACATGGCCTTACCCAATTCGGCATGCAACTTATCAAAAACAGGCTCCCCTAATCCTATAGGTACATTTTGCAACACACAGGTAACAGTACCTCCTACAGTATCACCCTCTTTCCGAACTTCTTTGATATACGCTTCCATCTTTTCGGCAGTAGCCAAATCCGGGCAACGAACCGCATTGCTTTCTATTAAGTCAAAATTTAATTCTTGGTAAGGTTTGTCTATAAATATTGCCCCCACAGAAGACACAAAGGCATTAATCTTGATATTGGGAAGCATTTGTTTAGCAATAGCTCCTGCCACAACTCGGCAAGCCGTTTCTCGAGCAGAACTACGTCCTCCACCTCTATAATCGCGAATTCCATATTTTTTTTCATACACATAATCGGCATGACTAGGGCGATAGGAATCTTTTATATGGGTATAATCATCCGATTTTTGATTGGTATTGGGTATGATAAACCCTATTGGGGTTCCCATAGTCTTTCCTTCAAAGATTCCCGATAAAAACTGTACCTCATCGTCTTCTTTCCGCTGTGTCACAATAGTCGATTGGCCTGGCTTTCTTCGTTGCATCTCATTTTGAATGGCCTCAAAATCAAGTTTCAAGCCTGGTGAACAGCCATCAAGTATTCCTCCTAATGCTTCCCCATGTGACTCCCCAAAAGTAGTAAGTTTAAAAAGCGTTCCAAAGCTATTTCCTGCCATAAAAAAGTGTTTTAAACAAATATACCATTTCTATTATAAAGTAAAAAACGAAACGATTTAAATGTCTGCAATTTGAGTCCCAACTCTTCATTTGAACCATACTAATTCACACTTAATCGATAAAACAATATAATAAATACCACTTTTTCACGTTATATAATTTACATTTGTACTACTAAATTTTTTACTATGAAAAGAACCATTTTATCCGCTTTCTTGCTAATTGGATTAGCAATTAACGCACAAGCTCAAGACATCTCAAAAAACGCATTAGGTTTACGATTGGGAAACAATGATGGCTTTGGAGGAGAAGTAACCTATCAACGGGGATTATCAAAAAACAACCGTTTGGAAGCCGATTTGGGTTGGAGAAACAGCAAAAATGTAGACGCCTTTAAATTGGTTGGATTATACCAATGGGTATGGGATTTAGACCAAGGATTTAATTGGTATGCCGGTGTAGGTGCTGGAATTGGAAGCTGGCACTACAACTATTTAGGAGAAAGCCGTGGAGGTACCATTCTACTTGGAGCAGGTGATGTAGGGATAGAATACAATTTTGAAGAAATCCCACTGCAATTGTCATTAGATTTCAGACCTGAAATCTATTTCAACTCAAGTGATTACAGAACCAATAGTTTCGGCCCTGATATCGCATTAGGCATCCGCTATAAGTTTGATTAACGCGTTTCATACTACTAAAAAAGACCTGTAGTACAGGTCTTTTTTTTATTGAATAACGATGGGCTTTTTCGAATTGATTTTTACCACACTATATGGATAAACAAACACACCATCGGGATTAGGGTTTAAGCGTTTGGGCTTCGTTTCCTTCACATGCAAGATGATATTAGTCGCCGTTTCTTCTACTTTGGTAATTTCAACAGTATAATTTCCTTCAGGTAACTCTCCCATATTTAGGATAATAAAATTACTCTTCTCCATATCTTCCGATTTTATTTTATGCTTCAGGGTTTTATCACTCATGAGCATCTTAATCTCATTGGGCTCAGTTAAAATTTCATAAAACCGAATATTAGCCCCACCATCATTATTATAGTTCAACACTTCATACAATGGTTTGCTAGCAGTATTTTTAGATGAAGAACAAGAAAACAAGCACGCTATAGCCAAAAGGCAAATTCCTTTTTTTATCATAACTTTTGATGTATTGCTTTATGATATAAGTCTTCATAAAGAGGTAAAATGTTTTTAATGTCAAATTGTTGGGCCACTTCCAATGCTCTAGTTTTAAACTGCGTTAGTGTATTCTCATTCATTAAAATTTTCAACGCATTTTCAGCCATCTCCTCTACAGCTCCAACTGCACTTAAATAACCCGACTCACCATCAAAATTCACTTCGGGTAATCCTCCTGAATTACTTGATATTACAGGCACACTCCAAGCCATCGCTTCCAATGCGGCTAGTCCAAAACTCTCGGTTTCTGATGGCAATAAAAACAAATCGGAATAAGCCAAAATTTGGTCAATCTCATTACTGTTACCAAAAAAGATAACTTTATCTTGTATTCCCAAGGATTCACAAAGCTGTTCTGCTTTTGCTTTTTCGGGCCCATCCCCCACCATCATTAATTTGGATGGAATGTGTTGCTGTATTTTATAAAAAATCTGAATGACGTCAGGGATTCGTTTTACTTTTCTAAAGTTACTGATATGGGTCACTATACGCTCTTCCTTATTTGCCATAACTGAGCGTTGACACGAAATTAAATTTTCGTTTCGGTGCTTGTCCAATTCAATAAAATTCGGAATAACATGTATCTCTTTAGTAATATTAAAGAGTTTATAGGTGTCCTCTTTTAAACTTTGAGAAACAGAAGTCACCACATCCGATTTATTGATACTAAAACTCACAGCTGGTTTATAAAAAGGATGATTCCCTACTAAAGTAATATCTGTACCATGAAGCGTAGTAACCATAGGAATGTCAATTCCTTCATCTTTCAACATTTGTTTAGCCATATAACCCGCATAGGCATGTGGAATGGCATAATGCACATGAAGCAGTTCAATTTTATACAACTTCACCATATCTACCAATTTGCTAGACAATGCCAATTCATAAGGCTGGTAATGAAACAAGGGATATTCGGGCACATTCACTTCGTGATAATGTACATTGGAATTTAATAACGCTAATCGAACCGGTTGCCTATAGGTGATGAAATGGATTTCATGTCCTCTATGGGCTAATTCCAATCCTAATTCAGTAGCGACAACTCCACTACCTCCAAAGGTAGGATAGCAAACAATGGCTATTTTCATATTGAATACTCAGTTAGATAGAAGCCTACGGAAATTTTGTTTCAAACAAAAAACCGAATACGCACCTATCATATTTGGTGCTACGAATTTAAGCAAAATATAAGTTGGAAAGAGAATACTATTTGTTAAAACTAAAAGTCATTCGAGTGCCAAGGGCTATTGTACTAGTACTCTTGACACTACATCCAATGAAATAAATGACCATTCCATTTTGATTTCAAAAACCAGAAACTATTGCTAAAAAAGGAGGATGTAACAACAATTTTTATACCTGCAGCCAGCCCTTTATTGACGGGGGCTCCCAACTGACCTGACGGAGATTTTGCTCGAGCCTGACGGAGATTTAGTTCGACCCTGACGGAACAAAAAAGTCGTCCTAGTACTTTTTTACCTCCGTCCGCATGTTTCTGAAGCCTTGTATTCATTGACTTCACAAGGGGTGAAAAAAACTTAAATTTTGAGCTGCTTTAATGTATTCCAACTCTAATTATTTACTAATAATAGCCTCTTGAATTACTTTTTGAATGTCTTCGCGAATATTTTCTTTAGAAAGCTTGTTGGTCAAACTAGTGCCAGGATAGGTTCGATTTGACAAGAAAATATAAACGATATCTGTTGCGGGATCAGCCCAAGCCATAGTACCTGTAAATCCGGTATGTCCAAAACTAGACATGGAAACACATCCACAAGTAGGGCCTTCTTTGCCCAACTGTGGTTTATCAAATCCCAGCCCGCGACGATTGCCCTCAGTACAATACCAACAGGTATTAAAATCGGTAAAAGTAGCTTCTGAAAAATAGGTTTGGTTACCATAGGTTCCTTTTTGAAGGTAGAGTTGCATCATTTTAGCCAAGTCCATCGCATTGGAAAAAATACCTGCATGTCCTCCTACCCCACCTTCCATAGCGGCTTCCATATCATGAACATAGCCTTGAAGGGTATCATGACGGAAATAGGTGTCAATTTCGGTTGGGACTATGCGTTCTTTGGGAAATCGAAGCAACGGATTGTATCCTGTATTATTCATCCCTAAGGAAGCATAGAAGTTTTCAGTAGCTAGTTGGTCCAACGATTTACCAGTAGTTTTTTCCAAATACTGTTTCAATATGATAAACGTAAAATCACTGTACTTGTATTCTTTTTTATCTATCAAAGGACTCTTAATAATCTTGGCCATGATGGTATCCTGGAAATCATCACGAATAAATAAGCTATCCGATACTCTTTTGCTAAATCCAGCAGTAGCTACTTTTTTATAATACTTATCCATTGGCTTATTGGCCGTGTCCAAAGTAGCTTTGTAAAACGGAATCCAAGCCTGCAATCTACCATAATGGGAAAGCAATTCTTTAAAACTAATTTGTTGTTTGTTTGAATTCTTAAAAGCAGGAAGGAGCTCCCCTAAAGTAGTTTGCAAATTGACTTTCTTTTTATCATACTGTACCATGACATTGGGCAATGTAGCAACCATCTTAGTCAATGATGCCACATCATACAAATCAGTATTAGTTACCTTATCCGTACTCTCATAGGTTTTGGTTCCAAAAGATTTTTGGTATATGACTTTACCTTTTCGAGCTACCAATACCTGCATACCAGGCGCCATCTTTCCTTGTATCGCTTTTTGAGCATACTCTTCAATTTTTTTCAACTTCTCCGAACTCATACCAACGGCTTCTGGCGTGGTAAAACCCAATCGATTCAGTTTTTCAGTGACTAGTCCATCACCAGCTTTATACATGGAATTGATAGATACCGGCAATTTCCCTTTGGAAGCAATAGCACCAAAAATCAGTTCGGCAGATACTACTTGGGGTACGTCCCCATTTTGATAGGAAACTATTAAACTTTTAATTGTATCAAAACTTTTAATTTTAGAAAGGGAATACGGTTTGGCAAAGCAATCTAAAACCACATTCTTAGTCGAAGCGATACTTTCTATAATATCCAATTCGTAATCACTTAATTCAGGCGCTTTCCACCAAGTTTTATCCGATTTATGATAGCCTATAATAACGGTGTCAAAACCTGACAATTGAGACACCAAACTATCCTTATTGGTCTCGTTAATCTCTATTACTTCCGTATACTTTTGCAAGGTTGACAAAAACGGAAGCTGTGTATCATCTCCTAGCTTTACATAAGCAATTCGTTGATTTAAATTTTTTAAAGGCAAAAAGTCATGCTCGTTTTTAACAACCGTAATGGCGTTTTCATACATTTCATACTTCAACGCATCATTTTCGGGTGTATTCATATCGGCATCCAAATGTGCCACTTCAATAGGATTAGAATGTTGTAATCCTGCCTTGAATTTATACTTCAATATCTTTTTTACCGACTCGGCTAAGCGGTCTTCATCGTAAAGACTATCTTGTTTGGCCACACAAAGTTTTTCCACGGCTAGAGGTACATTTTCTGCAAAAAGCAATATGTCATTTCCGGCCAAAAAGGCTTCCAAATCTATATCTCCCGGTTTTTTGAAATTACTAGCCCCTTTCATATTCAACGCATCGGTAAATATCAACCCTTCAAATCCAAGTTCTCCTTTCAACACATCCGTTACAACATGATGAGAAATTGAAGTAGGATATCCTTCACGAGGCTCCAAACTCGGTACATTTAAATGGGCCACCATAACCGATACCAAGCCCTCATCAAACATCCGTTTATAAGGGTATAATTCGATTTTTCCTAAATGCTCCAAAGTTGCATTAACGACGGGTAAGGAACTATGGGAATCAGTTGAAGTATCACCATGTCCAGGAAAATGTTTCCCTGTAGAGAACACACCTTGTCCTTGAGCACCTTTCATCAATGCAATGGCATGCTCTGTTACATTCACTTTATTTTCACCAAAGGAACGATACCCAATAATTGGATTTTTGGGATTGGTATTGATATCTAATACAGGTGCGAAATTAAAATGAACCCCCATGCGCTTGCTTTCTTGAGCCATACTTTTTCCAACGCGCTGTATCAAATCAAGATTTTTAATAGCTCCAAGAGTCATATTAAATGGATAGCGAAAGGTGGAATCCAATCGCATATTCATACCCCACTCAGCATCAATACCTATAAATAAAGGCACTTTAGAAAGCGATTGGTATCTATTGGTCAATCGGGCTTGACGACCTGGACCACCTTGAAAAAAAATCAAACCTCCTATTTTATAGTCTTTGATTAATTTTTCGATGGCATTGGTGTGTATTGTATCTTTATTGGAATAGGCCGCTACCATAAACAATTGCCCTACTTTTTCTTCAAAAGTCATTTGATTGTATATACTATCTACCCAATGGGTTTCGGCTAGGGTTTCGGGAAAGAAATTTTTACGTTCAGATTTTAAATGTGGGATATAGATTTCTTCATCTTCTGCAAATCCGGCTTTCCCCAATTGTACATTGGACTGAGTGCTTTTAGTAGACGAACAATTCGCAACCAAAAACAACAACAGCATCAAAGCGCCAAATCTAAAAAGGAAAATCTTCATGTAAAAAAGGATTTAAAAGAAACGACTGTGCCAACTTTCTCCAGCAGGTACTTCCCAATTTTCGTTGAATTCTTCTAAAGTATTTACTAAATTATTAAAGACAATAGTTTGAGCTGTAACGGCTTTTTCTTTTGCCATTCTCTTAAAATCAATCAAGGATTTGTGAGCAATATGCTCTCCATTTTTGAAGGTTACATTCATTTTATCCAACAAATCAACTTGATATTTTTGTTCTAACGATTGAATAAAAGCCACAGAAGCATCAATGGAACAACCAGTTGCTTGCATCACTTCTTGGTTGATTGCTAGTATAATAAAACGATTGTATTTTAATAAAAAAGAAGCTTCTAAACTTGTACCGTGAGCCGCCCAATTTTCTAAAAAGGTTTGTAATGCACCCTCAATTTCAGCCATTTCATCATCTGAAAATTTGCGATTGGATTGATAAATCCAAATACGTGATTCTTCGGGTAAATTTTCAAAAGGAATATACATAATTGTAGGGTTTTAGCACTTCAATGATAAAGTGTGGTATTTAGTATTGATTATAAATCTTGAGCGTTTGCTATTAATTCGGCTATATCCATAACTCTGACATCGCCTTCTCGTTCTTTTACTTTAACACCATCGGTCAACATGGTATTGCAAAAAGGACAGCCTGCCGCAATAATATGAGGTTGGGTTTCTAAGGCATCTTCGGTACGTTCTACGTTGATTTCTTTAGTGCCTTTCTCAGCATCTTTAAACATTTGGGCACCACCCGCTCCACAGCATAACCCATTGGCTTTCGAACGTTTCATTTCAACCAATTCGGCATCCAATTTTTGAATTAGTTCTCTTGGAGCTTCATAGATATTATTGGCTCTACCCAAGTAACAAGGGTCATGAAATGTAATTTTTTTTCCTTTAAATTGACCACCTTCTATAGTCAAACGTCCCGCATCTAAAAGAGATTTCAGAAATTCGGTATGATGTACTACTTCATAAGTCCCACCTAATTCAGGATATTCATTCTTTAAAGTATTAAAACAATGTGGACAAGCGGTTACGATTTTCTTAGCTTCATATGCATTCAAAACCTCGATATTCATCATGGCTTGCATTTGAAACAAAAACTCATTCCCTGCGCGTTTTGCTGGATCACCAGTACAACTTTCTTCTGTTCCCAAAACCGCAAAAGACACATTGGCACGGTTTAATAGGCGTACAAATGCTTTGGTTATTTTTTTTGCTCTGTCGTCAAAACTTCCCGAACAACCAACCCAAAATAATACTTCAGGTTGCTTGCCTTGAGCCATCATCTCTGCCATTGTTGGCACGTTTACTACTTCTGACATTCTATATAGTTTTTCGTATTAGTGGGTCACTAACAACTGTTTTTATTCGTGGTGTTCGTCATCAAAGACTTGAATGGTTACTTCTTTGTCAACCAAATCGGTAAATTTCCCTCTGTAACGCGTAGCTTTCACTAAATGGTTGTCAATCCAGTGGTAGTTGCCTCCTCTAGGTTTTCCAAATAATATACCGTGGTATTTAAACCCATGTTTTTTCAACCAAATTTCGGTATACTCTCTATGCGCTTCTGTACGTGAAGTGAAGAAGAAAATAATGTGTCCTTCATCATACCATTTATTCAACGTAATCAAAGCATCAGGATACACTTCTGCAGTTAACATACGCTCTGGTTCCTCGTTTGGGATATCATCACAAACGGTACCGTCAATATCAATTAAATAATTCTTTACCCCTTCTGGCAATATCGGACTTAAATGTTGGCCGTTTTGGGTAACTGTTTGCAAGGTTTTGTCAATGTCTTCCGCTTTCATGCTTTTACTTTTTATAGTTATCAAATTCATTCGACAAATTCTCAAGCCTCACATTTATGAGAATTCATCTGTTTATATTAATTTTCGTCTTTCCAGTTCAATCGGTCTTGTTGGTTATACTGCCATGGCGCTCCGTTATTTTCGATATTCGTCATCATGGCATTTAAAGGTTGGGGAGCCGCACTCTGCTCCATTACTAAATAGCGTCTCATATCCATTATAATCGATAACGGACTAATATTCACTGGACATTCTTCCACACATGCATTACAAGATGTACACGCCCATAATTCCTCGGTTGTAATATAATCGTTCAACAACGATTTGGAATCAGGTACAAATACGCCTTTATTGGCATCTATATTACGCCCTACTTCCTCTAAACGGTCGCGGGTATCCATCATGATTTTACGGGGAGACAATTTTTTGCCCGTTTGGTTGGCCGGACAAGACGACGTACAACGACCACATTCGGTACAGGTATAAGCGTTTAATAATTGAACCCAATTCAAATCCTGTACATCGGAAGCCCCAAACTTAGTAGGTACTGCATTTTCATCTATAGGTTGCGCCGCAAAAGGATCCGCATTAGGGTCCATCATCAGTTTCACTTCCTTAGTAACACTTTCCAAATTATCAAATTTCCCTTTGGCATTCAAATCGGCAAAAAAAGTATTTGGAAATGCTAGTAAAATATGCAAATGCTTTGAATAGTATAAATAATTCAAGAACAGCATAATTCCAATAAAGTGCAACCACCAAGCGGTAGTTTCTATAACCTCTACAGTTACTATATCAAATGAATAAAATAGAGTACATACATATTGAGAGATAATATTTCCGTGATTCGCCATTTGGAAATGCAAATCGGTAGCATTCATTATTAAAAACAATGACATCAATACCATTTCAAAATACAAAATTGTATTGGCGTCTTTCTTAGGCGCACCTTTCAAATCAGAACTTGCAAAACGCTTCAAACGAATCACATTTCTTCTAATCCAGAATACTATAACTGCCACTAAAACTAAAACAGCTAATATCTCAAAAGAACCTATCAAGAAGGAATAGAAACTACCTAGACCTGAGAATATACGATGAGAACCATACAAACCGTCTATAATAATCTCGATAACTTCAACATTAATAATAATAAACCCAGCATACACTATTAAGTGAAAAAAGGCAGCAACAGGTCTTTTAACCATTTTAGATTGCCCCAAAGCAATCATGGCCATATTTTTCCAACGGGCAGAAGGATTATCGTTTCGGTCTATGTCCTGACCCAAGTTGATATTACGCTTTAATTTTTTGACATTTTTGACAAAAAAACCTATTCCAAGAATTAGAATAACAGCAAATAATAAGTTGTCGATATACATCATGGCTATCAAATTTACTTTTTAAGTGTATCGTTAACGGGTGCTTTATAAGGTTTGTTTTTCTTACCGAAAAGAGAAACATTGACATAACGCGTTGGGTTCAATCGCAAATCTTGCAACAACAACTCCAATTCCTTTGAGGTTTTTGCAAAATTCACATACAACGTTTCATCTTTGGCTAATTTACCTAAGGTTCCTTTACCCGCTTGTACATCAACCATTATTTTATCGACACTAGCTAATGTTTTTTCTAACTTTTTAACGGTCTCTGCAATGTTTATCTTCGCAATAGAATCGGATATTTTTACAAAATTACCGGAAGCTTTATCCAAATTCGTTACCGTAGAATTAAATTTCCCTTTATTTTCAACCAACATCGTATTGACCTCATGAGAAGCCGTTTTGAATTCAGCTAAGGTTGCGTCTAAGTTAGATATGCTGCTTTTCAAATGCTCTTTAGTATTGGCATCCAAAACCGAATTTACATTCTTCAACAATTCATCTGCCGAAACTACCATTTTTTCAACTTTTTCTTGAAGAGGTGTTAATCGTTCTGCCACTAATGCCGTCAAACCCGGTTTCACATCACCTTTCAATGTCATACCTGTTTCGGCTAAAGTAGTATCGTCAAAATTAGGAACAATCATAATTTGCTTTCCTCCTATCAAACCAGGCTCATAAATAGTCGCCATACTTGATTTGGAAATTGGGAAATCGGATTTGATTTGGAGCTCAACTTGTATTTTTCCCGAATTGTCTAGGAATTTGATTGCACTTACTTTTCCCACTGTTAAACCGTTTATGGTAATTGGCGCCGAATTTTGCAATCCCTCCACATTATCATACAACACATAAAACGTTTTATAATTGACGAATAAATCACGTCCTTTTAGAAAGCTATATCCCCAAATAAATAACAAAATGGAAGCAATAACTAATATCGCAGTCTTTATTTCTTTAGTAATTTTCAATGCTATTTGTTTTTTTGGCAAAGTTAAAATAAAATAGTTTAACTCCTTATTATTATTGCTTTAATGCTTCTTGTACCGATACTTTTTTACCATTCTTAAAGGCTATAATAAAAGCAGAGGTATATCCTTTTGCTTTGGCCTCTGCCAACGAACGTTTGGCCTCTTCATAATTGGAAGAATTTCCATAAAAGTATTTAAACAAAGTTCCTTCTTCGCTCACCGTAATCCCATTCAATCCTTTAAAGTTACTTGCAGTAGTTTCAATTTTTTTCCCACTAGCAGAAAGTTGCACCTTAAATTGTACTCCTGTTGCCACACTCACTTCAGGTTCTGTTTTTGGTTTTGGCTCTGTTGGTTTTACTTCTGGTTTTTTAGATTCGGATTTAGTTGCTTTAGGCTTAGTACCCATTGCAGAATCAGTAGGTTTATAGGTTTGCTCCGTTTCCATCTTTTGAGAAGGTTTTACGGCAGTATCAGATTCCGATTGGCCGTAATATTCCTTTTTATAACTTATAATGGCATTGGCAATGGACTGAGCAATTTCCTCTTGACCCGCTTCCGAATCCAATTTGGCTCCTTCTGCTGGATTCGATATAAATCCAATTTCAATTAAGACTCTAGGCATATACGCTTTATGCAATACCATAAAAGGTGCTTGCTTAACCCCACGGCTTTTTTTATTCAATTCATCCATAAAATGGTTTTGAACACTTCCAGCCAAGGCTATACTTTGTTCTAAATACTGCTCTTGAGCAATTCCAAGTACCGCAATAGATTCAGGTGATTTTGGATCATAACCTTCATACTTTTGTTTGTAATCCTTCTCTAAAGTAATTACCTGGTTTTCCCTTTTTGCTGCTTCCAAATTGGATGCGTTTTTATTCAATCCCATCACCCAAGACTCACACCCATCCGCATTGGGATTAGGATTGGCATTACAGTGAATCGATACAAACACATTGGCATCGGCTCTATTGGCAATATTAGCGCGCTCAATTAAATCAATAAATTGATCTGATTTACGCGTATAAATAACATCTATGCTCGAATTCTTCTCTAATATTCGACCTACTTTAAGCACAACCGCTAAAGCTATTTTCTTTTCGATATGCCCATTGTAAACGGCTCCAAAATCATGATCCCCATGACCCGCATCCAATGCAACTTTAAATTGTTTAGATTGGGCATAGGTCAAACTAGAAAGCATACATATTAATGCACATCCTATAATTGTTATTACTTTCATTCCTTTTTAATTTCAAAAATATATACTACATTACTTAATAGAAGTCGCTTTTCCGTCTGTAAAAACCACTATAAAAGCATCTTTAAATCCTTTCTTTTTTGCTTCTTGACTTAACAATTTAGCGGCATTCAATTCCATAGTATCCCCATAAAAATACTTATACAGGTTGTGCTCTAACGTATAAGAAATTGGATCTAACCCTTTAAATTCTTGCGAAGTTAAATCTTTCTTTTTGGAACTGGCAAATAGTTGGATTTTATAAGTCCCATTCGCCACAACGACACTTTCCATTTCGTCACTTTGAATAACTGGAACAACCTCTTCATTTTTTATTGGTTTAACTGGAACTTCTTTAACCGATGATTCTTTTTTAGGTTCCGATTCCTCTGATTTCATTTCAACAGTATTGGAGGCAAATTCACTGAAATAATCTCTTTTATAGCGAATAATAGCATCCGCAATTTGGCGCGCCATTTTTGCTTGCCCTTCATCAGAATTTAAAAAAGCTCCTTCATCTGTATTCGACAAGAAACCCAACTCAACCAAAACGCCTGGCATATAGGCCGCATCCAATACCCAAAGTGGCTGTTGCTTCACTCCTCTTGTCTTACGATTCAAATTATTCGTAAAATTATCTTGAATATGAGATGCTAATGTGATACTGCTGTTTAAATTTTCCTCTTGTACTAGTTTCAATCCAATAAATGTTTCAGGTTTTTTTGGATCAAAACCCTCATATGTTTTTTTGTAGTTTTCTTCAAGTAAGATTACCGAGTTCTCATTTTTGGCCACTTCTAAATTCATATTGCTTCTAGAAAGTCCCATTACAAAGGTTTCTGTCCCTTCGGGCTCAAAGTTTTTTACCGAATTACAATGGATGGACACAAATAAATTGGCATTTATTTTATTGGCAACTTTAGGACGGTTGACCAATTCAATAAACACATCTGATTTCCGAGTGAATACCACTTCAAAATCTTTCTCGTGCTCTAAATACTCACCCACCTTAAGCGTAGTTTTAAGCGCAATATCTTTCTCTACATACCCATGATATGAATTCCCAGGGTCCTTACCACCATGTCCCGCATCTAAAACAATGGTAAACTTATTGACTTTTGATTGTCCTAAAACATTCAAAACACAACAACAGAAAAACAACAGAAAATAAAATTTACTATTAATTATGAATTTCATGGACTTTAAAAGTTAATTTTAATTAAAACCGAAAGGGTATTAAACTATTTATTCTTTATTTTTGACCAAAAATATTGTTTAAGTTTGCCACGTCAAAAATCAAGCCATATTTCTACAAAAATAGCATTAAACCATTGCAAAGAAAGTTATTTTATATCGTTTTTTTAACAATTTTCCTAACATTAGGATGTGGCGTAAGCTATTCACAAGACCTAACCAAAAAAAGTCCTTCGTTCCCCGTTAAAAATCAATCGGATGACAAAAAAATAGTCCCTGATTCTACTCTTATAACAACAGAAACAATCAAGGTCGATAGTTTACCCAAGAAGAAGAATGTATTAGAAAGTAAAGTAAAATACAAAGCCAATAGCTATGCTAAAAACGATCAAAAGAAAAAAATCGTTACGCTATATGACAAGGCCGAACTCTATTATCAAGATATTGAATTAAAATCGGGGATTATCGTTTTTGATTACCAAAAAAATGAAGTCTATGCCGGACGGATAAAAGATTCTACAGGTGCATACACCCAATCTCCCGTTTTCAAACAAGGAAAAAATGTTGTGGAACCCGACTCTATTCGGTTCAATTTCAAAACGAAAAAAGCATTGGTTTGGAATTCCAGAACTGACCAAGGAGAGTTTAAAGTGAAAGCCCCCATCTCCAAAAAAGAAAACGACTCGGTGTATTTCATGAAAAGTGCCCGATTTACTACTGCCAAAGACATCGATAATCCCGAATACTATTTCCAAGCAAGTCGTGTAAAATTAGTACCCGGCAAAAAAGTAGTAGTAGGATTAACCAATATGGTTATTGCAGACGTGCCCACACCTCTTGCTTTGCCTTTTGCCTTTTTCCCAATGACAGAAACCAGTCGTTCAGGGCTTATCATCCCTTCCTATAACGACAGCAGTACCCGTGGGTTTTCGTTGCAAAACGGAGGATACTATTTTGCTTTAAGCGACAATTATGATTTGGCCGTATTAGGGGATTACTATACCAATGGGAGTTATGCTTTTCGGGCAGAATCGTCTTATGCCAAAAGATATCGATTTTTAGGAAATATCAATATTCGCTATGAAAACCTAATCACTAGTGAACGAGGGTATCCCGACTATACCCGAACCAATATTTACAACATTCAATGGTCTCATTCTAAAGATGGAAAATCAAATCCTAACTCGCGTTTTTCAGCCTCTGTGAACTTAGGAAGTAGTAAATATTATGCCAACTCCATCAATCAAATAAATGTGGGTTCGCGTCTTAATAATACACTAAGTTCTTCCATTTCGTATTCAAAGACATTTAATTCTGTACCGCAAGTAAACCTTTCCTTAACAGCTACCCACTCACAGAACACAAATACGGAAATCATCAATATGACATTGCCAACCTTGCAATTGAGTGTGGATCGTATGTTTCCTTTTGCACCTTCATCAGGGATTAAAAAAGGAATTATAAAAAATATTAATTTACAATATAACCTTAGGGGCGAAAACCGAATTGAAACTACTGATTCTTTGTTTTTCAAACCCCAAATGTTCCGCGATGCTAAAATGGGATTCCAACATAGTATTCCTTTAAGCACCAACTTTAAAATATTTAAATACTTTAGTGCAACAACGTCAATCAATTACAATGAAGTTTGGTATCTAAAAACCATTCGTAAACAATACGACCCCACCCAAAACAAAATAATTGACATTGAAATTCCAGGCTTTGATGCTTTTAGAACCTATTCCTTTACCACAGGTATTGGAACCACAATTTACGGGACATTTAATTTTGGTGAAACCAAAAAAATCCAAGCCATTCGTCATGTCATGCGCCCTAACATTTCGTATAGTTATACCCCAAGCTTTTCCAAGTATTATGACACCTATGACTCCGATGGAAGTGGAAACATGATGAAACAGTATACGCGATTTGACAATGGAATATTTGGCGCACCGGGTAATTCAATGTCCAACAACGTAGGCTTCACATTAAGTAATACTTTTGAAGCTAAGGTAACCGATAAGGATCTTACCAAAACCGAGCCTAAAAAAGTAATGCTTTTGAATAATTTAAATTTTTCAACTAGCTATGATATCACCGCAGATTCCTTGCGATGGGCTCCTATGCGTGTGAGTGGTGGTACCCAGATTTTTGATAAGAAAATGAACATCAATTTTGCTACTACTTTAGACCCTTATGCGATTAATAATGCAGGGAAACGTATTGACACTTGGAACATTAACAATGGCGGAAGTTTATTCCGAATGACTAGTGCTAATATGACTTTGAATTATTCGTTTTCGAATAGTAGCCTTGAAAACAACGACAAAGAAAACACCCAAGGAAAACGAAATGGAGGACGAACAGATGATTTGTTTGGAACAAACACCGACTTAAGCGATAGCAGACAAAGTCAGTTTAAAGAAGGCGAAGAAAAGAAAGAACCCGTTAGTGAACTTTTCAATTACAAACTTCCTTTTGATGTCAACTTTGCCTATTCATTGACCTATTCAAATATCAATCGAGAAAAGAAAATTACAGGGAACTCCGTAATGGTTTCGTTAAATACCGATTTAACGCCAAAATGGAAAATAGGGGTTTCCTCAGGATATGATATGGTCCAAAAAGGAGTTACGTTTACCCAATTCCGTTTTGAACGAGATTTATTGAGTTGGCGTATGAATTTTAGCTGGGTTCCTTTTGGCACCAACTCCTATTGGAGCTTCTTCATCGGAATCAAATCAGGTGTGTTGAGCGATATCAAATGGGATAAACGAAGCCAACCCGACCGTACTTTACGATAATATAAACACACATACAATGAAAAAAATAATATTCACAGAGAAAGCACCCGCTCCAATCGGACCCTACAATCAAGCTGTTTTAGTGGGTAACACCCTATATACTTCGGGCCAAATTGCCTTAGACCCTGCTACTATGGAATTGGTACTAGACGATATTGAAACTGAAACCAAGCAAGTCATGGAAAACATGAAAGCAGTATTGGAAGCAGCAGACATGACTTTTGAACATGTCGTAAAAACGACGATATTCATTATGAATATGGGCGATTTTGCTCGAATCAATACGATATACGGAAGTTATTTTGACGAAGCTACAGCTCCTGCACGGGAAACGGTACAAGTAGCTTGCTTGCCCAAAAATGTAAATGTTGAAATTTCAATGATTGCAATTCGGTAGTTTACTATCTAGTTAACTAGTATAAAATACGAATCCTCGGCACTTAGGTACCGAGGATTTTTTGTTTGAATGTATCTTGAAAATAATACCTGAGTCTAGTTTAGCTCATCCAAACCCAACAACAACAATTGCGCCGTAGCTTCATTGGTTGCTAATGGTACATTGTGCACATCACAAATACGGATTAACATATTGATATCGGGTTCATGAGGATGGCTGGAGTTGGGGTCTTTAAAAAACAACACCATTTTAGTTTTACCTTCGGCTACACGCGCCGCAATTTGAGCATCTCCTCCCATAGGGCCCGATAGCATTTTTTTGACTTTGATACCCACAGCCTCCACTTTACTTCCTGTGGTACCTGTAGCGATAAGCTTGATATGTTCCTTTTCTAAAATAGCTTTATTCTTATTGATAAATTGAACCATATCGGCTTTCTTACCATCATGTGCTATAATTGCAATTTCCATAGTACTTTATTTTTAGTGTAAAAAAAAAACCACGTTGTACGTGGTTTAATCATATTATTTATTCATTACATGATAGGCAATCAAACCATCTATAGGTCTGCGCAACACATTTCCAATTTGGATACCGTGTTTTTGCAACACCTCTTGTAATTCATCTTTTAAATAAAAAGCGATTGAGCCTACAAAATGCACGGGTACCGATTGGTAGTTTTCAAATTGCATGATATAGTTCTCTACAAAATCCTCCATCTCTGCATAAATGAATTTTTTACAAAATTCAGTGTCTTTATGACGAATAAGAAACTTAGCGAAAGTTGCCAAATACGCATTCGGATTAGGCTCTTTGTATAAATTATTTTTAATGTAATCAGGATCTACGTTGTATTCTTCTTCAAATTCTAAAGTCAATTCCTTAGGCATTTTATTGAAATAATACCCTCGTAACAAATGACGTCCAAATCGATTTCCAGAACAATCATCCATAGCAATATACCCTAATGATTGTACTTTTTGGTGCAATACTTTACCATCAAAATAACTGCAATTAGAACCTGTTCCTAAAATACACACTATAGCCTCTTCATCTTTTGGAGTAGTTGCATAAACGGCAGCATATGTATCTTCATGAACCGTTACTATCGCATTGGAAAAATAATCTTTGAAAACATCCGTCAAATAATCTTTCATTCGGTCGGTACCACAGCCCGCTCCATAAAAAAACAAATGGGTTGCCTTATCTTTATTGTGTGAAATATCAAATTTGTCTTCTAATCGATTGATTACTTCATCGGTATCTAAAACTTCGGGGTTTAATCCTAATGTTTGCGTAGTAAAAAGTACTTTTCCATTTTCATCAATGGCAATCCAATCGGCTTTGGTAGATCCACTATCAACTAATAATTTCATTTTGGTTTGGTTTTTTGGTTTAGCAAAAGAAATAAAAATCCCGTCACAACTCATTGTAACGGGATTATTTATTTTATTTTAAATTAGTGATGTGAACCGATAAATCAATCAATTTACTTGAATATCCATACTCATTATCATACCAAGAGATAATTTTGAAGAAAGTAGAATTTAAACCAATTCCCGCTTTCATATCTACGATAGATGTTCTTGAATCTGACACAAAATCTTGAGAAACTACATCATCTTCAGTATATCCAAGGATTCCTTTTAATTCGTTTTCTGAAGCTTTTTTCAACACAGCCATAATCTCTTCATACGAAGTTTCTTTAGCTACTTTTACTGTTAAATCTACTACTGAAACGTCTACCGTAGGCACACGGAAAGACATCCCTGTTAGCTTACCGTTCAAAGCCGGGATAACTTTACCCACTGCTTTAGCAGCACCAGTAGATGATGGAATAATGTTCACACTTGCAGCACGACCACCTCTCCAATCTTTTCTTGAAGGACCGTCAGCAGTCATTTGTGTTGATGTTGTCGCATGAACTGTTGTCATTAATCCTTCTACAATTCCGAAGTTATCATTGATTACTTTTGCTAATGGTGCCAAACAGTTAGTAGTACAAGACGCATTTGAAACGATTACATCGCTTGCTTTTGCATCAGTGTGGTTTACTCCCATTACAAACATTGGAGCATCTGCCGATGGAGCTGAGATCACTACTTTTTTAGCACCTCCATCAATATGGGCTTGAGCCGTTTCTAAAGTGGTGAAGATTCCTGTACTTTCTGCCACTACATCTACATCAACTTCGTTCCATTTGATAAGTTTAGGATCGCGTTCAGCCGTAACTCTGATGAATTTATCGTTTACATATAATTGACCGTCTTTTACTTCAACTTTTCCAGCAAAACGACCATGTACTGAATCGTATTTTAATAAGTAAGCTAAATGATCTACATCTAATAAATCGTTAATCGCTACTACTTCTACATTATCTCTATTAAAAGTTTCTCTGAATACAATTCTTCCAATTCTCCCGAAACCATTTATTCCTAATTTTACTTTTGACATTTTATTTGTATATTATATTATTAAATTTATTAAGTAGACATGATGTCTGAAACGCGCAATAATTCTCTATCAATTTCAGAATGTCCTTTTATTGCTTGCTCTAAAGGTGTAAGAGCTACTTTATCGGCAATCAATCCAACCATTAAATTGGTTTTTCCTTCCAATAATGACTCAACGGCTTTAACCCCTAAACGGGAAGCTAAAACGCGATCAAAACACGATGGAGCTCCTCCACGTTGCATATGACCTAAAACCGATACACGTACATCATATTCGGGTAAATTGGCTTCCACATAGTCTTTCAACTCAAACACATTCTTGCCTATTTTATCGCCCTCAGCAATAACTACTATACTGGAAGACTTTCCAGAAGCTTTGCTTTTTTGTAGAGACTCCAACAAACGATCCAATCCTAAATCTTCTTCAGGTATTAATATCTCTTCGGCTCCTGCACCAATTCCTGCGTTTAATGCAATATGGCCGGCATCTCTACCCATAACCTCTACAAAAAATAAGCGATTGTGCGAACTTGCCGTATCTCTAATTTTATCGATTACTTCTACTACCGTATTTAATGCCGTATCGTAACCCAATGTATGACTGGTTCCAAAAATATCATTATCAATAGTTCCTGGAATTCCCATTACTGGAAAATCAAATTCACCATTAAATATTTCAGCTCCTGTAA
The DNA here is from genome assembly GCA_024644655.1 of Flavobacterium sp. GTDB lineage: Bacteria > Bacteroidota > Bacteroidia > Flavobacteriales > Flavobacteriaceae > Flavobacterium. The sequence goes on from JAHEHJ010000094.1 coordinate 21,978, forward strand.
AAGAACCATCTCCACCAATCACCACTAAGGCATCTACTCCCGATGCAACCAAATTGTCATAGGCTTTTTTACGACCTTCTACGGTCATGAATTCTTTTGATCGTGCCGATTTTAAGATAGTACCTCCTTTATTTACAATATTGTTGACACTACGAGGTCCCATTTCTTTAAAATCACCTTCTATCATGCCTTGGTAACCTCGGTATATCCCAATACATTCAATATTGTGAAAAGCACAAGTTCGTACCACAGCACGGATGGCAGCATTCATTCCTGGTGAATCGCCACCCGATGTTAAAACACCAATCTTTTTTATGTTTTTAGACATTTTTTCAGTATTAAAATGTAAAATTAGCAAACAATGACCACTTTTTTATTGATATCTTTAGGTATTACCCAATTACAACGAAATTCAATCGTTTTCGTTGATAAGTTTTTTACTATAGTTATGTGAAATGAAGAATTGACTTAATCTTCTGGAGAAATTGCTTCTTGATTTGGCTTTGGTTTTGGCTTCTCTTTTTTCTTGTCAGCCTCTTTGGGTTCCGAAAAATGCATGTTGTCAGGTAGCATATCGGTATCGGGGTTCACACTTTTCTTTGGGTCAATCTTATTTAGCTTCGCATTTTTAAACAAGCGATTGACCAATTCTTTAAAAGTATCAAAATCTACTTCATAGGACAACCCTAAGCCTTGGGTATACCCAATGCCTTGACCTATATAGGTAATGTCATTTTCTTTATTGAACATTCTCAAATTAAGGGTTCCATCTTCATTAACGCGATACTGCACTTCTACATCTCCTACTACAGTTGTTTCATTGATACCTCCTACTGGCACCCCTACTTTTCCGTTAACCGTAATGCGATCATTAATTTTTGAGGAGACAGACACACCCAATCTACCATCGGTTTGCTGATTTGGCGTTCTATCTGCGCCTACATAGTCCACCCCTACTTGAAGACGGTCATCATCACCAGCAAAAATATCATTAAATAAACTACTCGCTTTTTCATACAACAAATTGCTCGGTTGCGACTGACTCAACCCTTCTGAACTTAAAAATGTATTGGAAGACAATAAGGACAAAGCTTGGGTTTGACGCTTATCTTTATCATCTAACTTGGTTTGTATTTCCGATTTTAACGAACTGGATACGGTGGGGAAATTAATATTAAAGTCGGGTTCCGGGTTGGCCAAATTTCCTTTTACCGCAATCACAACATCTACATCAACTTTCTTATTAAAGGATGCATTATTAATCAACACAGCCGGATTTGCTCCTCCCACTACTTTATAGACGGCCTCCAAATTTAAGTTGGCTGCCATAGGATCGCCCGACCAGGTAATAGAACCTCCTTTTTTCACTTTGAACTCCTTACCTATTAATCCACCATATTTGAAATTATAGGATCCTTCTAAAGCAATAAAATCACCCCACATTTCAAATTTACCTAAGGTATTGATACGGAACAATAAAGTACCATACCCCTTCCCTTTCATTCCATGCCCCGATTCTCGGTTCAAAATAACTTCAATATTTGCATTGTTATTGATCTCAAAATTGAAATCCAACTCTAACCCATTGTAGTTCTTTATTTGGGAAACTTTATTATTGAGTTTATTGTTTTTCTCAGCCGGACTTAAAAAGTGCAAGTAATTATTTTCTTGAATAGCTTCCGCATCATTAATTGGAATTTTTATATCGGTTCCTTTAGCCGATTCAGCATTTACTTTAATCATTAATCCATTGGTAGGCCCTTTTATAGAGGCAGAACCATTCATAAAGGCTTTCCCATAATAGGCCGCATCTTCTTTGTCTTTGGTGTCTAATGCCAATAAACGTTTCGAATTGATGGTTAAATCCAATTGCCAATCGCCAAATTGTTTGTGTTTGATAAACCCATTGATTGTCCCTGTGGTTTTGTCTTTGGTATCGGTAATAGTAGATTCTCGAACGATAAATTTATTTTCAGTGACGTCCACGATTGAATTTGCATCAAAGACATAATCGGTATTCAAATACGGAATGGTTAATCCTGCTTCGTTGACAAACAAACGCCCGTTGTAATCCAAATCATTTAAATCACCATCAATACGAGCATTCCCCGAAGCAAATCCTCTAATATTAGTTATCACATCACCGCCTATTTTCCCTAATATCCCTAAATTAAATTTATCAAAATTCAAATCTACATCCAACAGTGTTTTCCCATCGACTATATCAATATTCCCGTCAGCATTAAAGGATTCTACATTGTCATTATCTAAAGTCGAATTCAAATGGAATTTACTCAAAGTCTCATCACCCTTAATTTCCAATTGCATTTTGCCTAGTGCAATAGAATTCACTTTAAGGCTATCGATACTTAGTGTAGAGGTAGGCTGGAAAACCGCTTCATTTTGTTTGAAATTGACTTTACCATTCAAATTACCATCAAATCGGAACTTCTCCACATCGGGAGTTACCTTATTCAAATTGACATTCGTAAAGGTTAATTCCAAATCTTTATCCCGCTTTCCATTCCAAGAACCTATAAAATCAATACTTTGATTTCCATGGGATAGGATTAAATTCTTAAATGAAAAATTCTTTAATTTTTTATCAAATACAATCTTATTATCCTCCCCCGATTCATTTTCATTCAAATACCACAAGTAATCCTTAAACTGCAATTCCGACTTTTCAAAACCAATCACATTCTTGTTCTCCTTGTTGATGGTATGATACACATTTAAGTTGTAAAAGTCATTTCCTTGTTTACCACCTTTAAACTCAGCTCTACTTCGCAAAGTATCTTTAGAGAAGGTATTAATCATACTAAAATCTCTAATTTTATACCTTGGATTCTTGATGGAATCCATCTGTACATAAGCATTGTATAGCGGGTTTTTATTATCCACTTGAACCACAATCTTATCAAAGGTGTTGTTATAGGCTATTACCTTAGGGGAATTAAAATCGAGAGTGAAATTCTTGGTATCGGAACTAATAGTTCCTTTCAAACTAGTATTGGCTGCTATAGAGATATCCGGATTGAAAATTTCTATTATTTTGCTGTGCAGCGCAAAGTTGAACTTTAGGTATTGATTCGGTATTACCACATTCTGCTTATAATTAGAATAAAAACTTCCCAAAGAATTCTCAACTATTTTTTGAAGTTGGTTGATTTTATATTTACCCACCACGACTCCGTCAATAGCATCAGGAGAATTGACTGTTATAGTGCGTTCTCCACCTTCATTAAAGCTGGAATCAAGAGTCAAATTATCAATAAAGTATTGATCTTTTTTATTTTGATAGGAGGCATTGGTTAAGACCAAATTCCCTTTCAAATCATCAAAAGTGTTCCCCGCAACTTTGACATCTATATCCCCTTTAAAAATAGAAATAGAATCATTGATAAAATGCAACTTTTCCAAATTGGCATAATCAATTTCAGAATGAAAATCATAGGACTTCACTTTTTTAGACAAATCAATTGACCCATTAAAATCCATAAATAAATTGGGGTCGTTGATATTAAATGCCCCACTAAAAACAGGTTCTTTTAAACTTCCATCCACTATTATCTTAGTGTAATCATAGCCATTATATCGAATCTTATAAATATCTCCTACAAAAAAGGTATTCAAATATTTACGTGTAAACCCTTCCCCATTTACATCAAAATTAAGGGTTGCTTTGCCAATAGTCTTGTCATTTAGCATAGCCCCAATATCAAAATTATCCAATATGAGTTTGCCATTATAACTGGCCGCATCTATTGTATTAATGTGCTCCATCTCTAAATCCGATTCTATAATACCTAGAGCCGTGTTCATGACAAAATTGGTTTTGATATATTTTTGGGTAAGCTCTACTTTCCCTGTATAATTAAATTGCCCTAACTTTTGCAACGAAGACGGTAAGTTTTTCCCCAATACGTTGGGTAATATTTGAGTCAATTCGGTATAGGTCGATGCTATTTTATTGAAGTTTCCTTTCATGTAAAATTCACCCGGACTCCGAGGGAATAAATTTTTGAAATTCACATCGCCTTTAATAACAGAATTTCGGTAATCATTCAACACCAAATGGGTTGCATAAAAGTTATTCAACGTTCCTTTTATTTTTGATTTCAAATAAAAGGTTTGATTTTTTCCAATCTCTTTATAGAAACACCGTAAATCATTCGTAGCTAATTTGGCACTATCTAATACGACATCAAATTTAACCCTATTGTTAAAGTCACTAAAATCATTGTTGTTTCGGTTGTAATTCAACGTCACTTCGCCTTTTAGATAGGACTCCGGAGTAGTGAGCTCCATCGTTTTAAGCACAATATGCTTTTTGGTATAGGTGAAATCCGCAGTAAGATTTTCAGCAATAACCCCTCTATAATCTTTAAACGACATCGAATTAATATTCGCATACACATTGGGTCCTTTAATTTTAAAATCATCCAAATGAGCCTTTATTTTGGTGAACTCGGCATCTTTGGGATTTGCCCGATTGTAATCCCACATAACAAATCGGCTATTGCTTAAGTATACATTTTTTGAGGTCATCAAAAACTTGCCACTGCCTGGTTTTCCATCGTCAAAGGCCGCAACAAACAAATCTAAATTGGTTTCCTTTTCTTTTTTATACGTTTTGATTTGGAGGTAAAAATCATCCAATCGCAAATCACCAAAAAGCAATTTGCCATTGATTAATTGATTAAAATCCAATATACTCGTCTTGATTCGGGAAGAATAGATTAAGGTGTCTTGATGATGGTCTAAAACCAAAACATCTTTTAATTTCACACCACCAAAGAACGTAACAGCCACTTGATTTATAGCAATATGAGTTCCGTAAGCTTTGTTAAGCTTTTCCGTAGTGTAATGTGCTATTTTGGTTTGAACAAAAGGTAAAGAAAGGGCAATACTTAAACCCAGCAATAGTAAGAGCAACGCAACTAGAGTGCGAATTAAAATCTTCCTGAATTTTATAAAACCGCTATTTGTTTTATTTTTTTCCAATTAGTATGAAGGCTTAGGAAAGAAAATTACCTTTGCAAAAAATCATTACTTTTGATTTCTTTTTAGGATTGTCAAATATAACTCAAAATTCGTGCCTTTATGCATCCCAAAGAAGTTTTTATTCTAGCAATTGAAAGTTCCTGTGATGATACAGCTGCTGCTGTACTGTGCAATGGAAAGGTACTTTCTAATGAAGTTGCCCGTCAATCCATACACGAGGAATATGGTGGTGTGGTACCTGAATTAGCTTCAAGAGCCCACCAACAAAACATAGTTCCAGTTATTGATGTAGCATTAAAAAAAGCCCAAATCAATAAAGAACAATTATCTGCTATTGCCTTTACTCAAGGTCCCGGATTAATGGGTTCGTTACTTGTTGGTGCCTCATTTGCCAAATCGATGGCGATTGCATTAGAGATTCCTTTGATTGCTGTAAACCACATGCACGCTCACATACTCGCTCACTTTATTGACGAAGAAGGATTTGACAAACCGAATTTTCCGTTTTTAGCATTAACCATTTCGGGAGGACATACCCAAATTGTGAAAGTGCATGATTTCTTCCACATGGAAATAATTGGAGAAACTACCGATGACGCCGTAGGAGAAGCCTTTGACAAAACAGCCAAAATATTGGGACTCCCTTATCCGGGTGGCCCTTTGATAGACCAATTTGCCCAAATAGGAAACCCCAAAAAGTACACCTTTACCCATCCCAAAGTAGAGGGCTTGAATTTTAGCTTTTCGGGATTAAAAACGCAGATATTATACTTCGTTCAAAGAAATACAAAAGAAAACCCCAACTTCATAGAAGAAAACAAAGCCGATATTTGTGCCTCTGTCCAAGAAACCATAATCGCTATTTTAATGGATAAATTAAAAATGGCCGTAGCAGAAACGGGTATCAAGCAAATCGCTATTGGTGGTGGTGTTTCGGCCAATTCAGGAATTCGAAATACTTTGAAAGCAAGTGAAGACAAATACGGTTGGAAAACATTTATACCCAAATTTGAATATACTACCGACAATGCCGCCATGATTGGTATTGTAGGCTACCATAAATTTTTACACGATCAATTTTCTGACGCCAACACGGTTTCTAAAACCCGTATCGAATTCTAATTATGCAACTATTTTATACTCCATCCTTAGACGACTCAATGGCTTCTTTTGTTTTTGACAAAGAAGAAAGCAAACATATCATCAAAGTGTTGCGCAAAAAAGAAGGCGATATTTTACACGTGACTAATGGCTTGGGGTTTCTTTTCTCCACCGAAATCACTATTGCTTCCGACTCGAAATGCACAGTAAAAATCAATGCGGTTGAAAAACAAGCAGCTCCCAAATATCACCTTCACCTGGCTGTAGCTCCAACCAAAATGAATGAGCGCTACGAATGGTTCTTAGAAAAAGCGACCGAAATAGGCATACAAGAAATCACCCCTATTATTTGTGAGCATTCCGAGCGTAAAATCATTAAAACCGAACGCTTTCAAAAAATATTAGAAAGTGCCATGAAACAATCATTGCATTATTATTTACCCAAATTAAACGAACCCATTTCATATAAAGACTTTATAGCTCAAAAAAAAGAGGGGCAATTGTTTATTGCTCACTGTGAAGAAACCAATAAAAAATCATTAAAGAACGAATTAAAACCAACAGCAGATGTAACGGTATTGATAGGCCCAGAAGGTGATTTCTCGACAAAAGAAATTGAACTAGCCTTAGCCAATCAGTATATTCCTGTATCTTTGGGACATACCCGATTACGTACAGAAACAGCTGCAATAGTAGCCTGCCATTCGGTTGTCTTTACCAATGAAAATTAATCCAGTAAACTCATGAAAAAAATAGCTTTAGTCCTATTCTTATTTAGCTGCTTTTCCTATGCGCAAGAAATTGCACTGTTAAAATACAATGGTGGTGGTGACTGGTATGCCAATCCTACTTCGTTGCCCAACCTCATCAAATACGCCAATCAAACCCTTGGTACAACCCTAAAGGCCAAACCAGCTACCGTGGAACCGGGAAGCCCCGACCTCTTGTCCTATCCTTTTGTGCACATGACAGGTCACGGCAATGTAGTTTTTAGCGATGCCGAAATACTCAACTTACGCAATTACCTCTTATCAGGTGGTTTTCTGCATGCTGATGACAATTATGGGATGGATACTTACATCCGCAGAGAAATAAAGCGCATTTTCCCCAATACGGATTTGGTGGAAATACCAGCCAATCATCCTATTTTCCAAAGACCGAATGTGTTTGCCAATGGATTACCTAAAATTCACGAGCATGACAACAAACGACCTCAGGCCTTTGGTATCTTTATCGACAATCGCTTAGTACTATTATACACTTTTGAGTGTGATTTAGGAGACGGTTGGGAAGACCCTGAAGTACACAATGACCCTAAAGAAGTGCGTGAAAAAGCATTAAAAATGGGCGCCAATATTCTCAACTACATTTTCAAAAACTAAACCTTGCTTTCAACATTACTCCATACTGAGGTTCAAGAATTTATACAGGCTTCCTTAGAGGAGCAAGTCAGTGTATTGGCATTGAAAAAAAATCCGTTTCCTGACCTGAGTTGGGCCACTATACTCAACCAAATAGCAGCGAAGCAAAAAGCCAAAACCAAATTACCCAGTTGGTTCCAAACCCCCAACATACTTTATCCAAGCAAAATATCGTTAGAGCAAACCTCTTCCGAAAAAACAGCAGCCTATAAAGCTAATTTAGTTTCAGGCGATTCTTTGATAGATCTTACCGGTGGGTTTGGCATAGACGACTATTATTTTGCCCAAAAAATTAAGCAGGTAATTCATTGTGAAATCAATGCGGAGTTATCAGACATCGTCAATCACAATAGAGTGCCTTTACAAGCCACTAACATCAAATGTTACCAGGGTGACAGCACTTTACTTTTAAAAGAATTAGACCAAAAATGGGATTGGATTTACATTGACCCATCGCGTAGAAATGACACTAAAGGTAAGGTCTTTATGCTCAAAGACTGCCTACCGAATGTACCCGACTTATTGGATTTCTATTTCGAATATACTTCATCCCTACTCATCAAAACCGCACCCATACTCGATATTTCGGCGGGTTTATTGGAATTAAAATTCGTCAAAGAAATTCATTGTGTGGCCGTTGATAATGAAGTCAAAGAACTGTTGTGGGTTCTAGAAAAAAATTACACCGCTGCGCCCGAAATCTTTGCCTGTAATATTGGCAAAACCAACACCGAACGATTTAATTTTACGTTAGGAGCTGCATTTCAGCCTGCTTATAGCTTGCCCAAAAAGTTCCTCTTTGAACCCAATGCGGCTCTCATGAAATCGGGAGGATTTGAGGCTATTGCCACCGCTTATACTTTAGAAAAGTTACACCCCCATTCCCATTTGTATACCGCTGATGAAGTCATTTCTTTTCCGGGGAGAACTTTTCAAATCAACATGTTGATTGAGTATTCCAAAAACCAAATGAAAGCGCATTTAGAACACAAAACCGCTCATATAACTACGCGAAACTTCCCCGATTCGGTAGAATCCATTCGTAAAAAATGGAAAATTAAAGACGGGGGTTCTCAGTATTGTTTTTTTACAACCAATATCACAAACGAGAAAATAGTATTACTTTGCACCAAATTAAATGAATTATGAAAAAGGTACTTTCCCTTTGTTTTATACTACTCAACCTTATTGCTTATTCCCAAAAACCGTGTGAAATTGACACCAATGTCACCGACAGTTTAGGCACCTATAAACTCACCAAACAAAAGATAGTATACGAAAGGAGCTTTGCCGGCAATTCTACCGATATCTTTTTTGCCCTGTCCAACAACAACGGAGTATTAGCGGTGGAATTTCAACTATTACAACGCAGCAATGAATTTATCAAAGCTACTTGTCTTGATAAAAACAGTCGTATTTATTTGCAATTAAACAATGGTAAAATAGTCAATCTCTTGTATACTGGGGAAGACAGTTGTGGTACCTTACTTCGAGATGAGAAAAACGGCAACAACCGAATCTTGAGTGGAACCTTTCTGTTCTCCAAAGAGAATTACGACGAATTAAAAGTATCCCCAGTAACGTTTATGAGAATAAAATTTGCTGGAGAAATTATCGACTATCCCTTAAAAACAGAACTTACCTCTGAATTAGATGCGGTGAAAACTGCCCCTGAAAATTATTTTATGGATTATCTGAAATGCATTGAGCATTAATCTTCACAACGCCATTTCAAATTTGAAACCGGATCGGACGAACCGGTATTTAGGTTGTAGTGCCACCACTCCGAATCAAACGACTTAAACTCATGTTGTAACATGGTTTCTTTTAAGAATAGTCGGTTAGCTTTGATGGTATCCGAAAGGGATTCATAGAGGTGACTGGCCTCTTTCCCAAAAAAGTCAAAAGGAGTTCCCATATCCAATTCTACCCCATTGGCATCAACCAAACTAATATCTACTGCCCCACCTCGGTTGTGAATAGACCCTCTTTTAGGATTCGCCACATAATTGGCGTCGGGAACTATTTTCCACATTTTCTTTTGAATCGACAGGGGTCGGTAACAGTCGTATATTTTTATGCGGTAGCCTTTGCTTAAAAAAGATTGATTGGCAGCCAGTAAGGATTTTACGGTTTTTACACGAAGAAAGCAGGCCTCACAAGGATATACTTTTTCTTTTAAAAAATTTTGGGGTGTCGCATAGCGCATATCCAAGACAAAATCCCGACTGTAATTTTGAAGATTGACAAAGGCTTGCTCATCAGGCTCAGCGGCAATATCCAATAGCGTCGCACTTTTTTGAGTACTCAGGTAATGTGATTTACAAGAACCCAAACTCAATACGAGAACGAATACGGCTAAAGTGCGAAGCACAAAAGTAGGTTTACTCATTAGGGAAACTAACTTCACCTTGCCACTGCATAAAGCCGCCTTCTAAATTATAGGTGTGTTCAAATCCCATTTGGTTCATAATGTTACAAGCTTGGGCACTTCTACCTCCTGCCTTGCAGTACACATAATAGTTTTTGGATTTGTCTAATTCCTCCACTTGATATATAAACCCTTGACCTTTATAAATGTCAATATTGATAGCATTAGGAATGATACCATCCAAACATTCTTCTGCTGTTCGTACATCTAAAATTTGGGCGTTAGCATCCTGTTTTAATTGGGCCACCCATTCGTTTTGTGCTAAATTCATACGTTATATTTTAAACCACTAAGGTATTTTATTTACTAAAAGGAGAAAAGCCAATCCGTTATTTAAAAATATTCATCTTCTCGTCATATATAGGACTTTCCATGCCCAAAAAGTTCAATACACTATGGAACACATAATTTTGAGTTACGGTTTTTATAGGTTTGACTTGTTTGGAATTATCAGATACCCATACTATAAAGGGAATTTCATATTGTTCTTTTGGGGCAATACTTAACGGAATACCGTGCATGTATAGATTTTTTTCTCCTAAAGATTCTCCATGATCCGACACAAAAATCATCGCGCTTTTGTATTCGTTCAATTGCTTTAAATCATCAATGATTTGGGCCAAAATATAGTCGGTGTACACTATCGTATTGTCATACGCATTAATGAGTTCTGTATGCGAGCATTTACCCAATTCCACACTATTACACACCGGTTTAAAGGTCTCAAATCGTGGTGGGTATTTCTGACTATAGGTTGGGCCATGACTTGTACTGGTATGCAATACAATCAATATTTTGTTCTTTTTACTCGCTCTAATTTGTTTTTTCAATCCTGTTAAAAGGACTTCATCAAAGTTGCATCCTTCTCCCTTACAATTGGGCAGTAGCAAAGCTCTACCTTGGTAGTTTTTGATATGCACAGGAGGTTCACCCCAGTTGGACGTACGCCAAATAACTTCTACATCATTTCGATATAAATAGTTGGGCAGAATCTCATACAACTCATCTGTGTCTTTATGTTCTAATATCCCTTTAACCCCAGCAGTGGTATAGGTAGCACAAGAAGTAGCTTCGAAATGCGACACATTCGGTATTTTAGAAAGCAATGGATTTGTGTTTTTGGCATAGCCGTATAAAGAGAAATTTTGGCTTCTAGCCGATTCGCCTATAACCAAGACCACCACCGATTTTTGATTGTCTTTTTGTGTGGCATTCGGCAATAAAATTTCCTTCTGATTCTTCTGACTTTGGTGCACATAAAAAAGCGATAGATTTACCGTATACGACCATGGCATAGCCAAACCGCCTAAGGTTTTTGAATTTTTATCAATCCACAGCCAATTGCTTGCATTCGCAAAAACTAATATCAGTACAAATAATAGTGTAAGTCCCGTGGTAACCATAACCTTCTTGAAAACTACTGGTATGATTTTTACTTTGATAATATAAAGACTCGGGAGGATCCCAAATAACACAAAGTATACAATTAGTTTAAAGGAAAAGAAACTACTAGCCTCTTCATATTTGGTGTTGAGCACATTACCTATCATGCTTTCGTCTAGGATCACACTGTAGGTGTTGACAAAGTATACGGCTACCGAATTGACACAAAAGAAAAGGACCAATAAAAATTTCCCCAAATAACGTGACAGTGAAAAAAACAGAAAGAATACAAAGGCATTTAAAACCAACATCAGTATCACAAGACTGCTTACTATAGCTACTCCACTCCAACTGGCATAATCCAAATTGGTAAAGACAAAAGTGAAAAATGGAAGGTGAAAGAATAAAAAATTCAGGACACTCAATAGGAGAACCAATTGAGTTAGTTTTAAATTACTTTTTAATGTAAACATAAATTATTTTATAGAGTGAAACCAATAAAGCCAGTAAAGTCAAGTCAAAGACAATCAAATTCTCATTTGCTATTTTGATTGCGATTAGCACAGCACAAATCAAGAATAACCCTATCAAGATTGGATAATATTTTCGAATTGCTATCCATGACCATAGTTTATATTTTTGGGTAATAAAGATTCCAATAAGTCCCGAAATATAGCCAACAATACTCCCCGATAGTACATCAAGCGGAAAATGAGCTCCCACACCCACACGAGTAGACACCAGTATCAAACCCATAAAAACAAGGGAACAAACCCATAGGCATTTGGACTTCAACTTTTGAGGCATAAAAGCATACAACACTATCGTTAGCGTGGTAAACACGGTAATGGAATGCCCTGAAGGCAAACTACTAAATCCGGGCATGACTCTTCCAATGATTACAAAAGTGCTATGATCAAACGCCTCTGCGGGTCTTGGCACCGAAAAGAAACTTTTTAGCACATTCGACAATACCGCCGACACTATGGATCCCGACAATAAAGCTTCCCACATTTTGGGAGCATACAGCACTAAAAGAGACAATAGCGATAAGATAATCAAGGCATCGCCTAGCTGCGTTAAGTTGAATATCGATGTAGGGAATTGGGATAACTTGGAATTGATAAAAATGAAAAGATCCTTTTGAACAGCCACATAATTGGACACCGACAAAGGCCCTTGACTAAAGAGGAAGCCAACCAAAGACACGATTAAAACCAAGGGAAGTATAAACACTGTACGATTGAGTTTTGAAAAATTTTCAATCACTAGTGTATTCATGTGATTTTCGACTTCCTGATTTCCGGGGCTTACTTTATTTGACATGTACTGCTATTTTATACGGGTATTGGGCACTCGAACAGTTGGATTAGGAATCAAAAAGTCAACCTATTCAATACGTTGGCCTTTGCTATTCGCTTCCTGACTGTACTGGGCAAATATAAAAATAAGATTGGTTCAAACCGCGTAGCCTCTCAAGAAAAAACAATGCTCAAAACTATAGACAAACGGTTTACTTTAAATACAATTCCTTTCCTATTCGCTAATACTTCCATATGATACCGATATGAATGCGGTTTGAGTGCGAGGTATGTGCGATATTTTAGCCTTTTTATCGGACACACATCGCACACACGTCGCACACACGTCGCACACACTCCCAATTACTAAGCTTTAAAAAACGACTCTAATAAGTCGGGGTTGCCTGGTATTAGAGGATTTTTAGGCAATTCATACGTTTTCTATGGTGTAGAATGATTCAAGAAGGCTTCTATGAATAATTCCGAAATTGCCTTAAATAAAATTAATTCAGCATAACTGTCTAACTATCAGATTCTAATATTGAGTATTTAATTAAATAACAAAAATTTAACATCACATTTGTATATACAAATAAAAAACATACTATATTTGTACCTACAAATGTTGTAGTGGCGAATATGAAAATAGAAGCAATCATCAAATCCAATGTCAGTTTAAGCGATGCCAAAAAGGTAATCCTAAACATACTATACACACAAAATGTGGTGAATGATAATTTTTCAGAGCTATTGAAGCCTTACGATTTATCGGGTGAACAGTATAATGTGTTGCGAATACTACGTGGCCAAAAAGGATGTCCAGCCAATATGTGTATCATACAAGAGCGTATGTTGGCTAAAAGCAGCAACACGACCCGATTGATTGACAAACTTTTAGTAAAAGAGTTGGTTACTCGAGAAGTGTGCCCTGACAACAGAAGAAAAATGGAAGTGTTAATCACTCAGAAAGGATTGGATATCCTAGCTGAATTGGATCCTAAAGTGGAGCAACACGAACATCAATTTGCCGACAATTTAAACGCAGAAGAACTAATCCAATTAAACTTTCTCTTAGAGAAATACAGAAAAATTAAATAAAAAACAGCTATGAGTACCTTTATTGAAAATGCCAATTGGCGTTATGCCACCAAAAAATTTGATGCCACTAAAAAAGTATCACAAGAAGATTTAAACAGCCTAAAAGAAGCTATACGCCTATCGGCTTCATCTTTTGGATTGCAATTATTCAAAGTAATTATTGTAGAAAACACCGAATTAAGAGCCAAATTACAACCTGCAGCTTGGGGGCAAACTCAAATTGTTGATGCATCCCACTTGATTGTATTTGCTAACCAAACTAGTTTTGGTGACGCTGATGTTGATGCTTACAT
>JAHEHJ010000032.1 GCA_024644655.1 Flavobacterium sp.
AGTAACGCCACATCATGGTGGGCAAGGCTATGTAACGCCAATAGACAGTATTGGATATCAAGCAGCTTCCAAAGCCTATACGGAAACCTTTGGGGTACCTGCCATACCGGTTCGGTCTGGAGGTAGTATTCCAATCGTAGCCCTATTTGAAAAAGAATTGAAGTCCAAAACTATTATGATGGGATTTGGATTAGACAGCGATGCTATACATTCGCCTAACGAGCATTTTGGTATTTTCAATTATTTAAAAGGAATTGAAACCATACCGTTGTTTTACAAATATTTTGTAGAACTATCTAAATAATAAAAAGGAAGCTAATTAGCTTCCTTTTCTATTTCTTCTCGAATCTTTTTAGTCAATCCTTTATATACTAATTCATAGGATTCGGAAATGAGTTCTGTTATCATTTTGTCGGACACGTCTCCATTAAACTGGACCGTATTCCAATGGGTTTTACTCATATGGAAGCCTGGATGAATGGATTCATATTCAGCGCGTAATTCTTCATTGCGTTCAGGATTCCCTTTTAAGTTTAAAGAAGGAGTTCCCTTTTCCCATTCCTTTAAAGAAGTTAGGCAAAACATCTTCCCTCCTACTTTAAATACCAAAGTATCTTCATCAAATGGAAAATGTTCTGTAACGGCTTTTTTTTGTAAGCAAAATTCATAAAATTGTTGAATATCCATGAGTTAATCAATTAAAAGCTTTCTTTGATTTTAGTATTATATAGTAGTTAATTTTTCCATCATTTTCTCTGGATGCGCTAATGCATTAAACCCAAATTTTTTATATAAAAAATGAGCGTCTGAAGTAGCCAGGCGCCATATTTTTACCTGTTTTAATTGTGGCTCTTTTAGCATGGCATCCATTAAAATAGAGGCATAGCCTTTACCCCGATGATTTTCATCAATGAACACATCCATGACATAGGCAAACACCACATAATCTGTTATTACTCGAGCAAAACCTATTTGCTGATCATTCCAATATATGCCAAAGCAAACAGACGCATCAATAGTAATTTGTACTTCTTCCAAGGTCCTACCGGCAGCCCAATATATATCTTTTAAAAAGTTTTGCAGAAAGGGCACATTCAATTTTGCTTTATCTGAAGAAACTGTAATCATAAGGCATATAAAATAGGTTTGCTAGGAGAGGCATCATTTTCAAATGACGCTATTTGTATATTCAATAGATAACTACCATCTAAAACAGCATCACTTACATATACCATTTCGGTAATGGTGCAATCAAATCGGGCATCTTCATTTACATTTTGGACATCTTTTACATTCCAAAATGCTTTGTGAGCTTCTAATCTTCCTTCATCTTCTTCTCTATCTACACTGGGTAAATCAATCAACAAGTGTTTGATACCTATTTCACGAATATAAACAGCAGCTTCAGCAGTTATATAAGGTGGATTCGTATGTGAATAGTTTAAATGCTTTTTGGTTTCAGCATTTGGCAACGTTCGAATTACAAGTGCTTCAGGTTTTTTCCCCTTTAGGGCATTTTCAATTTGCATTTTAGTAAGCACTAAATCCTCATTTTCCTTTTTGGGTTCTATTGAAATCAATTCGGCCATAAAGAAAAACTGTTTCAGGCATTGATTGATGCTATAAAACTCACGTGTGATATGTCCGAGACACTCCGTATGCGTTCCATGACCGTGAGGATTAAAGAAAATATTATTGAAATTTGTCGAGCTTCCTTCCGAGACTTTACCTACCCAATCTCCAAATTTAACAGGTTCAATACTGGGTTTATCAATATACCAGGCTATTGGGTTTCCGGCTGTATTGGTTAATGGAATGGAAATATCAATAGGTTTTGATAAGTCAATTTCGAAAGTAGCGTTTATAAGTGCCTTCAAGAGTATTATTTTATTCCAAATTTAGCAAAAACAAATCACTTGCAATTCCGTCGCTCAAAAACTTACCACTTTTAGTAGTTCGTAAAACAGCCTCATCTATATAAAGCAAATGATCTTCAATATATTTTGCAGCTTGTTGGTTCAAATAGTCCAAATAGGTTTTGCCAAATTCCGATTCGATTCTATCCAGAGAGACACCCCAAATTGTCCTGAGTCCTGTCATGATATATTCGTTATACCTGTCGGTTAGCGTTAATGTTTCCGATTCACTAGGTAGTTGATTTTCAGCCATTGATTTCAGATAGAGGGTGTTATTTGACACATTCCAGCTGCGTTTTATTCCATTGTAACTATGTGCTGAAGGTCCAATGCCAATGTATTTTTTACCCAACCAATAACTAGAGTTGTTTTTAGAAAAATAGTTTTCTTTTCCGAAATTGGACAATTCATAATGAATGAATCCCTCTTCTTCCAGTTTGTCCACTAACAAATGGAAATGTTCTTGAGCTACTTCATCATTGAGTGGCGGGATTATTCCTTTTTGAATGAAGGAGTGTAAAGCCGTTTTGGGCTCAACTGTCAAAGCATAACTGGAAATATGAGGTATATTATATGACAAGGCTGTTTCAATGTTCTGAAGCCACCTTTCATTGCTCATATTAGGCATCCCATAAATCAAATCGATGGTGATGTTGTCAAAATATTGTTTGGCAAATGCTAAACAATTCTTGGCTTCTTCCACATTATGAGCTCGGTTCATCACTTTCAAATCCTCTTCAAAGAAAGATTGTATCCCTATGGACAAGCGGTTTACTTTTAGATGATGCAAGGCTAGTATGCGTTCTTCAGACAAATCATCGGGATTGGCTTCTACCGTTATCTCGGGATTTTCAGTAACGTTATAATTTGAATAAACCGCATCAATCAGTAGTTTCAAATCCGAAACTTCCAAAATACTAGGCGTACCACCACCGAAGTAAATCGTTTCGACCACCTCATCTTGAAACTCATTTTTACGCAAAGCTATTTCTTTAGCCAAAGCCAAAACCATCTCGTCTTTCTTCTTCATTGAAGTCGAAAAATGAAAGTCGCAATAATGACAAGCCTGCTTGCAAAAAGGAATATGAATATAAATGCCAGACATAAGTCTGGCAAATATATTCAATCTATATAACTTTTAGGCCTAGAAGTTTGTTTTGAAGCTTCCGTTGGTAACCTGAATCACGTCTGAAGAATTAGAAGGGTTGATTGCAGTAAAACTAAACGTTCCTTCAATAATACGAACACCAAAACCTGGTATATTGCTAGTTATGGTCAGTGTCCCCGAAGTATTGTAATCGGCATACATGTTAGTTGCTGTATTGTATTTGCCCAACTGCATTTTGTTATTACTGCCTGTGGTAAAAGTGTAGGTTCCTGGGATAATTAGTTCGCTGTCAAAGACCATAATAATCCTCTTATCATCATCACTAATGTATTTTCGATCTACTCCTCCTCCAAAGCCGTTATCCCAAAACTGTGTTTCATACCAACTGCTTCCTGCTATTTTACAATTCAATCCAAGACCAGTTAAAAGTGGTGTATTCACGACATAAGGTAAATCAAATGTTCCGCTAACCTGTTTTGCGGCAGATGTCATATCGTTCTCATCAGCGTATATGGTTCCAGAAAAAGACACCTTAACCGTATGAGCACTTTCATTTAGAGAAATAAGACTGAAGTTGAAGTAATTTGTTTTGTAATATTGGAAGTTTTTAAAAACATCGGTATCCGTCCAATAACTAAACTCCGCAAGATTTCCATATTTATTAAATTCTATCTGAATTGATTCATTGTTAGGAAGATCTGCTGAAATTACGAAGGTGTCTTCGCTTCTTTGAGCCAGTGGTCCAGTCACTGCAACGTTTGTTCCATTTATAGCAAAAGTAGATTCTGTTGAAGAACCACCACTATCACTAGAGGAACATGAAGCCGTAAGCGCAACTAAAAATAAAAAACTGATAAATTTCGTAATTCTCATATTTTAATTTTATTAAGGTTCGAATTACAAATATATCTATTTTTTAATACGCTCGACATTCTGTTTCACAAAAGCATCCCAACCCGAATAACTCTTTGCTCCCGTAACTTTTCCTGAGTTGAAGAAGTGACAAACCGCTGCAGCTAAACCATCCGTTGAATCGAGGTTTTTAGGAAGTTCCTTCAACCCTAAAAGTTGTTGCAACATTTTTGCCACTTGCTCTTTACTGGCGTTTCCATTCCCGGTGATGGCCATTTTTATTTTCTTAGGCTCATACTCTGTTATGGGAATTTGTCTTGACAACCCTGCTGCCATAGCCACACCTTGGGCTCTTCCAAGCTTTAACATCGATTGTACATTCTTGCCAAAGAAAGGCGCTTCTATGGCAATTTCATCGGGGTGGTGTGTTTCTATGAGTTCGATTGTACGTTCAAAAATCACTTTCAATTTGGTATAATGATCATCATACTTACTTAGAATCAATTCGTTTAGCTGAAGGAATTCCATTTGTTTATTTACTACTTTAATCAAGCCGAACCCCATAATGGTAGTTCCTGGGTCGATTCCTAATATGATGCGTTCGTTTGCCAAAAGATATTTGTTTCAGGATTCAAGATTCAAGTTCAAAGTTTTACTTTCTTTGCACCAATGATTTCAATTTCACACAAAGCTAAGCAATTCGCTGTTTTTATCATCAAACTTTTGATTGTATGTGCGGCCTTTTATTTCATTTACAATGAACTTGCTTATAATGAAAAATTAGACTGGCCCAAATTCATCGCTTTACTCAAAGAAAAACAATCGGTTCTTGGCATTGCATTCTTGCTTGCTTTCAGTGTGGCCAATCGCTATCTTGAAATATTAAAATGGCAAAATTTGGTTTCAATCATTAGACCCATAACCCTTGGCGAATCCAGCAAACAAGTTTTAGGAGCTCTAACTGCTGGAATATTTACACCTAATGGTCTTGGAGAATATGCGGGTAAGGCATTGTATTTTGAAAAAGTAAAGGCTAAGAAAATTATATTTCTCAATTTAATCTGCAATGGAGTCCAAATGCTGCTGACTATTGTTTTGGGCACTTTAGGCTTATTGGTATTAGGTTATTGGAAATGGTTTATCGGTATTGTAGTAGCAAGTTGTTTTAGTATTGCTATTGCTAATCTCTCAAAAAAAGTTACGATAAAAGGGTATTCACTTCAAAAGTTGGTGCACAAAATCAATGCTATTCCTAAAGCTGTTCACCGAAAAAATATAGTATTAGGGACGTTGCGTTATTTGGTGTTTTCCCATCAATATTATTTTTTATTTCTGGCATTTGATGTAGATTTACCTTATCCAACCCTGATGGCTACGATTGCATCTGTTTATTTTTTGGCTTCTTCTTTGCCTAGCTTTCAGTTTTTAGATTTTGCTGTAAAGGGAAGTATTGCGGTTTATTTCTTTGAGAAACTAGGCGTTAATGAATGGATTGTAGTATTCATTTCCACTCTTATGTGGTTTTTGAATGTAGTGCTTCCGGTTGGTATTGGAAGTTATTTTGTTTTAAAATTTAAGCCCAAATGGAATTAATCTCATATACATTATTGTTTCTATTATTGATTTATGTGGTGTTACTTCTTCAATTAATTAGAGGTACCCATCAACTCAAATCCTTTGAAAGAACCGATATACAACCTAAAACTGCATTTACCCTAGTTGTGCCTTTTAGGAACGAGCAAAAGAACCTTCCTAAGCTTTTACAGTCCATTTCTAAGCTCAATTATCCCCATGAATTGATTGAAATTATCATGGTGGATGATTTTTCTACTGATACATCTGAACGTGTATGCATACAATGGCGGATTGAACATAACACTATTGACACGACATTATTAGAAAACCTACGGTTGTCTAATTCACCCAAAAAAGATGCTATAGCCCGTGCTATGCCCATTGCGAAACACGATTGGATCATTACTACTGATGCCGATTGTACTGTGAAAACCGATTGGTTACTAACAATAGACAATTATATTCAAATCCATCAACCTAAAATGATTGTAGGTTCTGTGATATATAAAACAAAGAACAACTGGTTTCATCAGTTTCAGCAATTGGACTTATTGAGTTTACAAGGTGTTACTATGGGAAGTTTTGGCATCGGGAAACCATTTATGTGTAATGGGGCTAATTTTGCTTACACCAAATCCTTGTTTTTGGAATTGGATGGATTTAACGGAAACGACAAAATAGCCAGTGGAGATGACGTCTTCTTGTTGCAAAAGGCAGTAGTTCATTCTCCTGATCAAGTGCACTATTTAAAAAACACAGCTGCTATTGTAAAAACAAAACCCGAGAACGATTTACACCAACTCTTTATGCAGCGCGTTCGTTGGGCTAGTAAGACCAGTGGGTATCAAAGTAGGTATGCCCAATTTTTAGCTGTAGTTGTATTGCTTATGAATTTGAGTTTGGTGATTGGTTTTTGTTTGATGGTTACAGATCAATTAGATTGGAGTCTATTGGTGAAAGTCTTTTTAATTAAATATGTAGTGGATTATGTTTTATTATTCAAAGCCAATAAATACCTTTTAAAAGGAAAATGGTTACTTCCACTATCTAGTAGTCTAATTTACCCTTTGTTTAGCAGTATGGTGGGTATTTACTCTTTAATAGGCCCTTTTTCATGGAAGAACAGAAGGTATTAGAAAACCTATTCTTGTTTAATAATTACTGGCAATACAAATTGAGTTCTTACGGGAATGCCTCTTTTTATAGCGGGTTTTACTTTTGGGAAATTGATTAATCGTGCATGTAAGATACTATCGATTTTGATTACATCATAGGTTACGGAATCTTTAGGAAATTCGGGTTCAAAAAGCAAGGATGCATCTGGTTGGACAGTTACTTTAACTTCAATAGTATCCAATTTAGAAGATTTAGACACCAAACTATCCAATGCTAATTTCTGAGTGATAGTTGTTTGCAAAAAATCGAAAAAACATTGTTTGCGTTGGACTGCATTGGTTAAATTTTCACAATCGGTTACAGAAGGATATTCGTCGACATCTTTCCAATTGATTTCTTTTAATTGCTTATCAAACAATTCTTTTTCAGATGGCACTTTCTTATCCACAAATTGACAGGATAAAGAGAATAAGACGAAAAGGAAAGCAATTGCTTTTTTCATGAATGAGATCAATCGATTACTTTTTCAAAAATATGAAATAATATTCACTAGTACTGAGGATTATAAAAAAAAGAAACATTAAGTCAAACCTTAGCTGCCTATCAAACCAATTATGAAATAGAATATAGCTCCAAAAACACCTTCGCAAATTAATACGTGTCCTTCTATACCTCTAACTCTGTCAAAGTTTGAAACTTTGATAGAGTAGGTTTGGTTAGTATAGGGATTTGATAGGAATGATTGGTATGTTTAACACGACATATATACGCTATATATACGCTATATATACGCTATATATACGCTATATATACGCTATATATACGCTATATATACGCTATATATACGCTATATATATAACTAAAAAATATAGAAAATAGTTTGGGTAAGAAATCTAAACAAATTGATTGAGTGCATTTTCTAATCCCAGTAGGGATTTAAGGCCTTATTTATTTCCAAAAAACAAAG
>JAHEHJ010000038.1 GCA_024644655.1 Flavobacterium sp.
TCATAATCTAGTCTATGAACAATTTTTGGGAAATTCAAATCGAAAAAACTTATTTTCGCTGTCAAAGCCTGTTTTTATTGGGCACTACGAGGATTGAAAAAAAGTTAACGGGACACTACTGTTAATTACATATAAAAAAATAACAAAAAAACACATCGAAAATAAATGAAAAAATTACTTTTACTCTTAATTACTCTTTCTGGAGTTTTGCATTCAAAAGGACAATGTCCAAATCCACTCGGCAGTTCCGGAGGTCAACAATTTGGTCTTTGCAGCCCAATTTACACCGTTGATTTCAGGAACACAACAGATTGTGACCTAGCAATTTGGTGGAATTACAAAACGAATTACACTGACCACTTGATTCAGTCTTACGGTCCAGGGACAAATGTAGTACCTGCAAACGGACTCGGCATTTGGACTACCCATCAGGTCTATGAAATTAAATCTATTCTCCCCAACGCAGGAGATGGAGGAAATTGCAACCCCTCGAAATGCAATGCCCCCTGCTTCATGGTCGTGGAAACACCTCCACTTTCCGGAAATTTTGTCTTACCTACAAATTTATCATTTACCCAAATTCCAAATGGTGGTACATACTGCGGTTGGTTTATTTGCAACAGCCAGACCGTTTGTGTAACTATGATGCTAGTAGGCCCTGGACAGTATTCCGTAGATTTTCATTATTAATCAATATTAACTGAGCACCATGGGGAGAAAAAATATAATTTCTCCCCATCTACTTAATCTACATGAGATCCATAGCTCTAATTGCCGTAACCATTTTATGTTGTAGCTATTCTAAAGCTCAGCACACAGGCAATATTTGGTATTTCAACGATTCTTTAGGCCTAAAATTTAGTGACAAAACAATTCTAAAATTAAACGATGGCGTAACCAAACTCAATGGTGGCACAAGCGTTATTGCAATGGATGATAGCCTAGTAATTTATACCGATGGATCTAACGCTTGGAACACTGAGCATAATCCCATTATCAATGGCACTAGAATTTTAGGCAATGGGGAACAATCATCTATGTTCTTGCAATTAAAAGATGATAGTGTCATTCATCTTTTTTCAAGCTATTTCGTTGGAAAATATGGAAAAGATTCAAATGTAAATGGAGTTTATCACTCAACTATAATACCAGACCCTAAAAATAAAAACAACTTCATTCTGGCCAAAACCACAAAACTAGCCTATGGTTCTAATCGTTCTGTCACAGCCAAAAAAGCTTCTAGTTTCGATGGATATTGGATAATATTTCCAGAATGGAACACCTCTAATTTACTAATTTATCGATTGAATGAAAATGGCTTACAGTTTCATAGAAGAGAAAATGTACTGCCTCAAAAACACATTGGTTTTTCACAACTGAAAATATCTCCAAATGGCCGCTACGTCGCCTTGATGTCTTGTAATATTCCAGGGGTGGATGAAAGCATTTGTATTTACGACTTTGACAATCAAAAAGGCACGTTGTCCAATTATCGGTCTATTAAATATTTTAGAAGTATTGGTTTAGAATTTTCACCCTCTGAATCTTTTCTGTATATCATGGGTAATTCAACCCGTTTTTTAACCGATAAAGTATCAAGGGGCATTTACCAAGTAAACATAGACAGCATTCAGGCTAATTCCACATTAAACAAAGACAACTCAACATTCATTTATAAAACTCTATCTGATGCATCTTCCATGAGCATTACTCCTCATGGTCAAATTTTCATCACCTATACAAGCTCAGGAAAGGGGTTTTCATCTATCATGAATCCAGATTCATTTGGTATCTCGTGTGATTTTAGAATAGACTACATTCACTTTAATAATAGACCCTACAATCTCAGCATTCCAAATATCTGTATTGATTATATACTTCAACCTTACTTTGAGATTGAAAACGGCTGTAAAGATTCATCGATATGTTTTAAAATCCATAGAAACAGGGCGGATTCCATCACTTGGATATTCGGAGATGGTTATTCCACAATCAATAAATCTAACTCTTGTCTTCATAAATATACCACCGCAGGTGTATTTAAGACATCAACAATTTTACATTACAGAAGCCGCAATGACACTATTTCCAAGGAGATCAAAATAATGAGCATAAACAAACCAAAACTTGGAAATGACACATTACTGTGTAAAGGAGAAGTTTTGAATTTGAAAATTACGGACTCTATGGGCACTAAAATTGTCTGGAATAACAAAGACAGTTCGAGTCAATATAAAGTATCTTACCCTGAATCATTAATTGTTCGAGCCACTAATGATAATTGCTCCGTTTTAGACACCTTGAAAGTAAGTTATGTAGATTGTAATCTTTCAATAGATTCCCTTTGCTTTGGCGACAGCACCTCTTTTAAACTTAATGAATCTAATTTGGATTCAGCCGTATTTAAATTAGATAATGACGTTATCAAGACGTCATTACATAGCAATGTTAAACATAAATACATCGTAGCAGGAGAATATCACCCTATTGTTCGGTTGTATTCTGATGGGTTATTCAAGGAAATAAAAGACAGCATTAATATCATTAGGATAGAGGACAACTTTCTGATTGATACAATTACGGCATGCGAACCTATTGAGCTCAAGCCTGCAGATTCGCGAGCTGATAATCTGTACACATGGAATACCGGCTATGATGGTGAGAACATGGAAGTTGGTTCAACAGGACATTATTGGCTGAGAATCGAACGAAGCGGATGTTACAGTATTGAATCGTGTTTCGTGCAAATTGAAGATTGCGAATGCCCCGTTTACATTCCCAATTCATTTAGTCCCAATGGTGATGATTTAAATGATAGTTTTTCCATTTGGACCGAATGTGAATTTGAAGAATTATCGATGAAAATATATAATAGGTGGGGAAGTTTACTCATTGATAATTCGAAGTCTTGGGATGGTACTTACCAAAATTTGATTTGTCCACTTGGTGTATACCCATGGACAATAACATATAAAGACAAAAACAATCTGATTCACTATAAAAGTGGAACTGTACATTTAATAAGATGATTACCTCTTCCCAGTATTTCAGACAACCGATTTAGTGTTTCAGGAATATTTGCCAAATTATTTTCGGTAGCGCTTTTAGGGCTAATCACATTTTAAATATATGCTATGAAAATCTCTGAGGCTTACCACGAGTAAATTCAAATCTGATTATTAGTTCTAATTAAACTCAAAACAAACAATTAAAATAAATTAAAAATGAAAAAACAAAACAAATTTTTAGCAATTATGACCTGTTATTTGTCCATTTCTATCATGGTTTCTTGCACTAAAGAAAACTCGTATCCAAAACCTTCTAATCCAAATGAATCCGAGTCTATCATGTCAACAGTTTCTACTTCACCAAGAACTTCGCAACAATATGAGGATTTGTATGACTCAATAGTAAAATGTGGAGCATTAGGGATGATTCAAGTAATGCAAGTCAAGGCATATAGAGAGATTATTCAGACGGAAGTATCAAAAGCATTTGACGGAGATGACAATGCCCTATTTAAAGATATAAGTGCATCATTCACAGCGAATGGCTACAGTCTACAAAATTTAATGCAAACTTCAGTTCAAGGCTCTTCAAATCCCGAGTATAGTTATTTAATCAACCAGGTAATTAACGGATTTCCATATTTTGGCGAAACGTATTATGCTCAAATTTTAATTCCAAACATAGAAAATTATGATATTAATTTGAATCATGTCGTTGCTATTAATACTGATGACAATGACATATTGCCGGGATATAAAGTGATTTCAGGACTTCAAACTTCAATCTCGGTATCCGAACAATATGCAACTGAATACCCCGTTTATGTTGTCATGATCAATGAACGTGTTAATAGCGAAGGGAATCCTAGTAAACAAATAATAGGTAACGACGGTGATAAAATAAAAATAAAAGAGCCAAATTTGAATCGTAGAGGAAACAGAACACTGCTAGAATTGGTTATCACTGGCGTTAAAGTTACCACAAAGAAAGAAAAATGGGGCAAAGGCGACGTTGCCTACGTTGCCGCCAAATTCGGTCTACCCGGTGAATCTTGTGGAGACGCAAAATATGCTGGAAAACTGATAAATCGGTTTTCAACAAATGAAATGTCTACTTTTAAGGGGGTTATGAATAACGGCGTCGCTGTAATTTTCTATCCCCCAAGTGACAATACTGATGACTGGACGAGTTATCGCGTTTGTTATATCGTCCTCTTTGAACAGGACAATAGAAAGAAATGGTCAAAAGTAATGTCACCGTCTTATTGCTCTGACATAAAACTAACTTTCGATTCAAAACAAGACATTTATGGTTCTTGCGTTCCAAGTCGCAATGATTTTTTGGGAGTTCCACAGCAATCGGGAATTTCTAAAATTTATACATTTCCTCAAGCTGAATTAAACTTAGTAAGTGATTGGTGGGAAGGAAATTAATGCTTATGAGAAATTTTATTTTTAGCCGTGGTCTATTGTTGAGTCTATCTTTAATAGGCAAATCAACATCAGCACAGACAATAATAGGAGGTAATTATTTACTACCCATTTGCCGTACACAATATCATGAATTTGGTGACAAATACCAGGGATATCCTCAATATAATCAAGAGCTTAATGGAAATTCATGGGCAAAAGGTAATGGAGCAACACTGTTTATTGAAAAACGCATTTCGAAAGTAGCTCTTAATGCTGGTTTAGGTTTTGTACAAAATAATATACGCATAAACGTTGCTGGCTACTCAGTTCCGAAATATTATTTTAAGCCATTAGTTTTAAAACGCAATTTCCTTTTAGCGGAACTTAATTGTACTTGGCCAATTTTGAACAAAAAAAATACATTTAACCTAGGATTTGGATATAGATTCATTTTTAATTATTGGGATCCTTTTTTTATTGACACCATCCAATTAACAGCCTATCCACGAAAGGAATTTAAGTCAACCCAAGAATTAATGCCAGTATATTTTACTAAACAAAATTATTATGTAGACAATCATTTATTCGGGATAATTGCTGATTATAATAAAGCAATTAACTCTTCAGGTTTAAAGATCAGATTGGGGCTAGGGTTGTATTCTGGGATAAAATCTCAATGGATAACATCTGCTTTTAAAACACCCTCAAGCAGTTCCTTTATACAATCCAAGTACCATGTCTCTAACGGAACTTCAATTGAATTAAAGGTGGCTTTGATTCATGCATTAAGCAAGAAAAACAAAAAATAAATGAAACTAAACAGAGAACAACAAGACAAACTAGTAACGAAGCTCAATAAAGTTTGGAATAATAAAGTTTGCGAAATTTGCAGTAAACCTAATTGGATAATTGATGATACCTTTTTTGAATTAAGAGAATTTCATGGTGGACGAACAGTTTTAGGAAGTGGAGCAATCAAACCATTGATAACAATATCATGCACGTATTGTGGGAATACAAAAATGATAAATGCTATTCAACTTGGGCTAGTTGATCCTAAAAATCCAGACATAGAAAAAAGGGAAGGGAGCGGCAATGAGTGATTTGAAATTCAGCCAAGAATATGTTGTTTATAGAGCAAAAAAAGAAGGTGTATATCCGATAAAAGAAACTGATTGGTCAAGAATCAAAAGATTAGTAATTGGAATTATTCCAAATAAAAGTTTATTTCTGTTGCTTTCATCAGCTTCATTTGGTGTTTTTGCTTCTGCAATTTTTTCAATAATAGGTTTCAATACTGCAGAAAAAATAGAGAGTTGGGTGATGCCTACAACGTGGGTTATTTTTTTTGTTTCATTAATTACAGGAATAGGATTAATAATTTTAGATGAAACACAAAAAAAAATGATAACTTATTCCACAAATGATGTTTTAACAGAAATGGCAGAAATTGAAAAATCATTTGACAAATCTGATGATGAAAATAAATAATTGCTATTTCAGTTTGTTGGGTGGTATAATGAATATATTCCTTGCGTATCCCCTATTTCGCACTGATTTTCAATGTGGATCCTATGTAGTTGAAGAAACGGGCGATAACAACTTTCGATTCACATTTCGATTCACTAACGAGATTATGCGTCGAGCCAAGCTGTGTTAATAGTTGGCGATGGGGAACTTTGTCCTTACGCATTGATGTTCCTACTCAAGAGGCCCGTGTAGACTGAATTATTTACATACTCACGATTAAGATTAACTGTTCAAATCATACTTGATCACTCATGATAAACCAGACAACAGCCAATAGCGTTTCAAGGGCATTTTCTAGATTATTCTCGGCACCTCTTAATTCAAAAATCTGCCATGCATAAACTTCACAAGGAATGGGGGTTAATGACTATTATTTATTTCGGTGACCCTACAACTTTTGAAATGCTATTTTTCATTATATAGCAAATCTACCACTTAAAACGAACTAGAAGGCATCACAATAAGTTTTATACTATTATCAATTCACACGACAATGACAAAAGAAGAAGAAAAAGAACTAACAAAGGGACAAAAAGCGTACTTAAAGGGAATTGTCAATCAATTTCAAGAAGAGGCAAAAACATCTTTGGCTTCAATTGAGAAATTAAAAGAAAATCTTATTGCTGGCAAAGAGGGAGCACCATCATTAATTGAAAGATTCAAAACAACGGAAACAGAGTTAGAGCAAATTAGAGACAGTATTCAAAGTATTCATTCAACCATTTTTAAAGAGGACAACAATGGAGAAATACTTAACGATTCCATAGAAGACTTTAAGGAAGCATTTGAAAAAAAGAAAAACGAAATAATTGAAATACTGAACGAAACAATAGATTACCAAAATAAATTATTAGGTGTTCAAAACGAAGACGGCACTGAAACGAAAGGCATCAAACAAAAAGTCGAAGGATATGTAAATAACCTTTATACCTTATACCATACTAATCATGCGAGACAACAACAACTATTTGAGGAAATTGAGGGATTGCTCAAAGGAGCAAGTACAGTTGCACTAGCTCAGGCATTCAATGAGCACAAAAACTCGTTCAATCTTTCCAATATTCTTTGGATTATAACATTCATTATTTCAATCGCATCAATGATGACATTGTCAATTTTTGCGTTTGAAAGTTCCGAACACAACCTTGCTGATATGTGGAAATACACTTTAGGAAACTTACCATTTCTAGGCGGTGCAGTTTGGTTAGCGATATATGCAAGTAAGCAAAGAAGCCAAAACATAAGGCTTCAACAAGAATATGCGTTCAAAGAAGACGTAGCAAAAATATATTATGGTCTAAAGCAGGAAATAGAAGAGTTAGGAGATACTGAATTGGGGCAAAAACTCAATGAAAAAATCCTCACAATTGTTGTAGAAACAGTTTCCTATAATCCTAGTGAAACATTGGAAAGTAAAAACCACGGTGACAAGGGACCAATATTAGAGGTGTTAAATAGTGTTGCGGAAATGGTAAAAGAATTAAAAAAATAACAAATGTCGAAAAAAATATTCAATTGGCTTTTAGACAAATGGCTTGCAGGTTTTAT
>JAHEHJ010000017.1 GCA_024644655.1 Flavobacterium sp.
AGGAGTTTACAATGTTGTGGTAACACAAGGTAATGAAGTAAAAACATTACGTGTGATTAAACGATAAGTAAATTGCTTATAAAAAAGAAGGCCTCTCTGGAAACAGAGAGGCTTTTTTTATATAGTTGGACTAATTATAACAGAAAATACTTGAAGTAGAATTGAAATATGAAATAGAAAGGCATAAAAAAACCTCCAATTGTTTGGAGGTTTTTTTATTATGCGTTACCTTTTTTAGACTTATACGTGTAGAAAACAAAAACTAGAGCGCTAAGAATTAGGAGTGCTAATTGACCATTAATAGGTGCGGGAGGAGTAGGGTCATCACCTTCTAATCCACCACCACCTGTGCCACCGCCAGGCTGTGCATACATCACGGTATTCAAAAGGAATAAACCCGCAAGTATTGAGAAATTAATACATTTTTTCATAGTTCTTTTTACAAATTCGGTTTTACAAATATAGCAATCATTTATCAATGCGAAAATATTGTTAGTTTTATTTTAAGGATTAATCAAATTCAGATGTAAAAAATAGTTTTACCGTGGGGAATTTACTTTGTGTCATTTGAATAGTAAATTCGGAGTCGGCTAAGAAAACCAATTGCCCATATTTGTCGTGGGCTAAGAATTTTTGTTTGATTCTCTTGAATTCTTTGAACTCTTCACTTTTAGGGTCATTGGGTTTTACCCAACATGCTTTGTGTACTGGAAAGTTCTCATAGCTACATTTGGCACCGTATTCATGTTCTAAACGGTATTGGATTACTTCGTATTGTAGCGCACCAACGGTTCCAATCACTTTACGATTGTTCATTTCTAATGTGAACAATTGGGCAACCCCTTCATCCATTAATTGGTCAATACCTTTGTCTAGTTGTTTGGCTTTTAAAGGGTCTGCATTGTTGATGTATCTAAAGTGTTCTGGTGAGAAACTAGGGATTCCTTTGAAACTCATCATTTCGCCTTCGGTTAGAGTATCGCCTATTTTAAAATTACCGGTATCATGTAGCCCCACAATATCTCCTGGATAAGAAATATCAACGATTTCTTTCTTTTCAGCGAAAAAGGCGTTAGGGCTTGAAAATTTCAAGTTTTTGTTTAAACGGACATGAGTATAAGGTTTGTTTCGTTCAAAGGTGCCGGAAACAATTTTGACAAATGCAAGACGGTCACGGTGTTTAGGATCCATGTTTGCATGAATTTTGAACACAAAGCCACTCATTTTATCTTCCTCGGGTTTAACCAAGCGTGTCTCAGATTCTTTAGCGCGAGGCGATGGAGCGATTTGAATAAAACAATCTAGTAATTCTCGAACACCAAAATTATTTAAAGCTGAACCAAAAAAGACGGGTTGTAAAGTTCCGTTAAGGTACTGATCTCGGTCAAAAGCAGGGTACACTTCTTTAATTAATTCGAGTTCATCACGAAGTTTGACTGCTGGTTTTTCGCCAATAATCTTTTCTAATTCGGAGCTGTTAATGTCTGAAAACGCGATAGTATCTTCAATATTTTTGCGGCTGTCACCACTAAAAAGATTAATGTTGTGTTCCCAAATGTTGTATATGCCTTGAAAATCATACCCCATACCAATAGGGAAACTTAGTGGAGTTACGCTGAGTCCTAATTTTTGTTCTACTTCATCCATTAAGTCAAAGGCATCTTTTCCTTCCCGATCTAATTTGTTGATGAATACAATCATTGGGATGTTTCTCATGCGGCAAACTTCAACTAGTTTTTCGGTTTGCTCTTCAACTCCTTTGGCTACATCGATGACAACAATTACACTGTCAACTGCTGTTAAGGTTCTAAATGTATCTTCAGCAAAATCCTTGTGTCCTGGTGTATCTAGGATGTTTATTTTTTTGTTTTGGTAATTAAAAGCCAAAACAGATGTGGCCACAGAGATACCTCTTTGTCTTTCGATTTCCATAAAATCGGAAGTTGCCCCTTTCTTGATTTTGTTATTTTTTACAGCTCCTGCTTCTTGAATAGCCCCTCCAAATAATAGTAGTTTTTCGGTTAAGGTCGTTTTACCTGCATCGGGATGCGAAATAATTCCAAAAGTTCGGCGTCGTTGTATTTCTTTTAAAAAACTCATGATTTTCAATAAATAGGTTGCAAAAATACTATTATTTACTCATTATTTAGATATGCAATCCAGAAGTAATTTTTGGGTTGAACGCTAGTGGCGTTTCGTGTTAATAAAATTTTGTTAATAGTAGCCGTGAATCTTGTATAATGTGATTGAATTGTTACTTTTGTTGATTGTTATGCTGTTAGGTTGAATGTCAGCATATATAAGTAAAGATTCAACATTTTAACTGTTAATTCAAAAGAAGAAATTAATTAGCAATGAATATCAAACAATTGTTTTTCGGATTATTAGTGGCAATATCTGCAATAGGAAATGCTCAGACTAATACAAAAGAGACTCTTTTTACTATCAATGACAAACCTTATTATACGGATGAATTTGCTCGGGTATACAAAAAGAATTTGGATTTAGTAAAAGATGAATCGCAAAAAGATTTAAATCAATATTTGGAATTGTTTGTGGGTTACAAATTAAAAGTTAACAAAGCCTATGTGCTTGGTTTGCAGAATAACTCTCAATACCAAACCGAATTAAAATCGTATAGAAGTCAGTTGGCTAAAAACTATTTCAACGATACTAAAATTACGGAAGACTTAATGCAAGAAGGGTACACTCGTTTGCAAAAAGAAATTAAAGCTTCTCATATCTTGATATTAGTAGATGAAAATGCTTCTCCTGAAGATACTTTAAAAGCCTACCGTAAAATTGAAGAGATTAGTAAGAAAGCTCTAGCAGGTGCTAATTTTGGTGATCTTGCAGCGCAATTTTCAGAAGACCCTTCTGCTAAGGAGAATAAAGGAGATTTAGGTTATTTTACAGCTTTTAGAATGGTATATCCATTTGAGTGTGCGGCCTACAAGACTTCGGTTGGTAAAATTTCGAAAATTGTGAGAACTCGTTTCGGATTTCACTTAATTAAAGTAGATGCTGTAAGACCTAATCCAGGTGAGGTTACTGTGGCTCACATATTGATTTTGAACCCAAAACCAGAAGATGCAGATCAAGATAAAGCCAAAAACACTATCAATGATATTTATAAAAAAATACAACAAGGTGAAAAGTTTGAAGATTTAGCCAAACAATTTTCTGATGATAAGTCTTCCTCTTCTAAAGGAGGTGTGTTGAATAAATTTGGTTCAGGTCAATTGAGTTCAGAAGAATTTGAAACCGTAGCTTTTGCTTTAAAAAATCCAAATGATATTTCAGAGCCTGTTCAATCTCAGTTTGGATGGCATATTCTTAAGTTGATTCAGAAGCACCCTGTTAAGACTTATGATGAAATGAAGTCAGAATTAGAATCTAAAATTGGAAAAGATGAACGTTCTAAAAAAATAGTAGCTTCATTAAATGATAAATTAAAGAAAAAATACACCTATAAAAAAGACGCTAAGTTATATGCTTCTTTAAGTAAGTTGGTTACCGATGATTTTTATGATTCAAAATGGACTGTTCCTGCAACTGTTGAAACGTTTCAAGCTCCGTTGTTACTAATAAATGATAAAAAAATTAGTGGCAAAACATTCTTAGAATATGTGGATAAACAACAAAAATCGGGATTGAAAATGAAGCCAATTGCAAAATTGGTAGATGTTGCTTATGCAAAATTCTTAGAAGAACAATTAACGGCATACTATGATGAAAATTTAGAGAAAGAATACCCTGAATTTGCAAATGTAATGGAGGAGTATAGAGATGGCTTGTTGCTTTTTGATTTGATGGAGAAAGAAATTTGGGAGCGTTCAAAAACAGATACTTTAGGGTTAAAGGCCTTCTATGAAATTCATAAAATGGATCATTTGTGGAAAAAACGTGTAGATGTTTCCATTATTTCGTCAACTCAATTGGATGTTATTAAAAAAGCATTGGGGTTAGTAAGTAAGAATACAAGTTTGCAAGATATTAAGGCAAAACTTAATACAGATAAAGTCGTTAATGTAATGACTAATAGTGGAACTTTTGAAGAAGGGAATGATGCATTGCCTAAAGGGATGAAATTTGAAAATGGAATATCTCCTATTTTTAAAGAAGGAGAATATTATTTTATTACCAAGGTTGATAAAGTTTTGCCGGAAGGGATTAAGACATTAGAAGAATGTAAAGGCAAAGTTGTTAATGATTATCAGCAATATTTAGAGCAAAACTGGGTTAGTAATTTGAAAAAGGAATTTGTTGTAAAAATTAATCAGGAAGCTTTTGATCATGTTAAAAAACAATTGCATCCTTAGTAGGTTTAATACTAGTGTGTTTTTATTGGTTGTTGTGCTGATTTCATCATGTACTTTTTTTAAGCCAAATAAAAAACCTGAATCAATAGCTCGAGTAGGGAAAAACTATTTGTATAAGCAAGATATTGCTACTTTGGTTCCTACAGGGACATCAAAAGAAGATAGCATTTTGTTAGTTCATGATTTTATTGATCGTTGGGCAAGTCAAAAATTATTGATTGATGCGGCAGAGCGAAATATTAGTGAGTCTAAAGAACGAGAGTTTAATTCTTTGTTGAAACAATATAAAGTTGATTTATATACCAAGGCCTATTTGGAGGATGTGGTAAAGCGAACTGTAGATACTGCAATAAGTTTGGAAGAGTTGCAGCGTTATTATAAAGAAAATAAAGAAAACTTTAAAACAAATGGGCCATTGGTTCGGTTGCGATATGTTAATTTGTTAAAAGATAACCCTCGGTTTTCTACAATCCGTTCAAAGTTTTTTGATTATTCAAAAAAGGATAAAAAGTTTTGGGATACGTATACAATGCAGTGTAAAAGTTTTGCTTTGAATGATACGGTTTGGGTGGATATGAGTCAAGTTTATGTGAAGTTGCCTGTGGTAAATCCAGAAAATAGAGATGATATTATTCAGGCAGGTAAAAAATCGGAAATACAAGACAAAGAAAATGTGTATTTAATAAAAGTGACTAATGTGATTGGCAAAAATCAGATTTCTCCATTTGAATATATTAAACCTACTTTGAAAGAAGTACTATTGAATAAAAGAAAATTAGAATTGATCAAGAAATTTGAAAAAGAAATTACAGATGACGCCATTAAAAATAAAGATTATGAAATATACTAATAGCAAGATTACAGTTACCTTATTTATTACCCTTTGTACTGTGTTTTGTGTTCGTGCTCAAGAAATAATTAAAGACTCCGTAAAAACTAAAGCCGTTATAGGATTAGGACACAAGCAAAAAGTAGATGGAGTAATTGCTACAGTAGGTGATTATATCATCTTAGATTCAGATATTGATAAATCTTTTTTAGAATTATCCAGTCAAGGAAATTCTGTAAAAGGCATTACAAGATGCCAGATGTTGGGTAAATTATTGGAAGAGAAACTATATGCTCATCAAGCCGTTCAGGATAGTATCATTGTGAAAGATGAAGAGGTGAAAGAGAAAATGGATGATCAGTTGAATTATATGGTGGAGCAATTGGGGTCTATGGAAAAAGTAATCCAATATTTCAAAAAGAATAGTGAAGATGAATTTAGAACGGAATTGTTTGATATCATTAAAACTAATAAATTGGGTGCTGAAATGCAGAAGAAAATTATTGATGGTGTAGAGATTACACCTGAGGAAACACGTAATTTTTTCAAAGCAATACCTGTTGGAGAATTGCCATCTTTTGGTGCTGAAATGGAAGTAGCTCAAATTGTTATAGCCCCTAAGGTATCTGATGAAGAGAAACAAAGGGTGATTAATCGTTTAAAGGAAATTAAGTCGGAAGTTTTGGCGGGTTCTAGTTTTAAAACCAGAGCCGTAATATATTCTGATGATAGAGGGTCAGCCTCTAATGGAGGGTATTACAAGATAAACCGTAAAACACAATTTGTAAAAGAATTTAAAGATGTCGCCTTTAGTTTGGGTGAAGGTGAGATTTCAGAACCTTTTGAAACAGAATATGGGTATCATATCATTATGGTTGAAAAAATATTAGGACAAGAAGTTGAATTACGTCATATATTAATGATGCCAAAAGTGTCTGACCAGTCTTTGAAAGAAGCAAAGGAGAAAATTGTTTTAATCAAACAAAGAATAGAATCGGGAGAGATTTCTTTTGCGGAAGCAGCAAGAACCTTATCTGATGAGAAGGAAACTAGAGCCAATGGTGGTACATTGATAAACCCTAAAACACAAGACACCCATTTTGAATTAACCAAAATGGATCCGAGTTTATACAGTGAAGTATCTAATTTGAGAAATGGCGCTATTACCTCTCCAATATTAGACGATGATCCACGTGCTGGAAAGAAATATAAAATAATCACCGTTACTAAAAGAATAGAAGAGCATCAGGCTGATTATGCAAAAGATTATATAAAAATTAAAGATTTAGCGTTGAAAGAAAAGCAAATCAAGGCAATCGCTAAATGGACAGAAGAAAAAATTAAAGAGACTTATATCAAAGTTAATGGTGAATATAGAGATTGTATATTTACCAATAATTGGTTGAAAAAATAGTGTATTATCAAAGTATTAAAATTGGTACTATATCCTTTTTTCTTGCTAAATTCTAATTAAAGTTATGTCAGACGTAGAAGCTATTCAAAAGTTAGTTCAAAAACGAATTGAACTTAAAAAAGAGATATCTAAAATCATTGTAGGTCAAGATGCTGTTGTAGATCAAATTTTACTAAGTATATTTTCGGGAGGACATGCTTTATTAGTAGGAGTCCCTGGTTTGGCTAAAACATTGATGGTTAATACAATATCACAAGCATTAGGGTTGGATTTCAAACGCATACAGTTTACACCTGATTTGATGCCGTCTGATATATTAGGAAGTGAAATTCTAGATGAAAATCGTCATTTTAAATTTATAAAAGGGCCTATATTTTCTAATATTATATTGGCAGATGAGATTAATAGAACACCCCCAAAAACTCAAGCAGCTTTGTTAGAAGCTATGCAGGAGCGTGCAGTGACGATTTCGGGGCACAATTATAAATTAGATTTACCTTATTTTGTATTGGCCACTCAAAATCCAATAGAACAAGAGGGTACTTATCCATTGCCTGAAGCCCAATTGGATCGATTTATGTTTGCTATTAAATTGGATTATCCCACTTTTGACGAAGAGGTGCAAGTAGTAAAAAGCACAACTTCTGATGAAAAGCCAGTGATTAATCCATTGTTTCAAGCACAAGAAATTATAGACTTTCAGCATTTAATTCGCCGCATACCTGTGGCAGATAATGTAGTGGAATATGCCGTGACATTGGTAGGTAGGACTAGACCAAACAGTCCTTTGGCAACAGATTATGTCAATAATTATTTGGATTGGGGTGCTGGGC
This sequence comes from Flavobacterium sp., assembly GCA_024644655.1. Classification (GTDB taxonomy): domain Bacteria; phylum Bacteroidota; class Bacteroidia; order Flavobacteriales; family Flavobacteriaceae; genus Flavobacterium. Next base: position 7,399 of record JAHEHJ010000017.1, read on the forward strand.
CCAGAGCTTCTCAGAATTTAATATTGGCTGCAAAAGCCAACGCCGCTTTCCATGGAAAATATTCACCAGATATAGAAGATGTTAAAGCAGTGGCTACTGGTATTCTGCGTCACAGAATTATTAAAAATTACAAAGCTGACGCTGAAAACATCACAGAAGAAGTTATTATTAGTAAGTTACTATAGGTTTTTGTAAAAAAACATCCAATTCTTTGTCATAGAAAAATAAAAACATACTTCCCATCATGTCTTGTGTTGACTTGGAGGTGTTGTTGACTTTTAGTATTATTTCATATTGATGTTCTTTGTACATCCATATTCCTTTCTCTGATTTAAAAGGGTTGACTTTCGTGAGACCAATTTTGTTTTTATGATTGATAATTTTACTTGTAAAAATGATTTGTTTTAATGTAGAATCGTATAATGTGATTTCAGTAGCAAAAGGATGTACGTGAATAGCAGCAGCATGAAGTCTTAAGCTATCTTGTATTTGTAGTTGATTGTTTATTGTACTTCTATAGCTGTTTTTGCCAATAGGAATAACCCAATGTCCAGAGAGTTTGTTGCCTTTGCCATCATCATAACTGTGGTTTTTAGTTTCTACAGGTATACATTGATTTTTTTGAGGGTCAGTAGGGCATTTATAAGGGTCATTTTTATCATATGGAATCATAATAAAAGCAGTGCGACTCATTAAGGGCTTTATGTTCTTGGCATGACTGTAATTGATATCAACTTCATGTCTAATCCAAAAATTGGCGTCAGGTATGTTATGGTTTAAGGCTTGGGTTGTTACAGAAAGTATTTCATTTCCTTTCATAGGTACTCCATAGCCTTTTGGGAAACTGAAATTTTCAATGCCGTGTGAAAGAGAGGTCAATCGAGGGTACTGAGTGCCTATTCTTTTTTCTAAATGAAAACCACTATAATATTTGGTATCGTTAAAATCAACATTGGTATGGCAAATGAAATCTTTGGAGACTTCTTTTAATGTTTTAGCATCAAGTGCTTTAACATGAAATTCTGTAAGCCATAAAAGTGTAGAGTCTTGTGAAAGTTGAACAAAATTAGTTGATTTTGGACCCTCCATAGATTTATAGATTCCATCAATATAAAATTCAGGAGAAATCATTTTATAAGTATCTATCTTATTGATAACTTTCCAATTGGGATTGACTAAGCCTAGTTTTTCAAACAGGTAGGATTTCACAATAGCTTTATGGCGATTAGGTAATTGCCAATAACCGAAACTGATGCTCAATACACCCAAGATGGATAGAACTCCTAAAAATTTATATATCTTTGATTTTGTCATAAGACAAAAATACATTTATATGATTGAGTTTCAAAACAAGAACCGGATATTTGGTTTAGATGTAATGCGTGCTACAGCTATAATTATGGTTTTGTTCGGGCATTGTGTGTGGATATATCCTGAAGGCAATACTATGTTTCATCAATTGATGGTATTGTCTGGCTTTATGGGAGTCGAGACTTTTTTTGTGCTCAGTGGGTTTTTGATTGGAAAAATCTGTTATCAAATCTATCTTAAAGAAGATTTTAAAATTAAAAGTGTAGTGACGTTTTTAAAAAGAAGATGGTTCCGAACGTTACCCAACTATTATTTGATCTTGTTTCTTAATATTGGAATAGCTGCATATATTGGATATTCACCCGGTATAGTATGGCATTATTTCTTGTTTTTACAAAATAACTGCTCTACCATGTCTCCTTTTTTTCCAGAATCTTGGAGTCTTTCAGTAGAAGAATATGCCTATTTGATTTTGCCTTTTTTATTAGTTATGATTGGTGGAGTCGCTTCAAAGAAGCGAAAAAATCAATACTTTTTATATGTAGTATTATTTTTAATTTGTCTATTTATTGGAACTAAAATTGGATATAATTTTAATTCGCCTATCAATACATTAGCGGCATGGAATGTGTCATTAAAAGCAGTTGTGCTTTTTCGTTTGGATAGTATTTTTATTGGGGTACTGTGTAGTTGGTTGTACTATAATTATACTAATAAATGGAATCACTTTAAGCTGTATTTTGCCTTATTAGGAGTGTTTATTTTGATTTTTCAATTTGTAGCTATAGGCTTTTTTAAATTGTATATTGAAACCAATCCAATGTTGTGGAATGTTTTTTATTTACCGATAGTTTCAATTGCGGTTGCTTGTTTTTTACCACTAATGTCTGATTGGAATCAAGGGCCATCAAAGTTTTATAAACCGATAGTGTATATCAGTGTGCTTTCTTATTCGTTGTATCTTATACATTATAGTATTGTATTACAATTGATGAAATATTTTATTAAATATGACATGCAAAATGGGATATCTGTATTTGGAATTGTGATTGGATATGTCTGTATTTCCTTCTTTTTGAGTTATTTGTTGTATCGGTATTATGAGAAGCCAATGATGGATTTGAGGGATAAAAGTTAATATTTTTCATTTTTTACCGTTTTAAATAGAGATTCAATAATAAACACCCTGTAAAAATTAGCTATTCATAAAACAGTACTTGTGTTTAACTTATTCTAGTAAAATCTTTTTAGAAGTACATCGTTTTCGTAAATTTGCTTTGCAAACAAATAAACTACATTAACTATGGCTTTTGATATTGAAATGATTGAAAAAGTGTATGCAACAATGGCTGCTCGTGTTGATAAAGCAAGAGAATTAGTTGGGCGTCCACTTACATTATCTGAAAAGATTTTATATTCACACTTATGGGAAGGGACACCTTCTCAGTCTTTTACCCGTGGTAAAGATTATGTTGATTTTGCACCTGATAGAGTGGCATGTCAAGATGCTACTGCTCAAATGGCCTTATTGCAATTTATGCATGCTGGAAAAAGCAAAGTAGCAGTACCAACCACAGTACACTGTGATCACTTAATTCAAGCTAAAGTAGGTGCTACTACTGATTTGGCTGTAGCCAATTCACAATCAAAAGAGGTTTTCGATTTTTTATCTTCAGTTTCTAATAAATATGGTATTGGTTTCTGGAAACCAGGGTCAGGGATTATTCATCAAATTGTATTGGAGAATTATGCTTTCCCTGGAGGAATGATGATTGGTACCGATTCACATACTGTTAATGCAGGTGGTTTAGGAATGTTGGCTATTGGAGTAGGAGGTGCCGATGCTGTGGATGTAATGTCGGGAATGTCATGGGAATTAAAATTTCCAAAGTTGATAGGTGTTAAATTGACAGGTAAATTAAACGGATGGACTGCTCCAAAAGATGTCATTTTGAAAGTGGCAGATATTCTTACTGTTAAAGGTGGGACTGGTGCTATAGTTGAATATTTTGGCGAAGGTGCTACTTCAATGTCTTGTACTGGTAAAGGAACGATTTGTAATATGGGTGCTGAAATAGGGGCTACTACATCTACTTTTGGATATGACGATTCAATGAGACGTTATTTAGCTTCAACTGGAAGACAAGATGTTGTAAACGCAGCAGATAAAGTAGCAGGATATTTAACAGGTGATACCGAAGTATATACGAATCCTGAGCAGTATTTTGATCAGGTAATTGAAATCAATTTATCAGAATTAGAGCCGTACATTAATGGTCCATTTACTCCAGATAGAGGAACTCCAGTTTCTAAAATGAAGGAAGAAGCAGCTGCTAATGGCTGGCCTTTAAAGGTAGAGTGGGGATTGATTGGTTCGTGTACCAACTCTTCTTATGAAGATATGGCACGTGCTGCTTCTATTGTGGAACAAGCTGTTGCTCATGGAATTTCTCCAAAAGCAGAATTTGGTATTAACCCAGGTTCTGAACAAATTAGATATACTATTGAAAGAGATGGAATTATAGCCACATTTGAAAAAATGGGAACTAAAGTCTTTACTAATGCTTGTGGACCTTGCATTGGTCAATGGGATAGAGCAGGTGCTGATAAAGGGGAGAAAAATACAATAGTACATTCTTTTAACAGAAACTTTTCTAAACGTGCTGATGGGAATCCTAATACACATGCTTTTGTTACTTCGCCAGAAATGGTAGCGGCATTGGCTATATCAGGAGATTTATCGTTTAATCCACTTACGGATACTCTTTTAAATGATAAAGGAGAAGCTGTGAAATTGAATCCTCCTGTAGGAGATGAATTGCCAAAACGTGGGTTTGATGTAGAGGATGCTGGATTTCAAGCTCCAGCTGCTGATGGTTCTTCAGTTCAAGTAGCGGTATCGTTAACGTCTGATAGGTTACAATTATTAGCTCCTTTTGATGCATGGGATGGTAAAAATATAACAGGTGCTAAATTGCTTATTAAAGCTTTTGGAAAATGTACTACGGATCATATTTCAATGGCTGGACCTTGGTTGCGTTTTAGAGGACACTTAGATAATATTTCAAATAATATGTTGATAGGAGCTGTAAATGCTTATAACCAAGAAGCGAATAAAGTTAAAAATCAATTGACAGGAGACTATGATGCAGTTCCAGCTGTTCAGCGTGCTTATAAAGCTGCAGGAGTTCCAACAATTGTTGTAGGCGATCAAAATTATGGGGAAGGTTCTTCAAGAGAGCATGCTGCAATGGAGCCTCGTTTCTTAGGCGTGAAAGCTGTATTGGTTAAATCGTTTGCTCGTATTCATGAAACAAATTTGAAAAAACAAGGAATGCTTGCATTGACTTTTGCTAATGAAGCTGACTATGATAAGATTCAAGAAAATGACGTGATTAATTTCTTAGACTTAACCACATTTGCGCCAGGAAAACCGTTAACATTAGAATTTATACATGACGATGGTTCAAAAGATATTATCTTAGCTAATCATACTTATAATGAGAGTCAAATTGGTTGGTTTGTTGCTGGTTCTGCTTTAAATTTAATTGCGGCAGGAAAAGCGTAACCTTAAATAAGCTATAAAAAAATACCCCCATAAGTTTAGACTTTATGGGGGTATATTATTTGTATATCTTTGTTATGGTTTTTTGTAAATTTCTATTTGTCCTGAATTCCATTCTACGGTTTGATAATAGAAATCAATTACTACTAGATCCTTTTTTTTGCGAATGACACATTTTCCTGTAACGCAAGCTTCTTCTCCTTTTACTTTTATTTTTGAATTGGATTCAATTGGGGTTGATTTGTATAAGTCGAATATTTTTCGAGCAATGTCTTGTCGAATAGTCATTTTAGCATTAAAAGTGCTGATGATAATGGTTCCGTTTTTTGATTTAGCAACTAATTCCATTCCGTTTTGACCATGATTATATACTATAACTTTAGGGTCTTCAGTAGAGAAGGCAAAACAGGAGTATAACAGAAGTATTAGGGCTATTTTTTTCAAAGGTTTGTTGTTTGATATATACTAAACAAGAAAGCCTTGTTATACCCTAATTGGATAACAAGGCTTTTGAAATCATTTTGCAAGTTTTTATTAATAATAAGTATAGCGTCTTACTTTTGCAATGTATTTTGCTAATCGTATTACTTGATGACTATAGCCGTATTCATTGTCATACCAAATGTATAACACAATATTCTGTCCATCACCTGAAACAATAGTTGCATTGCTGTCATAGATTGAAGGTGCAGAAGTACCTACTATATCAGAAGAAACTAATTCGTTATTTAAAGAATATTTTATTTGTTCCACTAATTCGCCTTCTAAAGCATATTTTTTCATTATGGAATTCACTTCATCTATTGATGTTGATTTTCCTACTTCAAGATTTAATACGACTAAGGAACCATTTGGAACAGGAACACGAATTGCATTTGAAGTAAGTTTGCCTGCCAAACTAGGTAGTGCTTTTGCCACCGCTGAACCAGCTCCAGTTTCAGTAATGACCATGTTTAGTGCGGCAGCACGTCCACGGCGGTATTTTTTGTGCATATTGTCAACCAAATTTTGGTCGTTGGTATAGGCGTGAATTGTTTCAAGATGTCCTTTTACCACTCCAAGAGTTTCTTCAATAGCTTGTAAAACTGGAGTGATAGCGTTGGTTGTACATGAAGCAGCAGAGAAAATGTTTACTTCGTCAGGATTATACTCGTTATGATTTACTCCGTAAACAATATTTGGCACTCCTTTTCCTGGTGCGGTTAATAATACTTTATCTACTCCTTTTGAAGTTAGATGTCTTTTTAAAGCTTCTTCAGTTGTGAAGGCACCCGTATTATCAATCACTAATGCGTCCTTTATTCCGAATTTAGTATAATCAATTTCTTCAGGAGATGCTGCAGTAATTATATGTACAGTTGTACCATTAATAATTAAAGCATTGTTTTCTACATCGGCCTGAACAGAGCCCTCAAAATCACCATGAACAGAATCATAGCGCAATAATGAAGCTCTTTTTTCTAAAGAAGAGGCGTCATTACGATCACGAGTAACTATAGCTCTAAGACGTAATTGTTGTCCTTTGCCAATTTTACTCATCATTTCTCTAGCTAATAAGCGTCCAATTCTCCCAAATCCATATAATACTACATCTTTGGGTTGGATGTTTTTTGAGTCTTTTGCATTACGTAATTTGTCTATTACAAATGCTTTGGCATCATGGTATTTATTGTCTTCTAAATGAAATTCATAAGTTAATTTTCCAATGTCTATTCTAGAAGGGGGTAAATCTAAATTAAGAATTGCATTGGCAATTTCCACAGTGTCAAAAACATTAATTGGTTTTTGAACAAATTCGCCTGCATATTCATGTAAGTTGATTATGTCGCTGACATTTCTATCAATTAATTGATTTCTAAAAAGCACTAATTCGATGGATTTGTCATACCATAAATCACTTATTATTTTAATGAATTCTACTCCTGCTTTTCTTCTGTCAGCTTGAAAGGATAATTCCTTTTCGTATAATTTGTTACTCTTCATAAAATTGAAATAAAGTTGTAGTTGTTGTTTCTTGAAATCTAATTTGGCGCAAAAGTATAAAATTGTAGTGTTTTACGAAAACGATTTCGTAACTTTTTTTTAAATAAAAAAGCCAGTCGGTTAAGACTGGCTTTAGGGAAATATAAGTAAGTTGAATTAGATGATAATTTGAATAATTTGTCCTATTCCATTGATCATTTGAATACTGACACTTTGTTTTTCGTCTTTGTTATTAAGGAATTTTGATATAGTTTCTAAATCTGTAGCTTTTACATTGTCTACTGATAAAATAATACTTCCTTTTAACTGTGATCGGTATGGCTCTAAATTTTCATTGTTAATATCTTTAATGCGTACTCCATAGTCAATTTTGAATTTCTTTTTGTCTGTTGCATCAATGTTTTCGAGTTCAAGACCTTTAAATTCAGTAGTAAATGAATCGTTTTTTATTAGAGTAACTGAAGTAGATTTGGTTTCCCCATCTCTAATGAATGTAACAACAACTTTGTCATTTGGACGTTTTGTATTGATGTAGCCGGTAAGTTCAGCATAAGTATTTATTTTTTGTGAATCAATTTTTTTGACAATATCACCTTTGTGTAAGCCTGCTTTTTCAGCGCCTGAGTTTTTTGTGATTTTATTGATGTAAAATCCTTCTGTATCTTTAACACCTAATTCTTCGGAGACTTTACTGTTTAATTCGTTGCCTTCAATGCCTAATATACCTCGTTGAACTCCGCCAAATTCCATTATGTCTTCAATGATTTTACGTGTAATATTGGAAGGGATCGCAAAAGAATAACCAGCATAACTACCTGTGGGAGAAGAAATCATAGTGTTGATTCCTATAAGTTCACCGCGAGTGTTTACTAATGCTCCTCCACTGTTTCCAGGATTTACTGCGGCATCAGTTTGTATAAATGATTGTAATCCGTTGTTTTCTAAGTTTCTAGCTTTTGCAGAGACTATTCCTGCAGTAACAGTAGAGTTAAGGTTATAGGGGTTTCCAACAGCTAAAACCCATTCTCCAACTTTTACTTGATCGGAATCTGCGAAAGTAGTATAGGGTAATTTTTCATCGGAATTAATTTTTAAAAGTGCGATATCCATTTTTGAATCTGTGCCAATCAGTTTTGCTTTGTAAGACTTATTATTGTTTAATGTTACTTCTAATTCAGTAGCATCTTTTATAACATGATTATTGGTTACTATGTAGCCGTCTTCGGAAATTATTACTCCAGAACCAGTACCTATTTGTTCTTGTTGTTGTCCACCACGGGCACCATAGAAAAATTCCATAATTGGATTGGAGATGGTTCGTACCGATACATTTTTGACATGGACTACTGTATGGACTGCATTTTCTGCTGCTTCAGTAAAATCGACACCTTGTCCTGAATAGCCTACAGTTCTAGTAGGATTGTTTGACGCTAATGTTACAATAGAATCACTATTGTTTTTACTTTCGATAAATAATTTATAAGCGCCTAGAGTAGTTGCTCCACTTAATAAGGAAATTAAAAATAAACTTGAAATTCGTTTCATAATCATTAAATTGTATTAATTATTGTGAAGTAAAATTAGTGAGATTCTAATTTTCTATTCCTAGTCTTTAACGCTCGTTTAACACTTTTTAAGTTAATCTTAATATTTGTTATATTTGTTTACTTAAAATTATTATGAAACTACAATTTGCTAAATACGAAGGAACAGGAAACGACTTTGTGATGGTTGACAACAGAAATGGTGCTTTTCCTAAGAAGGATAAGTGTTTAATTGAAAAGTTGTGTGATCGACGTTTCGGAATTGGAGCTGATGGATTGATTTTGCTGGAAAGTGATGTTGAAACTGATTTTAGAATGGTTTACTATAATTCCGATGGAAATGAAAGTTCAATGTGTGGAAATGGGGGAAGATGTTTGGTTGCTTTTGCAAAAAAATTAAACATTATTCGTGACACTGTCACTTTTATAGCTACCGATGGTTTGCATCAAGCTACTATATTAGAGGATGGATTTGTTTCGTTACAAATGAAAGATGTGGCTGATGTGAAAGTTGAATCAGATTATGTGTTTTTGAATACAGGTTCTCCTCATCATGTTATACTTGTAGAGGAACTTCAAGGATTTGATGTAAAAACTAACGGAGCGAATATTCGGTATTCTAATTTGTATGGCAAAGAAGGAAGTAATGTGAATTTTGTTAAACAAATTTCGAATAATCATTTTGCTCTACGAACTTATGAAAGAGGAGTGGAGGATGAGACTTTGTCTTGTGGAACTGGTGCTACAGCTACTGCAATTGCCATGAATGCAATTGGCATTTCTTCTTCAAATCATATAAAATTAGATGTGGAGGGAGGAAAACTAGAAGTAATTTTCAATAAAAACGGAACTATATTTTCAGATGTTTTTTTAAATGGACCAGCTACGTTTGTTTTTGAAGGAGAAATAATATGGTAACATTACAAGGGGAAACAGTTTATTTAAGAGCTTTGGAGCCTGAAGATTTAGCATTTATATATGTAATAGAGAATGATGAATTGATATGGGAAATGAGCAATACTTATACTCCGTATAGCAAATTTTTGATTCGACAATATTTAGAAAATGCACATCAAGATATTTATGAAGCAAAACAATTACGTTTAGCGATATGTAAAAATAATACGTTAGAGGCAATAGGTTTAATTGACTTGTTTGAATTTGACCCTAAAAACAGGCGCGCGGGTGTAGGGATAATAATTCAACATGAATTGAATAGACAAAATGGCTTTGGTAAAGAAGCATTAGGGTTGGTGATAAATTTTGCATTTCAAAAATTACAGTTACATCAATTATTTGCAAATATAGGAGCAGAAAATAAAGCGAGTTTAGCACTTTTTGCTACATTTGGTTTCGAAAGAATTGGGATAAAAAAGGATTGGAATTATATTAATAATTCTTTTCAAGATGAGGCTCTTTTTCAGTTGATTAAACAATAATCTATAATATTTTGGTTTTGAATACAAGAAAAAATATAATATTAAAAAGTATCGGAGGCCTTTTTGTGCTAATCTTACTTGTAGTTTTTGTAAAGTTTTTTACTTCAAATACAAGTTTTGATGATGCGGAGGTATTTGTCCAAATCCCAACAGATTCAAAATATGAAGATGTAGAGAAAATTATATCTCCATATGTTAGTAATATGTCAGATTTTAAAATAATGGCAACTTTTCGTTCTTATACATCACATGTGAAGTCGGGCAGGTTTTTATTAACTAAAGGTATGAGTGCATTCCAATTGGTAGGGTCTATGCGAAGAAATGTGCCAGTTCAATTGGCTTTCAATAATCAAGAACGATTGGAAGATTTATGTGAACGATTGTGCAGTCAAATTGAACCTGATACCACAAAGTTATTAAGTACGTTTCGTGATTCTGTTTTTTTAAAGAAAAACGGTTTTACAAAAGACAACGTTTTTGCTATGTTTTTGCCGAATACTTATGAGGTTTATTGGAATATTTCGGCTGAAAAATTCCGTGAAAAAATGTTTAAGGAATACAATCGTTTTTGGACAAAAGACCGAATTGCTAAAGCAAATGCTTTAAATTTAACTCCCGGACAGGTTGTGACATTGGCTTCTATAGTTCATAAAGAGACAGTAAAGAAGAATGAGCGTCCAACAGTAGCAGGGGTATATTTAAATCGATTGCAACAAGGAATGCCTTTGCAAGCTGATCCAACAGTTATTTATGCTTTAAAACTTAGAGATAATAATTTTAAACAAATTATTAAAAGGGTTTTGTATGCGGATTTGTTTATTCATTCTCCTTATAATACCTACCAAAATATAGGTTTACCTCCCGGGCCAATTGCGATGCCAGATGTAGATGCTATAGATGCTGTGTTGACTCCTGATAAACATGATTATTTGTATTTCTGTGCAAGTGTAGAAAAATTTGGGTATCATGCTTTTGCCACTAACTTAGCTCAACATGAAGTGAATAGAAAAAAATACGTGGCTTGGATCAATGCACAAGGTACTAAACGATAACTTATTGAGATTTCTATTCAACATAATCCTGTGTTTATTTATTTCAAATAGTGTTTTGGCTCAACAGTCAAAAGGGAATTTTTTTAAAACCGCAGATACTTTACAAATTAAACGTCTCCATACAGTTGTTTTGACTGAAAGTGTTGTTGGTTCTGCCACATTGATTGGATTAAATCAAATTTGGTATGCTGATTATCCTCGTTCTCAATTTCATTTTATCAATGATAATAATGAATGGTTGCAAATGGATAAAATGGGCCATGTTTTTTCATCGTATCAATTAGGTCGTTTTGGAGCAAATGCTATGAAATGGAGTGGTAGTAGTAAAAAGAGTCAGCTACTATATGGGGCTACTTTAGGTTTGGCTTTTCAGTCTGCTGTTGAGGTGTTTGATGGGTTTTCTTCAAATTGGGGTGCTTCAATGGGTGATGTGTTGGCTAATGTGTCTGGAACCGCTTTGTATGTGTCACAAGAGTTAGTTTGGCATGAGCAAAGAATTATTCCTAAGTTTTCTTTTCATGCAACACGCTATGCTTCATTGCGTCCCGATGTTTTAGGGAGTTCTATACAAGAGCAAATTTTAAAAGATTATAATGGTCAAACGTATTGGTTATCGGCTAATATCTATTCTTTTACTAAGGCAAAAGAGTTTCCTAAATGGTTGAATTTGGCACTAGGTTATGGAGCAGAAGGAATGATTTCAGGTGATGTTTCTACAGTGATTGACAATACAAGTCAATTGGATAGATACCGTCAGTTTTATATTAGTTTTGACGTTGATTTGACAAAAATTGAAACAAAGTCTCATTTTATTAAGACTCTTTTATCCGTTTTTAATACAATTAAAATACCGGCTCCAACGTTTGAAATCAAAGGAAATGGGGGGGCTAGACTGCATTTAATTTACTTTTAATAAAGTTTAACTAGTTGATAGTCAATTTTATAAATTTAATTGTATATTTGCACCGGTAATTTCATGTCGGTGACAGCGCTTGAGAAATAACTTTAAATGATAAAAAAAGGAGTATTCTACTTTTCAATTTTAATTACCGTAGCTTTTATAAGCTTAGGTTTTAAAACAAACAATTCTTTAAATAACAGTGAGTCAACTGTTGTTATTCCTGAAAAACTATTCTATGTTTTTCCAACCCAAGATTACATTGCGTATTTAGATGTCAAGACACCCTATAAAGGTAAATATTTCATCAGCTATCAAGAGGCTATTGCTCATAAAGAGTCTCAAGGTAGGTATGGTAAAATTAATTCTTTAGGGTATGTGGGGAAATATCAATTTGGTAAAAACACCTTAAAATCAATAGGGGTTGAAGATAAAAGTAATTTTTTAATAAATCACGAATTGCAAGAAGAGGCGTTCATTACTTTGCTCTCTAAAAATAAATATGAACTTAAAAATTATATTTCTTTTTTTGAAGGTAAAATAATAGGTGGAGTAAAAATAACAGAATCCGGTATTTTAGCTGCAGCACATCTAGGAGGTACTGCTTCCGTTAAACGATTTTTAAATACAAACGGAAAACGAAAATGTAGGGATAGTTATGGAACTTCTGTTAAATCCTATATAAGAGATTTTGGTGGTTTTGAGACACAAGGGATTAAAGCGGTTAGAAATGCTAAAGTTGATTAATAACTTTTGTGAATTATAAAGATAGTAGGTCGGTTGTGTAAATCGACCTTTATTTTTTTCCAATCAGCCACACGATGTGTCTTTATGTATTCTGTAGGTAAAGTAATGTCGGTAGCAATACACAAATAGGTGTTAGGTTGCAATGTTTGTAGCAAATCTTCTACTAGTTTATTGTTTCTATAGGGTGTTTCAATAAATATTTGGGATTGATTTTTATCAAAAGATAGTTTTTCAAAGTTCTTCAATGCTGATTTTTTATCTCCTTTATCTATTGGAAGGTAACCGTTAAAAGCAAAGCTTTGTCCATTCATTCCAGAACCCATCATGGCTAAAAGTATAGAAGATGGTCCAACAAGTGGGATAACTTGAATTCCTTTTTCATGAGCTATTTTGACAATTGCGGCACCCGGATCTGCTACGCCTGGGCAGCCTGCTTCGCTCATGAGTCCTATGTTTGTTCCATTTAAGCAAGGTGCTATCATGGTATAGTGCTCGGAAATTTCGGTGTGTTTATTTAGTGTAGCTATCTTTAATATTGTTTGAGCTTTTTCAGGATGTACAGATTTAATAAATCTACGCGCTGTTTTTTCATTTTCAACGATATAAACATCTATTGAATCAATAGCTCTTTTAATTGTTTGTGGTAATACATCATGAGGATTCATTTCTCCCAAGGTAGTTGGAATTAAATATAGTTTACCTCTGCTGTCTTCTGATTTCATGGATGTTTTTCTAATAGTTGTTTGGCTAATATGTCGCAAGTTTCATCGAGCATCTCATAAACCATGTCAAATCCATTTTGCAATCCATAATATGGGTCGGGAACATCTACGTTTTCACCAGGAAATAAATAGTTTAAAATCATATCAACTTTAGCTTTTTGATTTTCATCTTTGGCTAAAGAAATAACAGTGTCATAATTGGAACTATCCATCACATAGATGTAGTCAAAAAGATCGAAATCTTTGGGTGAAAATTGTCTGGCTTTTTGATTTGTAATGTCTAATCCGTTTTTTTTGGCAACTAATATCGAACGTTGATCGGGCTGTTTGCCAACGTGGTAATTACCAGTACCTGCAGAATCTACAAGGAAAGTTTCTTTAGGTAGTTTAGATGCTAAAAGACCTTCTGCCAATGGTGATCGGCAAATATTTCCTAAACAAACCATTAAAATTTTAACGGACATAATATGAATATCTAAGCGACAAACTTAGTTAAAAACCTAATTATAGTGATAATTTTTTATGAATATCTTCTACAAATTTTTTGAATTGTTTGTCAGTAGATACTAAGTTGTCTACTGTTTTACATGCGTGTAATACCGTTGCGTGATCTCGGTCTCCAATTTGAGAACCAATATTCGCCAAGGAAGATTTTGTAAATTTCTTAGCAAAAAACATGGCAAGTTGACGGGCTTGTACAACGTGACGTTTTCTTGTTTTAGATTGCAGAGTGTCTATGTCTAATTGGAAATAATCTGAAACTACTTTTTGAATGTAATCTATAGATATTTCGCGTTTTACATTTTTAACAAATTTCTCAACTACGCTTTTCGCTAAATCTAAAGTAACTTCTTTTTTGTTGAATGAAGATTGTGCTATTAATGAGATAATAGCGCCTTCTAATTCTCGGACATTAGATTTTATATTTCTAGCAACATACTCTATGATTTCATCAGGCATTTCCACACCATCTCTATAAAGAATGTTTTTCAAAATTGAAATACGAGTTTCGTAATCAGGTTGGTGTAATTCAGCAGACAATCCCCATTTAAATCGAGATAATAAACGCTGTTCGATATCTTGCATATCAACAGGGGCCTTATCAGAAGTTAATATTACTTGTTTTCCATTTTGATGTAAGTAATTGAAAATGTGGAAGAATACATCTTGAGTTCCAGATTTTCCCGAAAGAAATTGAACATCATCAATGATTAATACATCTATCAATTGATAGAAATGGATAAAATCATTTCTGTTGTTTTTCTTAACAGAATCAATATATTGTTGTGTAAATACTTCAGCTGATATGTAAAGTACAGTCTTTTCTGGATATTTATCTTTTATTTCAACGCCAATAGCATGCGCTAAGTGCGTTTTTCCCAATCCAACCCCTCCGAAAATTAATAAAGGGTTAAAAGAGGTTCCTCCAGGCTTATTGGCAACGGCCATACCTGCAGATCGCGCTAAACGATTTGAGTCTCCTTCAAGAAAATTGTCGAAACTATAATTTGGATTTAATTGAGACTCAATCTTTAAGTTTCGTATACCTGGAATAACAAAAGGGTTTTTGAGTTCAGGATTTAGATTTTTAAAAGGAGCATCAACATCTTGAGATTTAATTGGGCTTCGGTGTGCACTTGGCAATTGTTCCGTAAACGGTTGTTTATTGCCATAAGTGTTTTCCATTTTAATTTTATAGAGTAACTTTGCGTTTTTTCCGAGTTCTTTAGTTAACGCAACTTTCAATAATTTCACATAATGTTCTTCAAGCCATTCGTAAAAAAACTTACTTGGAACTTGTATGTATAATGCATTGTCTGTAAGTTCAACTGACTTAATCGGTTCAAACCAAGTTTTGTAAGCTTGTTCTTGAATGTTGTCTTTTATAAATAAAAGACAGTTTTCCCATACCGATTGCGCAGTTTTGCTCATGTTAAATTAAAATTATTGTAATAAACTTATAGGTTATTTTGATGTTGGTAAGTGTTAAATGCTTACCGTTTTTTGGGATAACAAATATGTGAATAAAATTCGTTAAAAAAAATTTTAATGGTATTGATTTTTTAAAAATATTGTTGTAATAGGATTTCAAAATATAGATTAAACGCAAAATACAATAGATGAAAGAGCATCAAATTAATGTTAGAGTAAGGTATTCAGAAACCGATCAGATGAGTGTGGTTTACCATGGGAATTATATTCCATATTTTGAGATGGGACGTGTTGAATGGCTCAGAAACAAAGGAGTTTCGTATAAGTCGTTGGAAGAGAGTGGGATTGCGCTTCCTATAGTTTCTATGACTATTAACTACAAAAAACCCGCACGTTATGATGATTTGTTGACTGTCATCACTCGATTCAAAAGTCAGTCTTCTGTGAAGATAGAATTTGATTGTGAAATACGTAATGAGAATAATGAGTTATTAACAACAGCACAATTTATTTTGGTGTTTGTGGATATGAAATTAGGGAAGCCAATTGTACCCCCACAATATATTATGGATGTCTTAAATAATTAACTTTTTTTTATTTCGATTTCAAACATTACATTAAAAATGTCGTATATTAATTCGGCATTTTTTTTTCGTGTTGCAATTTCAATTTGGCAACTCTCATTCATGTCTTGTGCAATGATTTGAAGGTTTTTTTCTTTTATCACTCGCATTACTTTATTCATATTTTTATAATCAAATGTAATAATGTAATGTATGTCAATAGTTTTTTCTATAATTTCTGCTTCGTCGAGTGCCATTTGTGCGGCTATTCTATAGGCTGAGATTAAACCACCAACTCCTAATTTTATTCCACCAAAAAAACGAACTACAACAACTAAAACATTTGTTAAGCCAAAAGATTGAATTTGACCATAAATTGGCATGCCAGCTGTATTGCTCGGTTCCCCATCGTCATTAGCCCTGAAATAAATGGGTTGGGTGCCAATTTGAAAGGCATAGCAATAATGTACAGCACCATAATGTTGCTTTCGTAGTTGTTCAATATGTGTTTTTATTTCCTCTTCATTTGAAACTGGAAAAGCATATCCATAAAATTTGCTATTCTTTTCTTTGTATAAAATTTCAGAAGAAGGTTGGCTTATTGTTTTATAAGTGTCTTTTGTGTTCAAGATTTAAAGTGGAAGGTTTTTTTGTTCTAGTAAATTAACAACGTCATCTGAACCTACTTTTAAATTCCACACATGTAAACCAAGGCTTTCTGCTACGTCTGTGTTTGCTTTTTTATCATCTACAAATAAGGTGCGTTTTGCTGATAAATCATGTTTGTTTAGAATAGTAGTAAAAATTTCAGGCTGTGGTTTTCGCATCCCCATTTCATAAGAATAATACACTTTTTCAAAACAATTATAAAAATCGGTGTAGAATGACATCCCAACTTTATGTTCAAATCGATTTATATGAATAGAGTCTGTGTTTGTTAAAAGGAATAATCTATACTTGGTAGAAAGCATTTGAAGAAACTCTAATCTGTATAGCGGAAAATCACCTATAATAGTATTCCATGCTTTTACTATTTCTTCAATTGAAGCGTTGGGGATGTATTTTTGAAAACTTTCTATAAATTGTAATTCGGAAATTTGACCTTTTTCAAATAAATCATTTTGATTGACTAAATCGTCGTTCGGACAGTCCAATCCTATTTTCTTAAATGCTTCAATTGAAGCTTCTTTTTCGAGATTGATAAAGACATCTCCAAAATCAAAAATAATAGCGTTAATCATGGCTTATATAAAGTTTAAGTTGGTTTTCTTTTATTTTTTTTGTTGTGGACATTTCTTTTAAAACGGGTGCTTTGATTCCTTCGTTTAAGAAAATGTCTCCTACAAATACTCTCGCTTCATCCCAAAGGCATGCATCTATAAAAGTTTGAAGGGTCTTTTGTCCTCCTTCAATCAATACGGATTGAATGTTGTATTTATATAAAATAGCAACAATTTTTTGAGATAGTTGATTATCAAAGATAACACTTTCGAAAATAAGATGATTAGTTGAAGTAAGATTTTCTTGTTCGGTAATTATTATTGTTTTGATTTTTTCATCTTTTACATGGAAGTCCCTGTTTATTTTGCCAGTTCTATCCAATATAATACGTATAGGATTTTGACCATACCAATCCCTAACATCTAATTTAGGATTGTCATCTAAGACAGTAGTTGTGCCTACAAGTATAGCGTGTTCTTCACTTCTCCATTTGTGAACAAATTGGCGGGAATAGGTATTACTAATCCATACAGGTTCTTGTTTGTCTTTTGATATTGGTGCTATATAGCCATCTAAACTTTCGGCCCACTTCAGTAGTATATAAGGACGTTTTTTAGTGTGATAGGTAAAAAAGCGTTTGTTGAGTTCATTGCATTCTTTCTCTAAAATGCCAACGGTAACTTTAGCCCCATGATCAATTAACCGTTTGATGCCAGTTCCGGCTACTTGACTGTTTGGATCCATAGTTCCAATGACAACATTGGGAATATTGTGGTGAATAATCAAATCACAACAAGGTGGTGTTTTGCCGAAATGACTGCATGGTTCTAATGAAACATATATAGTAGCATTTTTTAATAAAGATTTGTCTTTAACGGAATGAATTGCATTTACTTCAGCATGAGGTTCGCCTGCTTTTTTATGCCAACCTTCACCTATGATTTTAGTATTATGCACAATAACACACCCCACTAATGGATTGGGATAGGTAGTGCCTAATCCATTTTTGGCTAACTGGATACAGCGCATAATATATTTTTCATGTATCTTCACAGCACAAAAATAAGACATTACTTTTAGAATGGATGGTATAATAATTAGAGAAATTAAGCCAGAAGATAATGCACATATAGCTGCTGTAATTAGAGAGGTTTTTATTTCAGATGATTATCCAAAAACAGGAACAGCATTTGCTGACTTGCAATTGGATTTTATGTTTCAAACCTATGATGCACCTAGAGCTCAATATTATGTTGTTGAAATTAATGGTGAAATTGTAGGTGGATCTGGAGTAAGTCAATTGCAAAACACCACTGATAATATCTGTGAATTACAAAAAATGTATTTTTTGAAAAGAGCAAGGGGAAGAGGTATTGGTTTTCAAATGATACAAAAATGTTTGGCAAAAGCTATTGATTTTGGCTTTGAAAAATGTTACTTAGAAACCTTACCCGAAATGGAAATTGCACAAAATTTATATAAAAAAATGGGTTTTGAATACCTTTGTGAACCTCTAGGAAATACCGGTCATCCAACTTGTCCAGTATGGATGATAAAAGAATTATAAATGCGACTTAAACACTATAAAACAACTTTTCTACAAGAGCTTTCTGGTTTGTATGACGAACTAGAAATTGAAAGTTTCTTTTATCTTATTTTAGAGAGTTTTCATCAAAAGAAACGAATTGATTTGGCTTTACATCCTGAAATGGAAATGGATGCACTGCAGTTGTTGCGCTGGGAAAGCGTTTTGGAAGCTTTAAAAAAACAAAAACCTATACAATATATACTAGGGGCAACAGAGTTTTATGGACTTCCTATGTTGGTTAATGAAAATGTTTTGATTCCACGTCCTGAAACCGAAGAGTTAGTTGCATTAATACTTCGAAATTGTGATTCAAATGCTGAACTTGCTATTTTAGATATTGGTACAGGTAGTGGTTGTATACCCATTGCTATTAAAACAAATTTATCTAAGGCAACTGTTACTGCAATAGATGTTTCTGAAAAAGCATTAGTTACAGCTCAAAACAATGCGATTCTGAATAAGGTTGATGTTGCTTTTGTTTTAACTGATATTTTGAAAACAAATGATTTGGGGCAGAAGTTTGATGTGATTGTTTCTAATCCACCTTATGTTCGTCATTTGGAAAAGAGTGAACTTAAATTGAATGTATTGGGTTTTGAACCTCATTTAGCCTTGTTTGTTGCAGACGATGATCCCTTAGTGTTTTATCGAAAGATAGTTGAATTGGCAACTAAAAACTTGAATCCAAATGGAAGGTTGTTTTTTGAAATCAATCAGTATTTAGGGGCTGAAACTTTACGATTATTTGAAGGAAATGGATTTAACACCATTGAATTACACAAAGATATCTATGGCAACGATAGGATGATATCTGCTATTTATTCGTAACGCAATGCTTCAATTGGGTCTAATTGTGAGGCTTTTATCGCAGGGTAGAGCCCCGATACCAAAGCCACAAGAAAACTGGTAGTAAATGCGGCCATGATTGCTTTCCAAGGAATGACAAATGTCCAACCCGCGGCAGAACATATAAGATATCCAATGAATATCCCAAAAATAATTCCTAGGATACCTCCTAATTGACCAATGGTTAGTGTTTCAATAAAAAACTGAATAGCTATGGTTCTTTTTTTAGCACCCAATGCTTTTCTAACCCCAATTTCACGCGTGCGTTCTGTTACAGAGACAATCATGATATTCATCAATGCAATGGATGATCCCAATATAGTGATGATTCCCATTATCCAAGCTGATTTGCCCAAAAAACCAGTGATTTCAGCAATTCTATTTATTAAATCATCACTTCGTGAAATGGAAAAATTAGAATCCTCAACTGGGTTTAGCTTTCTAACTTTTCGCATGGTTATCAAAGCATTGTCAACAGCTTCGTTTAGTAATTCTTTTCTTTCCACCATAGTGCTCAAGGCATAATTGATATTGGGAATAGTGAAAAGAGATCGCGCTACTTGTATAGGTATTAATACTCGTAAATCTTGGCTATTCCCAAAAGTAGATCCTTTTTCTTTAAGTACCCCAATCACTCTGAATTTGGAGCCTCTTATTGAAATAATTTTGTCAATAGGATTGGTATCTTTGAAAAGTCCTTTAGTAGCAAAATCCGAACCCAAAATGCAAGAGTATACATTGTTTGATATGTCAAATACATTAAAATTTCTACCTTTTGTAACTTCAAGTCCCGAGTTCGTAGTATAATACTCATCTACCCCCAAAACTGTAATTTCGGGATCTGTTTTTTGATTTTCGTATTTTACTTCGGCAGTTGATGTAGCCGAAAAAGAGATAGAGGTTTGTGTTAAAGGATAATTGTATAATGCTTTGAATGCTTTAGCCTCTGAAAAAGTAATTACAGGGTTTATTTTTTCAACTTCATCGCCACCATGTTCTCTACTTCTAGATTCATATTGATTTATATTAAAGGTATTGGAACCCATAGAGGCAAAACTGGAATTTAAATTATAATCTATTGCCGTTACTATAGTTAAAATCCCAACTAAGGCTGTGATTCCTATGGCAATAATGATAACTGTAAGGATGGTACGAAGTAATTGAGTTCGTATCGATCCTAAAGCTATTTTAATATTTTCTCGTAATAATCCAATCATATCCCTAATTTGACACTAAAATACATCATTTGTTACAAGAATATTGATAAGTAAGTATAAAATAGTTTTAAAAAATAAGATATTTGCACTGCAATAGCAAATGGAGTGTTTGTTATCCTTAATTCACAGATTTTAATAATGGCACAAAAACCAAGTATTCCAAAAGGGACCCGAGATTTTTCACCTATTGAAGTAGCAAAGCGTAATTATATTATTGCTATTATGCGTACTCATTTTGAAAAGTTTGGTTATCAACCAATTGAAACACCTTCCTTTGAAAACTCAGACACATTAATGGGTAAGTATGGTGAAGAAGGAGATCGTTTGATTTTTAAAATTTTGAACTCGGGGGATTATCTTGATAAAGTGCCTGCAGAGGAATTGCAGACAGTAAATTATAAAAAACTAACCAGCAAAATTTCAGAGAAAGCATTGCGATATGACCTGACAGTGCCCTTTGCACGGTATGTGGTACAACACCAAAGCGAGATTGATTTTCCTTTTAAAAGATATCAAATACAACCAGTATGGCGTGCCGATCGTCCTCAAAAAGGAAGATTTAGAGAGTTCTACCAATGCGATGCAGATGTCGTTGGTTCTACATCTTTGTGGCAAGAAGTTGAATTGATCCAATTGTATGATGCTGTATTTGCAACCTTAGGATTGAATGGTGTTACTATTAAAATTAATAATCGAAAAATACTTTCAGGTATTGCTGAGGTTATAGGTGCTTCTGATAAATTGATTGATTTTACCGTAGCGTTAGATAAGCTCGATAAAATAGGTGAAGAAGGTGTTAAGAAGGAAATGATTGAAAAAGGAATTACTGAAACGGCACTTGAAAAAGTTCAAGTTTTATTTGATTTTAGAGGTTCGTTGTCAGAAAAGCTAGAGCAATTATCAACCTTACTTGAGACTTCCAAGGAAGGATTGAAAGGGATTGAGGAACTGAAATTTATCTGTGAAAATGTCAATAACCTTGGCCTACAAAAAGCACAATTGGATTTGGATGTTACATTAGCTCGAGGGCTAAACTATTATACGGGTGCTATCTTTGAAGTGGTTGCTCCGGCAGGTGTAGCAATGGGTTCAATAGGAGGTGGAGGTCGTTATGATGACTTAACAGGGATTTTTGGTTTGAAAAATATGAGTGGAGTAGGGATTTCTTTTGGATTAGATCGTATTTACTTAGTCTTGGAAGAATTGAACTTGTTTCCTGAAACAGTTACCGCTACTACTCAAGTTTTGTTTCTAAACAATGGCGACCAAAACGCATTCGAAGCAATGAAAGCCATTACTATTTTGCGCCAACAAAACTTTAAAGCGGAATTGTACCCAGAGGCAGCCAAGATTGACAAACAATTTAAATATGCCGAACGCCGAAATATTCCTTTTGTAGTAAAAGAAATAGTAGGCGATCAGTTTATAGTGAAGAGCTTAGTTTCCGGAGCACAAGAGACTTTAACCTTGTCTGGTGTCTTAGATAAATTGTCCTAGTTAGAAATAGTAGTAATAACATATTTTAGTATAAAGAATTGAAGTTTAGATTAATCTAGAATGGCTATTTTTTTGCTAAAACTTCCATTATCAGTATCTACTTTAATGATATAGTTACCCGAATTTATTTTGGGAACTGCTAATTGCAATTCTGAATTAAGGGTAGCTTCTGTCAAATTAGAAATACTTTGTCCTAAAATATTGTAAAGAACAACCGATTTTATAGTGGAATTCAAATGGTTCGTAATCGTAATTAAATGGTCACTTTGTGAGTGAACTATAGATAAACCATTTGTTGGGTCAAAGTTGACTGTACTTAAATTCGTTCCAATGAATCGCAACGAAAAACGATTGTCATAATTGCCTGCAGCTAGTGGGATTTCTAAAGCATTTTCTTTAATGTTATAGTCAAATCCAGTAACTGCATCATGGATGATTAGCGGTAGGTCTTGAGGAACATTCTCAGTTGCATCTATTGAAAATTTAACTATACCATCAGTGGTAGTTGTAACGCCTAACGGGAAGGTGTCAGTGCTATTGAAATAGCCTTCTCCAAGAATGTTTAACCGTTGACTTTGTTTTATAAAACACATATCATCGGGATGGTTTTCCATCATTAATGCGTCATAACCATTGTCAATAGTACTAGTAGCATTTTCATTCATATAACCTAATAATAGTTGTCTATGAAATTGTTCAGCCGAATCAAATCCTAATCTTAATTTCATGAATGGTTCGTCACTAAATGCATCTTCTGAATTATCAAATTCATTTTCCGAGGCGGTTACTATTGTATTGGTTTTGAATAAGGTATTGGACTGTGTGTTGGTCTCTTTTACAAACAATCTTTGACTATTTTTGAATAGAATTTCACCACCTGTTGTAGTGCCTTTTACAAAAAATCCTTGCCCAACAGGGATAAAACGATTGGGTAATCGAGTACTTGAATTAGCGTTGAAATCTTGAGAACTGTAAACAGGTGGAGTGCCACCCACTAAAGTTCTTGTGGCATAACCTCCTTTATAAAGCTCTGAACTGTGTGAATTATTAAATTCAAAATGTTGCCAAAAATATAAGGTTCCTTTTATAGTGTTTATGTTGTCTGTAATGAATGCATTGGCATCTATTGAAGACGGATAGGGATTACCACATAAATTTAGATTGTTTGGGGATACAATACAAGAAATAGTACCATTGTTTGGTTTGCCTACAAAGGTGTAATTTTGTGTTGGAGTAGACGCGTTACTGCCTTTCATGGTGAATCCTTCCCCTGGCATTAAGATGCCGTTTTCGCCTATTGTACTCCAATTTGCGTAATTATTACTTAAATTTTGGAATTTGAATAACCAATAGCTACTCAAAGTAATTGGGTTTCCAGCCATACTATTAATGTCATTTGTCCAAATAATATTTTGAATTTCATTGGGGTCAGTTCCATCTTTTAATACACTTGCAACGCTATATCCACTATTATTAGTGCTGTTGGTTGATGTGCTTACTGGCGAAGACCAGTAGTTAAAATTGTATTTATTAGCCTGTCCTTCTTGGTCTCGTTCTATTATTCCGATACCGCTGCTATCATAATCACTATTTTCAACTTGAATCAATTGCGATTTTCCTACTAAGTCTAGTTTTCCATCCAATTTAAAATAATGGGTAATTTCAACTTTACTGTTATTCGATGCAGAATAGGTGTTGTTGGCTACGTATAGGGCTAAAAGTATTTTGTTTCCTGTTGATGTAATATTGTTGTTGGTTTGAACGATATTCCATTCAATTGAGTTTGCGGGGTTAGTTATCGAGCGGCTAAATGGGAGAGGTTGTATAGCGCCATTTTCCCAAATAGCAGGGTCATTCCATGAACCGTTTTGAATCGTTACATAGGGCATTGGAGCGGTTTGAAATTCAATATTCCCATCATTACTATTTAAAATACCTCTATTATTGTTGTTAGAGTCATCATTAATATAGGTTCCAATAAATGAATTCATAGAGTAGTAAGCAATCAAATTGGCCCAATCTAAAGTTCCAATTTCGTTTTTAGTGATTGAATTTGGAATAATAGAGCCTTTAGTTTTTGAATTATCTTCTACGATTTCTTGATTTATTATGAATCGAATTTGCTCCGTACTCAATACGGTATTCCATAGGCGATATTCATCTATTTCGCCTTTAAAATAATTTCGAATATCAGTTTCGTTTCTGTATTCTGCACCAATGGAAAAGATATTGTTTGTATTGATTGGCGCATTAGTAGCAATACTAGAATCAAATACACCATCTATATATAGATATATTTTAGAACCATTGTAGGTGAATTCAATATTGTGCCATTCCTCATTTGGAAGTGCAGTATTGGATGTTAATGTTGTGCCCCCCGTCCAATTGATGTTTATTTTGTTGTCATTGGAAAGGAATATTTTATAACCAGTAGCGCCATTGTATTTTGAAGCAATAGTTCGTGCACTTGAGTTGGCATCTGTGCCATTGGATTTTAGCCAAAACATAAGAGAGAATTGATTCGGCAAATTATTAGCATTTCCTATTTCTAATACG
Organism: Flavobacterium sp.; assembly: GCA_024644655.1. Taxonomy (GTDB): domain Bacteria; phylum Bacteroidota; class Bacteroidia; order Flavobacteriales; family Flavobacteriaceae; genus Flavobacterium. The sequence continues at coordinate 32,080 of JAHEHJ010000017.1, forward strand.
TCATCTGTTCCGTTTAAATTTAAACTTCTTGCCGCAACAGTTTCGTGTGCAACTCCAAAAGTAAAGAATTCGGTTGCTGTGAAATTATATGCTACCTCAAATCGGTTTTCATTAGAGGAAAGTGCCACCGTTTTTACATTCAAAGAAAATGAGCTATTGTTGCTTATAACCATTACATACGTATCGTTTCCAGAAAGTGTAGGTAGACTTGAAAGTAAGGTGGCGTCAAATGATATTTTGCTGATACCTAATTCTGTGTCTGATTCTGCTATTTTCCATTTTTTCTCTAAAATGTCTGTATACGTTATGATGTTCGTAGCTTCGTCTATAACTGTTTTTAATTTTTTGATTCCGTTATTTGAAGAGGCAGTACTGCTCCCCCAAAGTAAGTAGCCATCGTTGGTACTTGGTATATCATTGGTGCTTAATTCGAATGGTTTAAATTCCTTTTGAAGGGTAGTCTGTATCTTAAAAGATTTTAAATCTTGACTATTCATTTTGGTTATAGGAACCAAATAGGTTAATAATAGCAAGAGAGTGCCGGGTAGTACAAATAGATTTTTCATATCTGGGGATCTATGAATTATTACTGGTGAAGAATTACTTCACGGAATGATTTGACACTTCAAAAGTACTATTATAGTTTTATATACTCGTTAAAAAGCATATATAATCGATGAAATGCATAATAAGTGAAATAATAAAAGTAAATAACCTACAAAATAATCAAGATTGATTTAAAAAACGACTTGTAGTTTTATACTTGCTAATCAGAACGTTGGAGTTTTTTAATTTATGGCATTTCTTATTTGAACTATTTTAGTTTGCTACAAGCATAAATTTTTTTAAATGTCAATATCAATATTAAAATTTATATTCATCAGGCTCTTTTAAATGGGCGTTATATGTGCTCTGAATTCGCAATAAATACAACTTAAAAAAATCACCATGGTCTTTTTTGTAAATCACCATGGTGTTTTGAGCAAATCACCATGGTCTTTTAAGCAAATCACCATGGTGATTTAAATAAACAGTCAGGACTCTATTTTTGATTAGTATAGCATTAAGTTTTAAAGTGAAGTTTCTTTTTTTATTAACCTAGGTGTATAGGTGTTTGAATAGTGCTTTTGGCTTGATAAAAAGGCAAATTTGTTTGGTGTTAAATGTAAGGTGCTGTTACAGATTGATATATATTAGGTCAATAAAGTAACTACTAGATTTGGATTGTATAATTTTAGCAGTTTACTTGTAAAAGGTTGAAATATAGACCATATAAAAGTAGCGATATAGCATAAAAAAAAGGTTTTAGAAGTGCTCTAAAACCTTTTTTTA
>JAHEHJ010000018.1 GCA_024644655.1 Flavobacterium sp.
TTATTCGTACTGCCATCGGTCAACCAAATGGTTCCCCATTGTCCTGGCACATCCGAAAAATCAGGTTCCAAACGATCGCCTTCAAAAATAACTTCATTTTCTAATGCAGTCGTTGATGAAGCTGCCCCATTTATTTTAAGACTTCCACCATTGCCAATAATTAATCCTGAATCTGCATGGAAATGAACACGCGCGCCTGGATGAATATTTAATGTTTTTCCATTGGGAACTGCTCCATAGCCATAGATGACATAGGGTTTGTCGTTGCCCCATTCATATTCATTGTGATTCAACGGGTCATTTTCGTCCAGATAAAATCCATATATATTTTGGTCCCCAATTGGTAATGTCTCAGTCGTGCCATCATCAAACTTTTTAGGATATAAAAAGTATGCATCTTGAATAAGGGTCACCAATTCTACTTTTTGATAATCAGTCTCTGTACCAAAACGGATTTGATCGGTATACAAGAAATCAGTTGGATTAGCTTCTGCCATATCAGCAGTCTCTTCTATAAAAATGAACATGCTGTCTTTGGCTAATAATTCAACATCATGAAAAATTCGGTTGTTGTCTCCTGTCATTCCATCAACAGTCATTCTGTATTTGGAAGTAGCTCCTTTGGCTAATTGTATAGTTGGGATTTTGATGTCTTTTGAAGAATTATTGTAAACTTTTAAAGTATACGTACTTGAACCTACATGAGTAAAGACGGTGTCTAGATATACGGTGTCCTTTGAAAATCTCAAATCGCCAGTAGTACTTGTTTGGAAAACAAAGTCTTGGCGACAAGAACTTAATGATAATACAAGACCTATAAAAAGTAAAAAGATGTATTTGCGCATGATTGACATGAATTTTGGTAAATGTAGGTATTAATTTGAAAAATCGAAAACTTGAACTTTTGAAATGATACTTAGAAAGAAACGTAAAAAGGGGTGTTTTAGTATGAATTAACCCAAATACGGTATTTAAAATGTTGTAAGGAATGCCAAATATGTGGTATTTTTACAAAAAAAAATAAACGCCATGTCATTTGATAAAGATAAAATGCTACAATTGTGTAACGATTGGAGTAAAAATACTTTGATGGAAACCCTCGAAATAGAATATATTGATGCAGGGGAGGGCTTTTTAACGGCTAAAATGCCTGTAAATCCCAGAGTTCACCAACCAATGGGACTATTGCATGGAGGGGCTTCTGTAGCGTTAGCTGAAAGTGTAGGTAGTGCTGCATCTATGATGTTTATCAATCCTGAAAAACAAGAAGCACGCGGTATTGAAATTTCAGCCAATCATTTACGCAGTAAAAGAGAAGGAATCGTTTATTGTACTGCTCGTATAGTCCACCAAGGACGGAGTTTGCATTTGTGGGAAATCAAAATCACTGATGAAAACGATAAGATTATATCGCTTTGCAAATTGACTAATATGATTTTACCACGCCGATAAATGACTGATTTATTTGTAAAAGTGGCCACTCAACTAGAGCAAAATCTTCCCTTTGTTTTGTTCTGTAAACCGAACTCTGACAAATTAGTTGGATTGTTCCAAAAAAATGATCACCTCTATTTTACAGAACATTTTGAGGAGAAAGGATTTGTTTTTGCTCCATTTGAAGCCGATACGATTCCCTTTATACCTTTAGAGTTTTCTACAGTAATGGTGGATACAATTTCCCAAAAAACCTATAAGGTGTCTCCAAATGATTTTGTTATTGAAGATTTAGTAGGAAATGATTTTTTTGAAGAATTGGTTGCAAAGGGGGTAGCTGAAATTAAAGCAGGACACTTTTCTAAAGTCGTTTTATCCCGAAAAGAATTGGTTTCAATCGAACGGTTTGATTTAGAGAAAGTACTAGAGCGGATGATTTATAATTATCCCTCGGCTTTTAAATATTGTTTTTATCATCCTAAAATTGGAATGTGGTTGGGTGCAACTCCAGAACAGTTTATACAAACTAAGGGTACAGCATTTAAAACTGTAGCTTTGGCGGGAACTCAATTGGTAACCAAACCATTAGACGATATGATTTGGGGTGAAAAAGAACAAGTTGAACAGCAGCTGGTAACCGATTTTATAGTTGATAGTTTAACCGATTTGGTAAAAGACATTAAGATAACCCAACCATTTACAATTCAAGCAGGAACTATAGCTCATATAAAATCAGAGGTTTCAGGAAATATAAAAAACCAAAAGGCACTGAAGAATATTATTCATACCCTTCATCCTACGCCAGCAGTTTGTGGATTGCCAAAACAACAAGCCATGCAGTTTATTCTTAAAAATGAAGGTTATGCACGTGAATATTACTCGGGATTTTTAGGGGAGCTACATATTAATTTGGCAACCTTTAGAACTCAAGAAACTGATTTGTTTGTCAATTTGCGATGTATGAAAATGAACTCAGAGACTGCCACTCTTTTTGTGGGATGTGGTATTACAAAAGATAGTGACCCCCATTTAGAGTTTAAAGAGACAGTCAATAAATCCATGACTATGAAAAAGATTATTGGGTAAAATAAAGTACTTTTGAACAATTAGTAATAAAAAGATATGAAATTAGACATACTTGCCTTTGGTGCACATCCCGATGATGTGGAACTAGGCTGTAGTGGTACTATTGCAAAAGAAATTTCGTTAGGAAAGAAAGTAGGTATCATTGATTTAACAAGGGGAGAGTTAGGAACGCGTGGTTCTGTCGAAATTAGAAATAGCGAATCAGCATTAGCGGCTTCTATTTTAGGCATACATGTTCGAGAAAATTTAGACATGCGTGATGGTTTCTTTATTAATGATGAAGCGCATCAATTAGAAATCATCAAGAAAATACGTAAATACCGACCTGAAATTGTATTGTGTAACGCAATAGAAGATCGGCATATTGATCATGCCAAAGGCAGTAAATTGGTGTCGGATGCTTGCTTCTTATCTGGTTTGCGAAAAATCGAAACCGAATTAGATGGGGAAGTACAAGTGGCATGGCGCCCAAAAGTGGTATATCATTACATACAATGGATAAATCTAGAGCCTGATTTTGTGGTAGATATTACCGATTTTATTGAAGTTAAAAAGCAATCGATTTTAGCATATAGCTCTCAGTTTTATGCCAAAGATTCCAAAGAACCGATTACTCCAATAGCTACTAAAAACTTTTTAGACAGTGTTTTATTCCGTTCTATGGATTTTGGACGAATCATAGGAGTCGAACATGCAGAAGGATATACAGCTGAAAGGTATTTGGCTGTCAATAGCTTAAGTGATTTGATTTAAAAAAAAATAAAAAATCTTTGCAAAAGATAACTTAAGCACTATATTTGCACTCGCAAAAGAAATGTGATTCGAATGTAGCAATACATGACCAAATATGTTTCTTAGCCAAAAAAACAAATGGTGATTGTAGCTCAGTTGGTTAGAGCGTCGGATTGTGGTTCCGAAGGTCGCGGGTTCGAGACCCGTCTTTCACCCAGAAATCAAAAGCCTCCAGTAATGGAGGCTTTTTTTGTTTCCCTAAGGGATGCTCATTCATCCTTTTTATCCACTACCAGTTTTTCAGCTCTATTGGCTATTTCCCATACTATAGCAAAACCATACTGCGTTCTTTTGGTTAATGCATCAAATTCGATTTTAGAAACTTCATCTGTGGCCTTATGATAATCTTCATGGGTTCCATTAAAAAGGAAAACAGATGGTATTCCATTCTTAGCGAAATTGTAATGGTCTGAACGATAATAAAACCGATTGGAGTCTTTTTTGTCGTTGTATTTGTAATCTAAGTTAAGTTGAATATACTGTTGGTTAACCTGCTCACAAATGGTATACAAATCCGTTGACAAATAGTCAGAACCAATAACATACACATAGTTATTAGAATCAGGATGGAAATTATCTCGCCTTCCAATCATGTCTATGTTTACATCAGCAACCGTATTTGTTAATGGAAATAGGGGGTTTTCTGAATAATAACGAGAACCATGTAATCCATGTTCTTCCCCTGTCATATGCAATATGAGTACCGATCGCTTTGGACCATTGCCTTCATTTTTGGCTTTTTGAAAGGCAGCCGCAATTTCCATTATAGCAACAGTTCCTGAGCCATCATCATCAGCACCATTATATACTTCACCATTCTTTATCCCAACATGATCATAATGTGCCGATACGACAACTACTTCGTCTGGTTTTTCAGTGCCTTCAATGTAAGCCCAAATGTTTTCGGAATCGTTTAATTTTTCATTGTATTTCGCATTTAAATACGCCGCAGGAATAGGTTGGTAATAATTATTAGCTCCTTTGGGATAAGTTATACCATTTCTTTTATAGAAATCAATAATATAGCGTCCTGCTTTTTTTTGACCTTCGCTGCCTGTGTCCCTGCCCTCCATAGAATCGGCTGCTATACTAGTTAGGTTGTTTTGCAAACGTTCCTTTTGTATAGAATTAATATAATTGGTTTCGTCTGCTTTTTGATATACTTGCTTTCCAGCCGTACAATTCAAGAACAATAAAGGGAGGACAAGTAAATAATATTTTTTAAACATATTAATGGATATTGATAAGAGTGTATAAGAAAAACAAACCCAGTATGAGTACCATAAAGAACATATTGATAACAAATAAGAATAGACTTTTGATTAAAGAAACTACTCTTGTTTCTCCATAAAAACGATGATGGGCTGGAAAGAAATAATAAAACATCCACATGTAGCCCACAGCTTCTACAATGGAAATTAAACTAGACCCAATAAAGGAACTCCCCAGAAGCGATAGCAACTTGGTTGCAAGAAATACTAGTAAGTAAATTAATAGTAGAAAGGAAAAATAGTGCAAAGTAAATATGCCATGGTCAAAGTAATACCATCTCTTTTTTCCGTGAAAAAGCCACAAGAAAAAAGCAAACAAAGGCATGTATATGAGTAATACTTTGGGGAAATTATGACTAGCAGATTCGGTTAGTTTATGTACAACTTCTGATTTGGTATTGTGATCATTTACATATTGTATTTTTCGAGTAACCCAATATCCTAATGGGTCTAATTGGTCTTTTGGAGCTCCAAATTTTTGAATAGAGTCAATTTCTCTCACCGAATGGTATCCCATATTAATGAAGTTTTCATGTTCAGCTTCACCCTTTTTTGAGAGACTTGTTACTGCCGATTTGGATTCTTTATGCGGTGTACTGTGCTCTTCCTGTTTGGGAAATAAAGCAACGATTAAAAAGGTTACAAAGCTGATAAAAATGTACAGACGAACAGGAGCCAAATAGGAAAGTCGCTTCCCAGATAGATATTCTTTAGAAAGAGAAGATGGCTTGAACAATAAGTTTTTTATTGTTTTCCAAAATGCATTCTCATAATGGGTTAAGTCTTCAAAAAAATGAATGAATAAATGGTGAAAGGTTTTTCGAGTATCGGTGTTTTCTTGACCACAATTGGGGCAAAACCGCTCAGCAACAACATGCCTGCAGTTGAGGCAAGTCTTATCTTTTCGTAACGAACTTTTAGACATAGTGGTATTATAAAAATCAACAGGTAAATCTATTAAATTAATTTCTATTTTTGGTGAACAAAATAGTGATTACATGCAATCAACAGCTCAAACCCCACAAGAATATATAGTGTCCTTACCCTCAGACCGAAAAGAAGTGATTACTAAATTGAGGAAAGTCGTTCAAACCAATTTGCCAAAGGGTTTTCAAGAAGGAATGGGATATGGTATGTTGTGTTATTCAGTACCTCATGTACTATATCCAAAAGGGTATCATTGCGACCCAAAACAACCGCTTCCTTTTTTGAGTATCGCCTCACAAAAGAATTTTATTGCAATTTATCATATGGGCATATACGCGAATCCAGCTTTGTTGGATTGGTTTGTCTCAGAATATCCAAAACATTGTAAAACAAAATTGGATATGGGTAAAAGTTGTATTCGTTTTAAAAAGATGGATGATATCCCCTATGAATTACTTAGTGAACTACTATCCAAAGTATCGGTTCAAGAATGGATTACGACTTACGAAACAGCATTTAATAAAGGATAATATGATTATAATTGAACCATATACTGATTCTGGTTTCCAAGAGATACAATACATAGCTTCCGAAGTGTGGCCCATAGCTTATGGTGCTATATTAAGTCGGGCCCAATTGGATTATATGATGGATATGATGTATAGTAGCACGGCTTTATACCGTCAAGTACACGAACTAAAACATCATTTTATTGTGGCCAAAATCAAAGAAGAAGTAATCGGTTTTGCTTCTTATGAAGTACAGTATGAAGGTGGTTCAGCCACTAAAATCCACAAACTTTACATTCTTACTAATCAACAAGGAAATGGAATTGGTAAATTACTAGTTGATTATATCGCTCAAGAATCAGTTAAGATGGGACAATTGTCTTTAATTTTAAATGTAAACCGAAATAATACAGCACTGGGTTTCTATGAGAAATTAGGATTTCAAATACAATGTACTGTAGATATTGCCATTGGAAATGGCTATTTGATGGAAGATTATGTAATGACTAAAAAACTATACTATGGCGCTCTTTACTAAATTAAATAGCAAAGCTAAATCGGATGCGGCTTCTGGATTTGGAACAAATCCATCCAGTTATGGTGGGCGTTTTATAACCAAAAATGGCAATGCCAACGTTAAGAAATCGGGTATAGGGCTTTTTGAAGGGATTAGTTGGTACCATACCATGTTGAATATTCCGCGTTGGAAATTCATGGTTATTATCTTCATATTCTATTTCTTAGTCAATTTTGTTTTTGCAAGCCTCTATTTTGGAATTGGAGTCAATCATTTAAATGGAGTAACAGCCACAACAGCCTTAGAACAATTCGGACAAGCTTTCTTTTTTAGCATTCAAACGTTTACAACTGTAGGGTATGGACATATTAGTCCGAGTGGATTTTTAACCAGCCTAACTGCCGCGATCGAAGCCTTATTTGGATTGTTGAGCTTTGCTATTGCAACTGGGCTTTTTTATGGTCGCTTTAGCAAACCAAAAGCATTCATCCGTTTTTCATCGCAAGCCGTAATTGCACCTTATAAAGACGGTACAGCTTTGATGTTTCGGTTGACACCTTTTAAGAACGCTAATCTTACCGATGCTGAAGCTAAAGTCTCACTTGGTATGATACTGGAAGAAGAGGGTAAAAAAGTGAATAAATTTTATACGCTTGACTTAGAAATGAATAAGGTCAATTCATTAACCTTAAGTTGGACAGTAGTCCACCCAATAACAGAATACAGTCCGCTATATAATTTTAAAGCTGAGGATTTTGAAGCTATTGAAGGTGAACTAATGGTATATGTAAAGGTATTTGATGACATGTTTAGTACTACTGTGGCCAAACGTACTTCCTATTCCTTTGATGAAATAGTCTACGGAGCTAAGTTTATTACCATGTTTTCTAGAAGTACTGATGAGAATAAAACCGTACTTCATATCGATAAATTAGACCTAATCGAAAAAGTAGCATTATAAAAAAAGTCCTCAATTGAGGACTTTTTTTATAATAAGAATGGTTGTTATTCTTTAATAAACTTCTGAACATGTTCAGCACCATCTTGACTGGTAAGTAATAAGATGTATGTGCCAGCTGTTAATTGCTCCACCGACATACTATTGTTTTTTACTATTCCTTTTAAGATAGATTTTCCAGTCAAATCAAATACTTGTGCTTCTTTAATATCAACTGAAGTTTGTGTTCCTTTAAAGTTTAATGTGTTTTTAACTGGATTTGGATATACTACAAAAGCATTGTTTTGAAATTCTTGAACGCCTAATGTAGCACCTTCAACCACACTTAAAGTTTGATTTGGATTTACATTCGTATACGTATCAACTAAACCAGATGGCCATTTAATCACAACTTGATCAATTGTAGTAGTAGTTCCTAAACCAAAATGAGCATTCAAAGTACTTTGGTGGCTAAATCCATTTCCACTTTTTATTTCACGCGTTTGTTTACCCCATGGTCCGTATATTTCAACTTTAGCTCCTATACCATTACGATTACTTTGTATACCTTGTAACGTCACTTTTAACCAATTGTTTTGATTCGGAGTGTTGATGTATACATTAGTACCCATTTGTACATCTAAGAACCCATCGTTATTTAAATCGCCTATCGCACCTTCACTAAACGGTAAGTCATAACCTGTAAAGGTTAAATTTCCATTGTTGATGTACAATTCGCGATTGTTTTGCCAAATGAAATCCATCCATCCATCATTGTTGAAATCTGCTGCCTGAAGTTCCCAAGACCCTACAGTAGCTTCAATACCGGAAGCGGCAAAAACATCTGTGAAAGTTCCATTGCCGTTATTACGGTATAATTTGTTCGTATCTGAAATATTAGATAATAAAATATCCATATCACCATCATTGTCATAATCCTCTATAGCATCTGACCAAGATTGAGCTCCATCATTAATACCAGCAGCTGCTCCTGATTCAGTGTATGTACCATTTCCGTTGTTTTTGTAATATAAGTTAATGCGTTGTGGGTCACCTATCGGAGCTCCACCTCGACATTTTGCTAAATACATATCAATATCACCATCACTGTCAATATCTGCCCACTGGGATTGGTAATTACCTCCTACAGCTAAAGTAGGCATTAAAGAAATGTCAAAGTTCAAATGGCCACTTCCATCATTGCGATACGCATGACTTTGAGCCACATCATGACAAGCCCACAAATCCAAATTTCCATCGTTGTTGATGTCAACAAAATTGGATCTTTGAGTAAATATACTTTGAGGGTATTCCAATATAGTATAACCTGTTCCTGTATTGTTAGCAGTAGCCAAACTTACACGACTCGAATTTCCTAATGCTAAGTCATTAAAACCATTACGATCATAATCTCCAGCAGAGATACTCCATCCAGGAGTGTAATTTACAGTTGCAGGATACGTATTGGTATTGAAACCACCCGTTGATTTTTGAGAATATACTACAACTTGATTGGAAGCCACCGTTACGATGTCATCCAAATAATCTCCATCCATATCAGCCACACAACAAATAGAAGAATTACCTCCAAATGCTTGTGCAGTAAATACAACTGGTGAAGGTATTGGTGCTATATAAGGTGCTTCACTCAATTGGAAATCAAAACCTGCAGTGCTCCATCTGCCATCCCATGCAATATAATAGGTAGTTCCAGCAAAGGCATTAAATGTGATTGTAGATAAATAGGAATTGGTGTCTACTCCATTGTTACAAGCAATGTTTCCTGCATCATCATCATTCGCATAACAAGCCAAAGTGCCACAAGTACCTGTGTAAATCAAGACAAATGTATCTTTACAGATGTTTATGGCTAAATCTGAAGTTACTGTTACACTGTGATTTTGAGTAGGGGTATAGGTATACCATTTAGCAAAGGCATTGGTCGAACATGGCGTGGTAATATTAGTGCCATCTACAGCAGAAACAGTAGTGATTCCAGCTGTTACAGGAACTGCAGTTGCACATGTTCCTTGAGCTTGAGAGGTATGCCATCCCAAAAACATAAGAAGTAGTAACGTAATTTTTTTCATAGTGGTTTGATTAGTGTGGTTATTAATTGCAATGTTGTGTTAACGAATTTATCCAATCTTTAATCAATTGGACGCCTTCCTCATGAACAACCGTTCTTCCAATGATTGGCATCATTTCGGCTTGGTCATTAGTGGATATGCGGTATATTAATTCCGAATGGTCTGCATTCCCCGCATTGATAATATAGGGATGATCAGGGATATTAAATAAAGGGGCTAAGCATACACCAAATGAATGTAAATCGGTGTTGCTAAAATTGAACCGTTGTGGGGTATAATCACAATGGCCTCCATCTCTATGGCAATGCGCACAATTCATATCAATATACGAACGGGCGCGTAAGGATAAAGATTTACTAGTGTCTCGCCAATCAACGGTTGAGTTGATTGCCGATAATGCAGGAACATCACTTCCTAAATACCCTACACTTTGCCATTTCTCAATTTGGTTTTGTGCACCGCCATTTATGTAATTAAATACAGTGTTTAAGTTTTGGGGTTTTGGCCCAATAGGAATAGTGAGTTCTCCTCCCGTAATATGGTTCGGATTGATTTTATGACAGGTAACACATTCAGTCTCTGAAGGTATTCTAAAGTTAATACTTTTGTTAACACCATTGTCATCTATCCAATTAACTGGAACAAATAATCCATTTCCTGTAGTTTCTAATGTTGCGTCAGTTTGTGCATCATTCCAAACATAATCATACAGTTTCCAACCATCTGCTTTGCGAACTAACAACCGGGTTTCTATATTTTTGCGATTACCACTGGGTTGTACGTTGTCATAATAAAAGGTTTTGATCAATATGGCTCCAACAGGAAAATCAAATATATTGTCATCTCCATTATAAGTAGCGTGGGTGTCTTTCGGCATCCATACAAATCTTTTTTTATGTGCATAATCCGAAAATAAGGCACTTGCAGGTTCATAAGGAATTACATTCAAAGATGGAATCTGATTCTTAATGTCACCCATGAAAAAATGATAATCAGATAATTTGGTAAATGGAACTTGTGACAAATCAGCCGTAACTATGGCTTCAGCATTAATTGTAACTATAGCGGCATTTGAAGTGTTATTCTGAGCATCTTTTACGGTATAGGATATAGGGGTTGGATTTCCAGTAAAGGTGTCCAAAGGCGTAAATGTAATTACTCCAGTAACTGGATTGACACTCCATGTGCCTTGATTGGCTACAACTAGTTCATCTAAAGTACCGTTTGAATCTGTATCAGTACCTCCTACAATACTAACCGTACTCGCATCAATAAAATCTCCAGTAGTATCATTGGCTAAAACATCGATACTAACAGCTGCTGTTAATGTACTGCTAACAGTGTCATCAGATGCAACCGGTAAATCATCGACAGTTAAATAGTCATTGTTGTCTGAACAAGATAGTAAAGTAAAAAATACCGTAACTAATAACAGTTGAGAGAGATAGTGTTTTTTCATAGAGTTTTGTAAAGAGTTCAAAAATAACAAAAAAATCATACTATCCCTAAAATTGTGAAGTAACAGTAATAAATAATTGTATTTATTGTTGAAACCTTACATTTTTCTAAATATCTTTCAATTGTATGCGGTAGGTTTTTAGTTGCTCTATGGCAGTAGGTGATAAATAATCAAACTGCTCTTCATGGCGGTCTTTGTCTTTTTTGAGTGCTATCATTTTGATGCAATTCCAAAACCGACGTATTTCTTCTTTTGTTGAAATAATGAGCCCAGGAACTTCTATGTTTTTACCTGCTGTATCTTTAGCAACCATTGTAAAATAACTAGAATTACAATGTTTCACTTTGCCAGTCTGAATATTCTCCGATTCTACGCGAATCCCTACAATCATCGAACTGTGTCCCACATAATTGACACTAGCTTTCATAGTCACCAATTCACCAACCTCAATTGGGTTTAGAAAATCAACAGTATCCACTGAGGCCGTCACACAATAATGCCCCGAGAATTTAGACGCACAAGCAAATGCAATTTGATCCAATAAGGATAATATATACCCTCCATGTATTTTACCACTGAAATTGGTGTGCGAAGGCAACATCAATTCTGAAATAGTGATTTTAGAAGAGGAAACGGGTTTGAATGTATTATTCATCTTTTTCAGCTCGAGTTAGTATGTTTTCAGGTAAAGCTTTTTTGGCTTTAGCTCCCATTTTTTTCAATTTCTCTACACTGGTTACTAAATTGCCTTTTCCTTCAACTAGTTTATTCATAGCTCCTTGATATTCAATCTTGGCTTCATCCATCTTTTTGCCAATTTTCACCAAATCTGAAACAAATCCTTCAAATTTATCATACAATGCCCCGGCTTGTCTAGCAATCTCTAAGGCATTTTCTTGTTGCTTTTGATTGGTCCACATACTGTCAATGGTACGTAATGTGGCCAATAATGTTGATGGCGTTACAATAACTATATTCTTTTCAAAAGCTTTGTTGTATAAACTAGTATCTTCATTCAGAGCTAAAGCAAAAGCCGATTCTATAGGGACAAATAACAAGACAAAATCGGGACTCTCCATTTGGTATAAGTCATAGTAATTTTTTTCACTTAATTGATCCACATGACGCTTCAACGCCATCACATGCTCTTTTAAATGTTTGGCTTTCTCAACCTCATCTTCTTCATTAATATAGCGTTCATAGGCTGTTAAAGTCACTTTAGAATCGACTATCATTTTCTTTCCATCGGGCAAGTTAATCACCACATCTGGAAATACGCGATTACCTTCTTCGGTAACAAAACTTTGTTGCACTTCATATTCTCGCCCTTTCTCTAAACCCGATTTTTCCAAAACGCGTTCCAATATCAACTCGCCCCAATTCCCCTGCATCTTACTGTCGCCTTTTAAGGCCTTAGTTAAATTCAAGGTTTCCTTACTCATCTGCTCGTTCATTTCCTTCAAGCCTAAGATTTGTTGTCGCAAAGCCGCATGGTAATCAATGCTTTCTTTGTGGGTGTCTTCTACTTTCTTTTCGAAAAGCTGTATTTTATCTTGAAGCGGACTTAGAATGTTCTTGAGGTTTTCTTTGTTTTGCTCCGTAAACTTATTTGTTTTTTCTTCTAATATCTTGTTGGCCAAATTCTCAAACTCTTTGGTGAACTTCTCTTGCAACTTTTCAACCTCGTCTTTTTGCTCTTTATTACGCTCCCATAAATTCTCAAAATCGGTTTCTTTTTTAGACAATTGAATCGCTAAGGCTTCTTTTTCAGCTCTAATATATTCCCGCTCTTCTACCGTCTGATTCACTTGGTTTTTGAGTTGTTCTATTTGCTGCAACAATCCGTTTATCTTTTCTTGTAAGGAGGCTTTGTCCATATTTGAATGGGCTGCCAATAGGGTTTTGCCAATATAAATACCTATGCCTAAGGCAATCAAAAAGGCAAGTATGATAAAGATTGAATTTGACATAGTACTGTAGTGTTTTTGGTAAAAATAAGCATTAAATTGAAAAAGGGAAATGGAATACTGTATTTTTGTTTTCAAATACAAATCATGCACCGCCACTTCCTAATTCACAAACCTCACGGCTATTTAAGCCAATTCATCTACGAGAAAAAGCGTCACAAAAAACTCTTGGGAGAACTCTACGATTTTCCAAAAGGTACTATGGCTATAGGTCGGCTAGATCAAGATTCGGAGGGATTGTTGTTGCTCACTACCGATGGCATGATGAGTGAAATTATGCGCGGTAAAACCGTCGAAAAAGAATACTATGCCCAAGTGGATGGCATAATTACAGAACAAGCTGTGGACCAATTAAAGAAAGGGGTTGAAATTGGCTTCAAAGGCATACGCTATACCACCAAGGAATGTAAGGCAAGTATCATCACCCAACTCCCAGAAAGTATAGGAGTAGGGAGGCGTATACGCGATGAACGACATGGGCCTACCAGTTGGGTGTCTATCACACTTACCGAAGGCAAATTCCGCCAGGTTCGTAAAATGACAGCGGCAGTAGGATTTCCTACCCTCAGATTGATACGAATTCGAGTAGGAACTATACATTTGCAAAACCTTAAAGCGGGTGAAGTGAAAGAGGTAAACGCTTTTCAATAAATCCCTAAATCTTTATTTACATGCTTAACATCGTTTTAGTAGAACCCGAAATCCCAAACAATACTGGTAATATAGGCCGTCTTTGTGTGGGTACTCAATGCCGATTGCATCTTATTCATCCTTTCGGATTTGAAATTACCGATAAAAACCTAAAACGCTCGGGCCTCGATTACTGGGTGCATCTTGATTGGCACCAATATGAAAATGTAGCCCAATGGATAGCGCAAATTCCTGATTCTTCCCGGGTCTTTCTAATGAGCTCCCATGCCACTACCTCTATTTATGAAGCTGAATTTCAAGACAACGATTGGTTGGTTTTTGGTAAAGAAAGCGTAGGATTAAGTCCTGAAGTTTTAGCCCAATTCGAAAATCATTTAACCATTCCCATGTCACCACTTATTCGCAGTTATAATATTGCCAATTCAGTGGCCTTTGTGGTAGGGGAAGCCAAAAGACAACTTAATTTGAAATAACAAACTTCCCTTTTTCATTATCAAAAGTAATGGCGCTATCTTTAAATAGGGTAGCAAATACACCCTGACTTATCAAGTTGCAGGGTTGGTCTTGAACCACTTGTCCCTCGGTCATGACAATCATTTCATCACTCAGTTGGATTGCCAAGTCTATGTCATGGGTGGAAAATAAGATGCATTTGTTAGTTTCTTTACTAAGTGTTTTCAAAAGTTTGAATACCGATACTTTATGCAATAAATCCAAATGGGTCGTGGGCTCATCTAAGATGATAAGGGGCGTGTCTTGGGCTAAAGCTCTTGCGATTAATACAATTTGCAATTGACCATCACTGATTTCAAAATGTTTTTTGTCAACCAAATGCTCAATTTGGGTTAAAGCAATGGCTCGATCAATAACTTCAATATCTTTTGGAGCTAATTTCCCCATCCAATTTGTATAGGGTTGTCTGCCCAAAGCAATCAATTCATAAACAGTTAAATTACTAGGAGGTAGTTTTTCAGTCAACACCAAACTCATCTGTTGGGCCCACTCTAGGGAATCCAAATCAAGTATGTTCTTCTGATTCATATAAACCGACCCATGTAACGGTTTTTGAATCCCCGTTAGGGTACGCAACAAAGTCGATTTTCCAATACCATTGGCACCAACCAAGGCAACCAATTGTCCCTCTGTTAGCTTTAGGTTTAAATTCTGAGCAATACAATGCTGTTGCTTTTTAGACGAATAGCCAATGCTCAAGTCTGTTGTCGTGATGAGGTGCTTGGGTGTATTCATTATCGGATGCTTTTCTTTTTTACAAGTAACCAAATAACAACAGGCGCTCCTACTATGGAGGTTATGGCGTTTATAGGCAATGTGAAATCCATACCGGGCATTTGAGATACAGTGTCACATGCCAACATGATAATAGCTCCTATAAGCAGTGTGGCCCAAAAAAGGGTTTTATGAGCACTGGTCTGAAAAAGGAGTTTGGCCAAATGGGGCACGGCTAATCCAACAAAAGCTATAGGGCCCGCAAAGGCAGTTATGCTCCCAGCCAATATACTAGTAGCTATTATGATGATATAGCGTGTTTTTTTAAGATTTAACCCCATGCTTTTGGCATAGTTCTCACCCAGCAATAAGGCATCCAATGGTTTTATAGAAATCAAACTTAGTAGCAATCCTATAAGTATACATCCACCTAATACAGTGGTGTTTTGCCACGATAAATTGCCAATACTTCCCATAGACCAAAAGGTGTATTTTTGAAGTTGCTCTGCCGAACTAAAATAGGTAAGTACATTCACTATTGCACCCGCAAAACTACTAAACATAAGCCCTACTATCAAGATGGATAGGGTGTCTCGCAATCGATGGGATACCAATATGATGAGAAGTAAGACCAACAAGCTTCCCAAACAAGAAGCCATGATAATACCATAAGAGGATAATAAAAATTGGGACACAAATACCGGTGCCACTCCAGCGCCCATGACAACAAAGGCAACACCCAAACTAGATCCCGAACTCAATCCCAATACGTATGGTCCAGCTAAAGGATTTCGAAACAAGGTTTGCATCAATAACCCACTAATAGAAAGTCCCATGCCAACCCATAAGGCCGTAATGGCTTTAGGTAATCGGTAATTGAGTATAATATAATCCCAAGTGGTTTTCGTTGTGGGATTCCCTGTGAGGCTTTTAAAAACCTCCTTCATGGGAATAGCCACTTGCCCCAAGGATATATTGGTAAGCAAGGCCAAAACTAAGGCCAAACCTAAAACACCAAATAGAACAGTATGTCTTGTGGATGTATTCACGCTACTTTAATTGTTCAAAAAAGAAAGGTTGGTATGAGGGCAACAATTCAGGATGTACGAGTTTAACCAAATCTTTTAAAACTAAATCGGGTCGGTTGGGGGCCAATTCATAATACAATATTCCGCCTGTCTTGCCTTTCTTTTTACAAAACGAATATACACGTTTATTCTGAAATGCATCAAATTCTTTGTAATGAGGATTGGAGTTGGTCATGGCTAGTAAGGAATCAAATTGCCCCGATGTAAACCAAACCTCGGCTGATTTTGCCTTTTCAAATACAGTTTCAAAGGATAGGGATAAACTTCCAGTACCTGGAGTAGCAGCCCACAAATAATTGGCATGGGCTTCTCGCAACAATTGACTTCCCCAACTATCGCCTTTGGGTAAATACCAACGGTCTTCATAGATGTCTCCTACTACTACGGAAGGCTGGGTTTTAGCCGTTTTAGCCAAGGCACATAGTTCCAAATAATCGTGTGCAATACTCGAAAATAATTGATTGGCCTCTTTTTGTTTGCCATACAAAGCACCAAAAAACTTAATCCACTCCGCTTTTCCTAAAGGGGTTTCTTCATTCCAATCACCATTCAATAAGATTTTTAAACCACTGCGTTCTAAATTATCCAAGGTAGGATTTGTATTGTCTATGCCATACCCAATAATGACATCGGGTTGCAGGTCAAGTAAAACTTCAGTATTTAAATCTTGATTGGTTCCCAATTCTTTGACGTGCCCAGCCTCAATGCGTGCCCGAACCGGTATAGACGATATGTAGTCACAATGGGGAAAACCAACAAGGGAATTGACTTCACCCAACATCTCCAATGAAGGGATATGGGTAGTTGAAGTAACCACTATGGTTTTTATAGGTATTGATATCACTGGGTTTTGTGTTAAACTATCAGGAACGATTCCACCTTTTTCTTTGAGTATATAGGTATAGGTCTTTGTAGCCTTTGGCCAAGGATTTTTGACGGTAACAATACTATACCCTTTGTAATTCGTAATGGTAAACCCCTTTGCATACTGAACTGTAGAAGTTGTCTTTGGAACGACTTCATGACTTATTTCGTTTTTGCATTGTAGGCAACTTAGGCAAACGAACAGGACAATTGCTTTTATATAAAGGGATTTCATGACTTTATTTTTGCAAAAGTAACCTTTTGTTTCTAATAATTTCATTTACATTTGTACCCGAATTGAGGTTGCGATTTTAAAAACATAAAATTGCATTAAAAGGGAATTTGGTTCAAAACCAAAGCTGTTCCCGCAACTGTAAGCTATCAAGCTTGTTGTTATCTACAATACCATTGTCACAATTGAACGTGATGAGAAGGTGAACAACAAGACGCAAGCCAGGAGACCTGCCTTATTCATCGAGTAACAAACTTTCGGGACAAAAGGTTTGGGTATGGGTAAATTCTATGCTTTTCTCCCAAGATTATTGAATTATTGTGGAATTTAAAAAATGAAAAAATCAGTAGGTTTAGCAAGTATCGTTTTCTTGCTAACAACCAATGCGTACACGCAAATCAAAGACTCTCTTCGAGCAACTGCCTTAGATGAAGTGGTGGTGTCGGATACCAAATTTGCTCAAAAACCAGAACGGTCGGGTAAAGTAATCGCTGTAATCACCGCTAAAGAATTAGCCCAAAAAGAAGGGCAAAGTTTGGCCAATGTGCTTTCTCAAATTGCCGGTGTTGAGGTCAACGGAAATCAATCGGCCAATGGTAAAAATTTAGGGTATTACATCAGAGGGGGAAAGAACCGTCAAGTACTGATACTCATTGATGGCATCCCAGTAACAGACGCCTCAGGAATTAGTTTGGAATATGACTTGCGCCTTCTCCCTGTAGAACAAATTGAAAAAATCGAAGTCATGAAAGGGGCCTCGAGTACCTTGTGGGGTACAGGTGCAGCCACAGGAATCATCAACATCACCCTTAAAAAGGCTTCTAAAAAATGTGCTCAAGGAAATGTATATATAAATAGTGGTTCTAATGCCACCGCATCCCAACATGCCTATAAAGGACAAGATTTTAATCAAGGGGTTTCGCTTACAGGGACCTGTGATAAAATCACCTATTTCGCCGGACTAAATAGTACGGAAACCAATGGAATGTCCCAAATTGCGGCTCCAACTTCCAACCAAACCTATGAAACAGATCGCTTTTCTAGACAAAACATGGTAACGAAATTGGGCTATAAAATGGCATCGCATTGCACTATCGATGTGTTTGGTAATTACGACCGTGTCAAAAATCAATATGATTTTCCGTTTGATAATACAGGTAACTACGATACACCAATTAATAATTCAACTTCAGAACAATTTCGCTTAGGGATTACACCTAAGTTCAACTACCATAAAGGGGAATTAGTGGTGCAAACAGGATTTACCAAAATCACTCGAGAGTATAAGGAATTCAATACCTATAGTCAGGTAGTGGATATCTCCAATTATGCTTCCCGAAACGTGGTTTTAGAAGCCTATAATAAATATGCTTTTACCGATGCTTTCTCTATGATTATAGGAGTAGACTATCAGTTCAACGACATGAGTAGTGCTACGCCTTATGAGCAAACGAATCGTGACCAACTCAAGCAAAATGTACTCGATACGTATGTGAATTACAGTTACAATCTAGAGTGGGGTTTTAATTTGAATACCGGTATCCGATTGAATAATCACAGCAGTTATGGAAATAATTATGTGGCCAATTTTAACCCATCCTATGTGTTTAAAACTACCTTTCCTTTAAAGGTACTTGCATCGTATAGCACGGCTTATATTACGCCGAGTTTGTACCAGCTTTATGGTCAGTATGGAAATGTAAATTTGACTCCCGAACAAAATGCTACTCTAGAAATGGGTTTCGAAACGGGCTTACCTTCCAAAAAAGTAAAATGGAATACGGTTGCTTTTTACCGCGATGAAACCAATTCAATTGGCTTTTATTTTGATTCTATTACCTATGCTTCCTATTATGTTAATACCGTTGGAACTCATAAAGCCAAAGGAATTGAAACTGATTTGAGTGTGGCCCTGTCAGACCAATTGCAAGTGTCGGCCAATTATACCTTTACCCAAGTGGATGAAGCATTAAATCGATTGATTCCCAAGCATAAGACCAATGCCAATATCAATTACACTCCTACAAAACGTAGCTACTTTAACGTGAGTTATCAGTATTTTGATGCCCGAAATGATGCGTTCTTTGACGGGAATACCTATGCCACTACTGTGGTGAAATTAGGCTCATACCAATTGCTGAATGCGACAGCCAAATACGAACTAATCCCAAAACGATTGACTGTTTTTGGAGCAGTTACCAATATCTTTAATGTAGATTTTGTCGAAAATGTGGGATATGCCACACGAGGGCGCAATTTTAGATTGGGATTGAACATTCAATTATAAAAAAGAAGCCCACTCTAAGTGGGCTTCTTTTTTAAGTGTAAAGTGCTAAAAAAGTACTCATAATTGCCTCATAATTGCCTGTTAAGTGCTGAAAACAGCCTCTAGAGTGCTGAGAAAGTGCTGAGAAAGTGCTGAAACAGTCCTCAATTATCCCTAGTTACGTTACGAGTACCTTAGGCAAAAATGCCTATTTGGGGTCTACATACATTTCAGTTCGCAATGGATTAATCGCTTTCGAATCGGTAATATCTCTTTGATAGTTAGCCGGTATTTGAGGTGCATTTTTACCATTTGCCACAATTTCATTAATTGCCTCCTGTAGTAAGGGTTCGCTACCATCTCCTAAGGTGCCTAAATTACCATGGTTCTCTACCATGGCTGTAGTGGGAGCTAATCCTGAAGTATAGTCTCCAAACCCGTTTTTATCAACTATTTTTAAAACTATAGGCTGCATGGCATATTTGTGATTCGGATTCACATTGGATTTCCCAAAAGTAGGGGAGTCATACAAAGTAACAGAACCTACATTCTTCCCAGTGGTCACATCACCAATTTGAACCACAGTGATGTAGGGTTTCAAACAGTTGATAACCAACTCAGAAGCTGACGCCGTTGCCTTAGAGGTAATAATATAAACTTTGTTGAGGTTTAACCCATTAAGTCCAGTAACAAATCGGTTTTCTAACTGACTCGCATTATTGGATTCATAATAGGATTGCGCTTTGGCATTCCACTGTTGCTTAGCAAAAAGTTGCCCAGGGAACTGCCCCGTAATCATACTGGCTAATTTGGTGGCAGAGGCAATTGATCCACCCGAATTGTAGCGTAAATCCAATACCAAATCGGTTACATTTTGGGAAGCAAGCAATCCGAACGCATCATTCAATTGGCTGTCATAATTGGGGTAAAATCCATTGTACATCAAATATCCTATACGATGCGAACCCTCTAAAAACAAATTGTTAATGAGTATGGGGTTTTCTGAAAGATTGGTTTTAGTCAAAGTAATGGTTTGGCCATTAGGGGTAATGGCGCCATTGTCATAATCGGCCAAATTAATAGTATAGGTGTCAGAAGCAAAAAGGGATTTGTAATTGTCCGCTGTTAATGGAACACCATCAATACCATAAAAAATTTGCCCACGTTCCACATTTTTAGATGCCGCATCCGAATTAGGGAGTACATAGCGTACCCATCCATAAATATCAGTAGTACTTCCTGTTTTATAGCGCAAGCCATAATCCATTCCGTTATTGAGAGTCGTGCCCGATAATACGCCTTCTAAAACAGTATAGTCACTGTAAATAACACTAAAACGATCAATCGTATTGTCTATGCGTAGCGCATTAAAAAGCGATACAGGAGAATCATAATTGGTCAAAAATGCATTCAATTCCGATTGGTTGGCAAACCGATTGTCGGCCAAATCAGGAACATCATTCTGCCATAGGTAATAGGTGTTCATCCCTTTCCACACAAAATCATTAATTTGAAGACTGTCGGGAACTGGATAGTCGTTCATGTCGGTACAACTAAATCCAATTAATACAAGTAATAAGCCAGCAATCCTAAGTTTCAAACTGTTTTTCATAGCAGCGTAGTTAATGTTATAGGCGTAAATTTAGTAAGTTTACCCTAATAATTGCAATTTGTTGTAACAAAAGAAATCTACTGTCGTCTGGATAGTATAACAGCAAGTCAAAAGTGTTAGAATGAACCAAAAAGAGTTTATGCAGCTGATTCATCCTTTTAAGGATAAAGTCTTTCGAGTAGCGAAACGATTGCTCGTGAGTACCGAAGAAGCAGAAGATGCTACACAAGAAGTATTGGTGAAATTATGGCATAAAAATGAGGCATTACAAGCCTATACAAGTGTAGAAGCTTTAGCCATGACAATGACTAAGAATTATTGTTTGGACCAACTGAAATCAAAGCGCGCCAATACACTCAGTTTGGTACACTCCAACTTCACCGATAGGGCAGCTGGAGTCCAACAACAAGTCGAAGATCAAGATACGTGGAATTGGGTAGAACGGATCATGAATGAACTACCCGAACAACAAAGGCTCATCGTGCAATTGCGTGATATAGAAGAAATGGAATCTGACAAGATAGCTGAGATTTTAAATATGAATGAACAAGCCATTCGCACCGCTTTATCAAGAGCCCGAAAAACAATACGGGAGCGAATGCAAAAAACCCATCAGTATGGAACACATTAATATAGAACAGTTACTAGAACGCTATTTTGAAGGCGAGACCAGTTTGGCAGAAGAACAAACATTGAAGTCTTACTTTTCAAGCAAAGCAGTACCGGCTCATTTGCAACAGTACATCCCATTATTTGGGTATCAAGCAAATGCTCAAAAGGAACACTATACTGGAAACCCTTTGCTAGTAGCAAAAAGATCCAATCCTAAGTTGTGGTTGTCTATTGCAGCTTCCGTTGTGGTGATGTTGGGTGTTAGTATATATACTTTTCAAGCCTATAATCAACCTGTAAATCAGGACTTAGGTACAATTAACGACCCTGAAGTAGCCTTCAGAGAAACCCAAAAAGCATTGAATATGATATCGGAGCATATCAATACCGGTATCCATACCGTGCATTATTTAGAAGAATACGAACAATCAAAAAACAAAATATTTAAAAATTAAATCACAAGAAATCATGAAAAAAGTATTGGTAACCCTAGTTGTAGTTTTAATGTCGAGCAGTGCTTCTTTTGCGCAATCGGTATTTGATAAATTTGATGGTCAAGATGATATCACGGCCGTAATTGTCAATAAGAAGATGTTTAATTTGTTGAGCAACATGGATGCAAAAGACAAAGAAACCAAGCAGTATGTCAATTTAATTAAGAAATTAGAGTACTTAAAAGTATTTGTTACCGAAAATGACAAAAAAGCAAGCGATATGAAAGCTGTAGCCGATAAATATATTAAAACAGCTGCTTTGGAAGAGTTGATGCGCATCAATGAGAAAGGTAAAAGTGTAAAAATATATGTGCGCTCGGGAGCAACAGATTCTCAAATCAAAGAGTTGTTAATGTTTGTAGAAGGCAGTGGCAAAGAAGAGACTGTGTTGATGTCTTTAACTGGAAATTTTGATATCGATGAGCTTTCCCTATTGACAGATAAAATGAATCTCCCAGGTGGTGAAGATTTGAAGAAAGCCGCTAAAGGTAAAAAATAAGTCAGGATGCGATTTGCTTTATACTTAGCACTATTGGTTTCCCTAGTATTGATGGGATGTTCCAATAAACCGAGTCTTCAACACTATTTTGTAGACCATGCGGAAAAGAAAGATTTTATTGCTTTTGATTTGTCATCTAGTATTTTAAATACAGATAAAGCGACTTTGACAGCTGAGCAAAAGGAAGCTTTGAAATCATTTGATAAAATGAATGTATTGGCTTTTAAAATGGATAAAAATAACGAGGCCACCTATAAAGCTGAAAGTCAAAAAGTAGCATCCATTTTAAAAGGAGAACCTTATCAAGAATTAATGAAGATTGGTTCGGGTTCGGATGGAGCTTCCCTTCAAATTGTAGGGGATGGCAAACAAATAGATGAATTTGTTTTTTTTGCCAAACGCAAAACGAATGGATTTGCTGTAGTGCGCATATTAGGACATGATATGAATCCAACCAAAATTGTCAATTTGATTAGTGTATTGCAGAATTCTGATTTGAATATGGATCAATTGAAACCCTTACAGAGTTTATTGCATTAATTGTAAAAGGGTAGTATGGTTAGTATAAAAAAACCCAAACTTTATGTTTGGGTTTTTTTTATGGCATTCATTTTGGCTAATGGATTCGCTTATATATGGGAAGTTAGTGTGTCTAAACGATTGAATATACGGAACTTTTTATTTAAATTTTCATCCTTGATGTGTTGTACCATACGGCCAATCATCCAAAATTCAGATTCATCGGTTAGAATTTCTTTTTCCGCCAATTTGATATACTCATGTAGTTTTGAAGCTATTGGCGATACGGTCATATAGCATATAAACGTAATATTGTTAAAGTGTTTTTTGATTTCTTTTAAGTTGGAAAGCGGTAGCGATGTTCCTAAAAAGAGTGTTTGATATCCTTCATTCTGTATATGGTAATTTAAATACAGTAATCCCAATTCATGGATTTCATTATCAGGAAGAAAAAGCACAAATAGTTTGTTAGAATGTAAGGGATCTCTTTTTTGTACTGTTTCAGAATTTACTAATATTTTTTGTTTGATAAGATTACTGATGAAATGTTCATGAGCAATGGTAATGGTGTTCGTTTGCCATAAATAGCCAATCTCTTCTATTAAGGGAATGAAGATTGAGAAAAAGATTTCCTGAAATGTTTTTTCCGCTAATAGGGTGTCGTAGGTAGTTAGAAACAAGGCTTGGTCAAAATTCATCATAGCCATTTTGAACGAACTAATAGCATGGCTATTCACACTTTTATCAGATATGATCGTGTTTACTAATTCTGGGATTTCAGCTTCTGGAAGTTGGGCAATATGGGATATTTTATAGCCATGTTTGTTCAAAAGGGTAATATTCAAAATCTTCTGTATACACTTGATATCATAATACCGGATGTTGGTATCGGTACGAAGAGGTTCTAGAATATTATATCGTTTTTCCCAAATTCTAATGGTATGTGCTTTAATACCCGTTAAATTCTCGATGTCTTTTATGCTGAAAATTGTTTTTACATTGTTCATAGAAGGAACGTATTATTGTAGCAAAAATACAAAAATGTATTGGTAAGCTATTTATAGTTGAAATCGATTACAATCGTTAGATTGATTTAGATATTGAAATATTTTTTAGGAACGTTGAGCATCCCAAAACATTCTCCATCTTCTTTACCCAAATGTTTGTGATGTATTTTGTGAGCTTTACGTAGCCCCACAAAGTATTTGATTTTAGTTTTTGAAAACCATTTAATGCGTTGGTGTATGATGATTTCATGAATGAAGAAATACGCCATTCCATATAACAAAATACCCAAGCCAATAAAGAATTTATAATTTAAAGCGGGGTTCACACCATAGTAAAACAAGAGGATACTGGGTATAGCAAAAATCACAAAGAACCAATCGTTTTTCTCGAATATTGAAGTATATCTAGGTTGGTGATGGTCTTCATGCAAATACCAAAGGAAACCATGCATCACATATTTGTGAGTTAACCAAGTAACCATTTCCATACACAAAAAGGTAACCGCTGTACTGATAATATAGATAAGATACGTCATTATATAGCGTCTAATTGAAATTTAACATAAGATTTGCCAATGATGAATAGCTTATTGAAATCGGCTACTCGTATGCGTTTGTTCATGATTTCTTCGCTTCGTGTTTTCTTGATTTTGTGCAATAAGCTAAGGTAATATTTATAGGCTATAAAGACACCTAAACGGGATTCTTTAGGAAGATTTTTAATTCCGATTAAGGCACTTCTAAAATCAGCTTCTATTTCTGCTACTATATCCTTTTTGTCTTCATTGTTAAGCGTACTCAGATTCACATTAGGAAAATAGATTCTCCCCAAGGTTTCAAAGTCATGTTTCATGTCTCTTAAGAAATTGACTTTTTGAAAAGCAGAGCCCAGTTTCATGGCGTTGTGCTTTAATTCGTCATATCGCTTACGGTCACCATTCACAAATACAAGTAGACACATTAACCCAACTACATCAGCAGAACCAAAAATATATTCTTCATATTCCGCTTGTGTGAGGTATTCTTTTTTGACCAAATCCATGCGCATACTTTTGAAAAAAGGGTTAACTAAATCCATCATATCATAGCGTATAACCACATCTTGAAAGGCATTTAAGATAGGGTTAAGGCTTATTTTTCGCGTTATTGCTTTATGTAAATCGGCTTCAAATTCGTCTAGTAATTCTACTTGATTGTATTCATGAAACGTATCTACTATTTCATCGGCATAGCGAACAAATCCATAAATGGCATATATGTCATTTTGAATTTTTGGAGCCAATAATTTAATTGCTAAGGAAAAGGAGGTACTGTATCTTTTGGTTACTCTTTTACTGCATTCTAAAGAGGAGATGTCAAATAGTTCTTTCATAGTTTACATTCTTTACTGATTTTATCACTAGCTATTTTTCCTGAAATTAAAGCTGGAGGGACACCAGGCCCTGGCACTGTAAGTTGGCCAGTAAAATAGAGGTTGGACACTTTTTTGCTTTTTATTTTGGGTCTAAGAAATGCGGTTTGCGTTAGTATATTGGCTAAGCCATACGCATTTCCTTTATAGGAGTTGTAGTCATTTTTAAAGTCATTGACACAAAAGGATTCTTTACATACAATATGGTCACGCACCGATTGGTTAGTGAGCTTTTCAAATCGATCCATAATGGCATTGAAGTAGCGCTCTCGTATCTCGGGTGTATCTTCTAAGTCAATCGCTAATGGAATTAAAAAGGTAGCCGCTTCTCCATGTTGTGGTGCAAAGGAATCATCTGTTTTTGATGGAAAGCTGGCATAGAATAATGGGCTTTTAGGCCATTGTTTAGTATCGTATATCTCTTTGGCATGTTCCACAAAATCGGTGTCAAAAAACAACGTATGGTGGTTTACATGCTCTATTTTTTTATTAAAGCCTACATAAAACAATAGGGATGAGGGCGCAAATGTTTTGGAATTCCAATAGCTCTCTGAATATTGTCTTTGGTGTGGAGCCAATAAAGTTTCTGTAAAATGGTAATCAGCACCACTTAGCACAATATCAGCAGGAATGGACATGCCATTTACCCGAAGACCTACGGCTTTTCCTTTACGAACATTAATTTTTTCCACAGTAGCATCCACGTGAAATCGAACACCCAATTCTATGGCTAATGCTTCCATGGCTTCAACGACTTGATACATGCCTCCTTTTGGGTGCCATGTGCCTAATCCAAAATCGGCATAATTCATAAAATTGTAAAAACCAGGGGTGTTTGAAGGTTTAGCTCCTAAGAACAATACGGGAAATTCTAATATTTGTTGGAGTCTGTAGTTTTTGAATCTTGATTTTACCGAACGACTTATCGTTGTAAAGAATTGAGAAACTTTTAAGGCTGTTTGGAGCGTGATTAATTCAAGTATAGAATCGCCAGGACGGTATACCAAGTTTTTGATGGCAATATTGTAATTGGATTCGGCTTCTTTGATGAATTTCAGCAATTTAGAACCACTGTTTTTTTCAATGGACTCAAAAGTTTGTGCTATTTCACTTAGGTTATCGGCAATTTCAACCGAGTCATTTTCAGCAAAATACACTTTATAGGCAGGAGATAGCTTGTCTAATTGGTAATAATCAGATGATTTCTTGCCAAAATCAGCGAAGAATTGGTCAAAAACATCGGGCATCCAATACCATGTTGGGCCAATATCAAATTTAAACCCTTTGGTTTCTAATACTCGGGCTCTACCACCAATACTGCTGTTTTTTTCAAATACGTCTACCTCATAGCCCGCTTTTGCTAGATAGCAGGAGGCGGCTAAAGAGGAAAATCCAGAACCAATAATAGCTACTTTCATTTGTTTGTTTTGTTTAACAAATATAGTGTTAAACTTAAACAAAACAAAATAAATATGTACTCTTATGCTTTTTAAGTGAGAGTAAAGATTTTCTTGTAAAGACAAAGCATAGAGCTCAAACATTAAATTGGTATAAAGAAAAACTCCATTATGCTTCTTACTCTAGTGATGAAGCATAATGGAGTTAGTCTTAAACTATGGGTATTATTATTTGATATGGGATAATCCTTCTTTCGCTGAGGTGTCTAATGGCTTGTTGAGCAATACCCTGTTAAACAATTCTTTAGCTTCATTAAATTTGCCAAGGAAATAATAATTCCAAGCACTCATAAGCATGGCATCATAATCAAATGGATACAGATTTAATGAAGTAGAAAAATATTTATCAGCTTTAGCATAGTCTTTTCGGTTGTAATAAATTTGGCCTAATCTAAAATTCACCAAACTGTTTTGGGTGTCATTTTTCAAAATGGATAAGTAGGTTTGTTCTACATCATTCCATTTGTTTTGAGCAGCAAGCGGATTTACCAGTCCGTTTAAAGCTTCTACTGAAGCCGGCATTAATGCAGCAGCTTTTTTATAAGCAAGTACTGATTCGTCGTATCTTTTTCCTTGATAATACAACCATCCGAGTCTTAACTGAACAGGGTAATTGTCGTTTGCATTCAAATTCTTTAAAGATTCTATGGCCTCATTGTATTTTAATCCTGTTTCTAATACATAACTTTTGCTAAAAGCATCTTGTAGTGCTTTTTGGTCTTGTGCTGTAACAAATTGTATCCCTAGTAAAAGGGCAACAACTACTGATTTTTTTAAAATTTCCATGTGATTTTCGTTTTGATTAAATTATAAGTATAAGTAAATTGGTTTGTTTGTACCGTAGTTGGATTCAAAGTATTGGAATAGGTACCTTCCCTTTGTTGTAGTATATAGCCCAAACTGAAGTCTACTTTTTTAAAATAGAAATTCAAATTTGAACCGGCATACCAATTGATTTTATTGGGCGTGTTGAAGGACAAGATTCCCCCTTCTGCTAGATAATTTTGATGATTACCAGTAGCGCCATAGCCTTCTAACCATATTTTTTCCGATAACTTAACGCCTATTAATTGGGAGTAAATGGTATTATTTTCGAATTCATTTGAGACTAATGCTATTTTCGTATTTCCATAAAATGCTAGATTACCAAATGGGAAATAGGTTAAACCAGCTTCTGAAATATAATTTTTAGTTTCAGACAAATTGGAATAACTAAAGGCTATAGTAGGTTCCATATAATGAAAATGTCTTCCTATAGCGATACTTCCAGAATAATTGCTATTGGTTGTTTTTTGAGTGATAATTGTATTGGGTATTGGGAACGGTGGTGCTATGGTATAGGTAATATAACTAGAATAATAACCTCCTGTCCCAATAGCGATATTCCACTTATTATAGGTATACTGCAAAACGGAGTTCCATTGGTAATAACTACTCGAATCAGAAATATCTAGTTTTGAATTATTAGGAAGCGTGGTTTGAATTAATTCGTGGTAGGAGTTAGTGGCGAAAGATACATAATTGGTCCATCTCAATTTTGGGTTGAGTTGGGATATAAATGTAAGATTTGCAAACTGTACATCATTATAAAAGGTTCCTTGGCTATTAGTATAAGGAGCCGAAATGTTTTTATATTTAAAAGCACTGTAATTGTTCGTATTTAACATTCCAGCTTCCAAAGAAATGGATTCAAAAATTGAAGTCTTATAGCCCATTTTATCTTGTAATTCTTGAGGTAATTTTTGGGCTAAAACAAGAGCACTTGCTTTTTGATTGCTAAATAGGTATGCGTAATACAGATACTCTGCAAGAGCCATGTCTGAAGCATCAGTAGCATATGCCTTTTCAAAATGAGTCGCTGCCATTTCGTAGTTGTGGGAGTTGTAATAGGCAATTCCTAGTCGATAGCGCAACAGATAAAAATCGATATTGTCGTGAAGCGCTTTCGTTCCAATTTCTTTAATTGTTTTGAAATCACTTTTTAGATACGCATCATAGGTCAATGCATCTACTTGGTCAGCCGTTACATTTTGAGCATTGCTTTTACAAACAAAAAAGAAAACTATAGTTAAGAATAAGGTTCGCATTCTATAAGGTATTGGATTTGAGAAGTCGTATTGTGAATTGTAATGGTTTTTGTTGGATCTATAGTAATAGTATACCGGGTTTCAAATAATGATTTCCGCATTATTTCAGTATGGTATTTGCTCTCAATTGTGATTTCATTAGGCTGAATTATATTGTCAATTTTTAGGGACTTTGATACCTGTTTTACTTTCATGAAATTATAAATTGGAGCTATAATATCATTTAATGTTTTAAGTCCAAATGGAGTAAAGAAATGATTGGGCAAGAGATTTTCCATTTGGATAGTTGGATAATAGCCCAATAAAACGGAATAACACGATTTATAAAATTCAAATAGACTGGAATTCGTTTTTCCTTCATACTTCTCAAAGGTGAATAAAGTCCCATCATTTTTATAGTATAATTTGCTATTGGTTTGCTCACAATAAAAATACAACTGATTGTATTCATTCGTTACGATATCAAAATAGTCGACTTTATGGGATTTGCTATTGGTGATTTTTAATCGATTGTTAGGCAAAAAGGTAAATGAATTTAACAGTAGGGGTATTACTTCCACATTACTGATTGTGCTTCCTACGACTGGGATTTCATTGATTTTTAATTCCATTGTACTCGAATGGTGTTCGATGAAATAGGAAAGAGGAAGCGGTACTGTTTTTGCCCCAAAAACAGGATAATGCTGGTTTTGGAAATGAATATGAGGTTCGGGTGAACGACCAGAATTTCCACAGGTAGCCACTAGAGTTCCTTTCTTAATATAATCACCTATAGCAACGGTAAAACTGTCTTTTTTGATGTGACTAATTTGTGTATACAATCCGTTCAAGTGGTTTATGATAATTGAGTTCCCCCAATTTTCATCCACATTTACTGTATTGATTTCATTGTCTTCTACATGGTTTATGATATCATAAACATAGCCATCTGCTGGGGCTACAACGGGCTTGTTGTAGCAATAAAAATGGTCTAGTTTTTGGCCCCGATTTCCAAAAGTATTTTCGTTTTCATCTTGAATGACAAAATCTAATGCCTTTCCCCAATCGCCTAAATGGGTAATTTGACCATCATAGCCTTGGCTTACATACCATTCTCCCCAGAAAGGCAATACCATTTCATAATAGGGATTGGCTACTTTGCGTTGGGATTGGTGTAAATACTCATACAACGATTTCTCAGGTGAGTTATGAAAGATATTGGCTGGAATGATGTATTTGTATTCATGACGATGGTATAAAATATACAAGGTCATGGTTGTTAATAGGGAAAAGGATAACGACATGGAGTTCATTTGAAAAACAAATAAAACCTTGTTTAGGGTTATCATCAAAAACATCAATATGGGACTTAACAAAAAGACAAATACCATGGAATACTTATTTGGGATGTAAAAAAAGCACCCCAAGGAAATGGCTAGAAATATAAAATTGGCCCCCGAATAAAAGTAATTTAAGTTATCTAGGTTTCCTCCCATGATGCTGTAAAAGAAATAGGCTGAATAAAACCCGATAAAGGAATAAACAACCATTATCCTTGAACAGTAAAACATCCCAGCTAAAATTAAGATGCCTGCTAGGACACTTTTTTGAAAAAACACTGTGGAAAGCGTGATTAAAAAAACATAAAAATGGTTTGGAATACTGATGGTATCTAAGCAATGTACCCATTGGTACCAACTATTTTGCTGAAGACTAACCAATGTATTCTGATGAAAAACATAATCCATGTTTATTTTAAATACCTCAAAATTACTAACCGCTAAAGCAATGATATTAGCCGTAAAAAAGAAAGGAATGGTTAAGAAGGGGAGGTGATAGCGATCAAAAAAGTTTTTACACCATACAATAATGATGACCGCTATTAAAACGGAAATAAAAAACAATCCCATAAAGTACTTATTGATCTCATAGCTGTATGCTATGGATATACCCGTTAGTACTGCATTGAATCCTAATAATCCGGATTTAATCAGTTTTTTGTCATACCCTAGTTTGGCTAAAATAAAATGAAAACACAGCACAAAACACAATCCAACTAATCCAATTTTTGGCGTCATGAACGTTATGAAAAGCAACAGCAAAGCCAATATTTTGTTATTGGAAAACAAAATAATGCTATAACTGTTCAACGTGCTTTCAACCCAAAAATTGGATGCAATTGATTTAAGTATTTTCATTCTAAAAAGGTTAATCTAATTGGAACGAAGATAAGTGTTCTGGTTTTCTTTCTGGTAATTCAATAGTGTCAATTGTTTCATTTTCACGAATAATATGAACTTCTCCTTTCAAATCAATCAAGACTACCTTTGGTCTCATTTGGATAAACTGCATCCATTGGGTCATATTATAGGCACCTACACGATGAACCACCACGTGATCTCCTGCATTTAGTAGCGGCAATGATATGTTGTCATTCACCACGTCTATATTCATACAAAGCGGACCATAACAAACGGTTTCTTCCGTATGGTGGGAGAAATATTGGGCAGGTGAGATTTTATGGTTGTACCAAAATGCCGTAAATAAGATGTTTACTCCAAAGTCAAATATAGTAGCTCTTCTTCCGTCGCTTAAATTTTTATTGGCTATAACAGAACCCAGTAAATACCCTGCATCATCAATTAATGCTCTTCCTGTTTCCAGTATAAGTAGGGGTAATTCCTCCCGTTTAAATCCAAAATTCAGGATTGTATTGGTAATGGCTTCTGCATAATCATCAAACGAAGGTATTACGTCTGCTCCTTGCAAATAAGAGCCTTTTAGCGTATTGGCAGATGCAAAACCACCACCAAGATCGATGTATTTAATCAAATGGCCCCATTTGATTTTGGTATGATTCACTAAGTCACATAATTTCCAAGCTGCTATAGCATAGGCATTGGCAGATAACATATAGGTACCAATATGACAGTGTAAACCTTCTAATACCATTTCTTCATGCGACATGATTTTGTTGATAGCATTCCAAGCCTGACCGTTTTCATAATTGAATCCAAATCTATCCCACATTGGATAAATCCCGGTATCCATATTCATTCGAATGGCCACACGCGCTTTTTTATCTTTACCTTCAAGCAAATCAGCAAGCATGTATAATTCGTCAAAATGGTCAATATGAATTAAGGAATTGTTTTCCACAGCTGTCAGCAAATCGTCTTTGGATTTCTCTGGACCATTAAAAATGATTTTATCACCAGGAACCCCATTTCGCAAGGCTTTATTGTATTCAAAGATGGAAACGACTTCTGCCCATGATCCTTCTTGATGGAATACATTACACACCGCATTGATGTAATTGGTTTTGTAACTCCAGGCAAATTGTACTTTTGGATAGCGCGTTTTAAAAGCACGCATCGCATTTTTATAAGTAGAGCGAATGGTTTTTTCACTAATTACAAATAGAGGAGAGCCATAGTCTTGAATCAATCCCTTTACAGAAACACCATCAATTTGGTCTACAGGTCCGTATTCAGTTCGTGTTCCAAATTTGTTCATGCTCCCGGTATTCAACTGTTGGATAAACGGGCGTTCGTATGTTTTTTTTGACATGTTTTTAGTGTTTAAAATTCTCCTAATGTGCTTATTTTTTCAAAATCCTTCATGGAGACAATTAAGTCTTGTGAATATCGGATGAACAATTTCCCCGATTCGTATTTTTTTTGAATTTCGGTGGGTTGGTCTAAGGCAATATTCAATAATGATTCGGGATGGTTTTGTCCACATCCTTTTGCCAAATAGACCCATGCTGGAAATCTTGGATTCATTTCGAGCAAGTAGTATATGCCTTCTTTACTTTTTATGAATTCCAATTCACAGCCCCCTTTCCATTTGGATTTTGAAATAACGGAATGTGCGATTTCTATGAGCGTATCATCTTCTAATGAAACTCCTGCCCAAGCTTTTCCTTTATCGGTAATGTATAATTTACGCATCGGAACTGCTCCAATACAGTTTCCCTTGCCATCGCCTATAGCTGTTATATTAACTTCGTTTCCTGTAACAAATTGTTGGATGATAATGGGTAATCCCCATTTGGCACTTATTTTATGAAAGTAATTCATGGCCTGCTCAGGAGTGGCCGCAATAGAAGCATCATAAAATTTGCCTTTTACTACTA
>JAHEHJ010000045.1 GCA_024644655.1 Flavobacterium sp.
CTTCGGAAACGGTGATAGAGTATTCGTAATCGGAATCTCCCCACATGTCACTGACGGATTTGCCTATGTCGTAGCCATCGAGTTTAAGGTCTTCGCCATCGAAGCCTAGGTTAATCATCACTCGAATGTTTTCGTTGTCGATTGAGAAAAGTTTTTTCTTATGTTCCATGGTATTAATGTCTCTTATTTAATTTACTAAATACAGAGAATTAAAGCAATAGGATTGATCCAGTCGACCCAATTTTGACTCTATATGTCTGAAATTATAAAGTAAACCACCAAGTAAGCCTTATCAACTTACCGTGAAAAGTGGTCATTTTTGGTAACTTTTCACGGTAAGTTGGTTAGCAGGCAATGCAAAAATGTGCAGGGTTATAAGCCAAATGATTATTGAACTGTTGCATTTAATGCAACAGTTCAATAATTTATCAATCTCTTGCTACTCTTTAATTCGTTTACTCTCCTACTTTTTTTTAAGTTTGTTTAAGCTGAAAGAGGCTACCTCTTTTATCCATTTCAAGCCCGAAATTCTAAACATCTACTAAAGTGAATAGCGATATAATTATATACCAAAAGTCTGACGGAAACATTAAGATCGATGTTCGTTTAGAAGATGAAACGGTTTGGTTGACTCAAGTTCAAATGGCAGAATTGTTTGGTAAAGCTAAGTCTACCATAAACGAACATATCAAGAATGTTTTTTCGGAAGGTGAACTAGATGAAAAAATGGTAGTTCGGAAATTCCGAATAACCACTCAACATGGCGCTATCGCAAGAAAAACCCAAGAGGTTGAGGTAAATGGATATAATCTAGACGTAATCATCTCTGTGGGATATCGTGTAAAATCCCCGCAGGGTACCCAGTTTCGGATTTGGGCTACTCAGCGTTTAAAGGAATATATTATAAAAGGTTTCTTATTGAATGATGATCGATTTAAGTCAGGGGCGGCGATGAATTATTTCGATGAGTTGCAAGAACGTATTCGAGAAATTCGACTATCAGAGAGATTCTTTTATCAGAAAATCAAGGATATCTACACGACTAGTATCGATTATGATGCTAAAAGTGAAAAAACAATTGAATTTTTTAAAATAATTCAAAACAAATTATTGTGGGCAATCAGTTCGCAAACAGCGGCAGAGTTAATTTATCGTAGAGTGGATGCCAGCTTGCCATTGATGGGAATGCAATCATTTAGTGGTAATAAATCATTACCCGTTAAAAAAGCCGACGTAAGTATTGCTAAAAACTATTTGAATGAATCTGAGATGAAGTTACTTGGATTATTAGTAGAGCAATTTTTGGCATTCGCTGAGACTATGGCGCAACAGGGGACACCCATGTACATGGCTGATTGGGTTCAGCGTTTAGATAGCATTTTGCAACTTAATGGACGCGAGCTATTGACTCATGCCGGGAAAATAAGCCATGAATTTGCATTAAATAAATCTGGCGAGGAATTTGACAAATATAAATTGGATCAGATTGCTCTAGAAAAAGAGCAAAGTTTAAAGGAGATAGAAGAGGATATTAAGCGATTAAAGAAGAACTTAAAATAGCCCACCCCCTACACCCCACCCATACAACTCTCATAAAACTCTTCTAACTCCGCCGTATCCGCGAAGTAGCCCTCGTAGTTCTCCGCTTCAGAAGGGTTTAGTTCTTGGGCCTTTTTGAGGTCTTCACACGCACCTGCATAGTCTTTTAGTTTTGCCTTCACCGCGGTGCGGTAGAAATAAAAGGTAGCAGAAGGTTCGAGTGCAATGCTCTTAGAAAGGTTCTCCAGCGCCTCTTCCCACAGAAACGCGTTATACAAAGCGAAGCCCAATAGGCCGTAATTAATGGCTCGGTATTCTTTCGTTTCGCCTTGCTTTTCCATCAATGTGACGATTCGTTTTCGCACGGCGGCCTCTTCATCAAACTGAGAAAGTTCGGCTAGGCAGTCAGCCGCTCTGATCAGGAGGGTAATGTCCTCTGGGTTGATGGCGATAGCTCTATTGTAGTCGTTGAGTGCAGCTTCCACGGCCCCGTTGTGTAGTTTGATGTCACCTCTGAATAGGAGCATTTCTACGTCGAACCGTTTCGCGACAAAAAAACTATCTACCAGGACGGAGGCCACATCGAATTGTTTTAAACGTAGGAGGCATCTGGTTTTAGAGATGAGGCTGGTCGTATGGTAGGGATCTACTTTTAAGGCCTCGTCATAGGCCTCGATCGCGAGCGCGTAGTTCTGTTCGTATTGGTGGGAGAGGGCTAGGTTATAGCGGAAGTTGATGTTTGTGGGGAGTAGGGTGATGGCTTGTTGGAGGTATTTTCTGGACTCTTCGTATTTTTCGAGCACGAGGTAGTCGAAACCGATGGCTCCCAGGGTTTCGCCTGAAGGATCGTATTTCGCCACCTCTAAGTAATCTTTCACCGCGAGGTCGAATTTTTCTGTTTTTTCGTAGGTGATCGCGCGGTTTCGCCAGGCCTTTACGTCCTTCGGGTTTAGTTTGATTGCCAAAGTCAAAGCAGCAATCGCCTCCTTATACCGACCATTCTCAAAATGTGCAGCAGCTTTCAAACGATACGACTCAGCCGTCTGGGCAAACCCACCCAAAGACACTAGCAATAACAAGATTAATTTTTTCATGCAGGCAATCTCAATAAACCCACTGACAAATAGGGTCAATCGCAATAAAATTTATTAAGCGGTAAAAAAACCGCAGAATACATTAAATCTCTGCCAAATAAAGTCAAACCCTTGCCTGTGAATCAATTAAAATGGTAAGTTTAATTTTTAAGACTGTTTCTATGTTCAATCAGAATCGAATCCTGCGGGTTTTTAAGCTCATCACATTGCTGAAGACGTTCCCGGCTAAATCCATTAAGAGGCTGGCTGCTTCGTTAGAGATTTCGGAGCGGAGTTGTTATCGCTACATGGATTTGTTAGCGGAGCTAGGGTTTGAGGTGCGCAAAGACGATCACAATAAATTCTACTTACAACCCTCCCTCGAAGAATCTAATATCTTTGCTACGAACATAGTACATGGGCATTTGGCCAAACTCTTAGCGCAAATAAACGAGGCGATAAAGGACGAAAAGCAAGTCATACTTCACAAATACCAGTCTGCGAGTAGTGAATCGATCGCTGATCGCTTAGTAGAACCCATCGGTTTTACGGCGAACAATACATACCTCTGTGCCTATGAACCAGCGGATGCGCAGAATAAATATTTCAAGCTGGAGCGGATGGGATCCATTGAAATACTAGCAGAAACTTATAAATTTAAGGAGGCTCACGTCTTGCTGACACCCGATGTTTTTGGCTTTAATGATTCAGGAGAGAAGTTTCCTATCACGCTAAAATTAAGCATGCGCGCTATGCTCTTCCTAAAAGATGATTATCCGGCAACTGTTGATTATTTGACGGACCAAAAAGATGGCTCCTGGCTCCTCGAAGTAGAGGTGAATAGTATGGAGCCGGTGGAGCGGATTTTGAGGGGAATGCCAAATGATATTCTATTATTATGAAAGATTATGAAAATTATCGGATCAAATTAAATGATCCCCGTTGGAAGTTATTGCGTCAAAAAATTCTAAAAAGGGATAATAATGAATGCAAAGTATGTCAGTCCAATAAAAACTTGAATGTTCATCATAGAGCATACATAATGTTTAAAAAATATCAAGTTTATCTAGATCCTTGGAAATACCCCAATAACATATACATAACGTTATGTGAAAATTGTCATGAAAAGGGGCATAACCATTTTAAAGTACCAATTAAATATATATAGCCATGAGCATTTTAAGTTACATAAAATCAATTTTTAATCCCAAATCAGAATTTGAGCAAAAATTTGATCAGGATATCATTCAGGATAACATTCAAGAAGATGATAACTCGATTCCTGAGGAGGTTTTTGTTGCTAGTCAAGACGAATTAAACAATTTAAATAAAATGGAAAATAAAATTAATTTGAAACAATCTATCATTGATGAAATAGATATGTATACATCAAAAAATCTAGAGACGGAAGGTTTTCAAAATTGTATTTCAAATAATGATTTACTTAATAGGGATAATAACATTAGTTTGATTAAAGCAGGATTTAAAAACCTATTGAATAAATCAATTGCTGACTTGGATATACGAGTGTTTGAAATTAAACAAAGAATTAAAACTTATGAATCAGCAGGAATGACTGAGAGTATAACCAAGTTTTCAAGTGCCTTATCAGAGTATGAGTTGTTTTCTGATAGTTTAAAGGAAATATTGAATAATGAGAGCCTAATGTTAGAAAAATTAAATTATTGTATTTTAAGTTATGAAATTGGATTTACAAATGGTTTACGTAATAATGATAACGAATTAATATAAGGATTATGAAAAATAATTTGTGGATAAAGTTTGGATGTTTTTTGACAGGATATAATTACGAATTGCTCAAAGAATGTGGCGAGGCAAGTAAAAAATCAGTTAAAAAATTTACTGCAGCACTTGTGATTATATCTTTGATTTGGGCTGCAAATGGATATAATTTTAGTTCTAGGTATCTAGATTCAAACATTATAGGATCTCTTATTGGTTCTGTAATCTCTGTTATCATAATTATAATGATTGAAAGACAGATTATACTTTCTGTTAGGCCAAAAATTTGGTTGAAGATCTTTAGGTTCGTTTTAGCTTTTTTGATGGCGCTAATTGGGTCAGTGATTATTGATCAAATTTTGTTTTCAAAAGATTTAGATGTTTTACGGCAAAGTAATGTAGAAGCAAATGCTTCTGATTCTTTAAATTACATATCCGATAAAAGTAATCTACAATTAGAAATTCAATCAAATCGAGTACAATCACGAGCTGCAGACATTGATTTGCAACAAGTTAATAGACAAATAGTAATGTCAGGTGGAAGTAGAACTTCGACTCGTTCAACAACTGATTCAACAAATAGAACTTTGTCAAAAACAAATACTTTAGATATAAGTCCTTTAATTGATCGAGCTAAAAATATTACTGATGAGAAAAAGAGATTTTCAGATAATATTGATAATCTTATTTTGAAACAAAGGAATATTCATAATAATTATATGAAAAATAAGAGGCCAACTTCGGATGGTTTTTTGGGGGAAATAAAATTACTATTTGATTTTATATTTCAAGGAGATTCGATTATCGCTCGTTTAGTCTATCTGTTCTGGTTTTTACTTTTTTTTACATTAGAATTACTAGTTATTATTGCAAAGATTAGTGAAGATAAAAATGATTATGAAATGAGAGTTGAATTTGAGTTAGATAATAATAAAAAGAAGATTGAATTCTTGTCTAAGAAAGTCTCCTCTGATTTTTCTAATTGATTTTGTTAAAAATTATGAAGCACTATTTCGTGTCTGCTGCTATTATTCAAGTTAAAGATGAGATTCTTTGTTTTCAGAGGGGGCCGAGTAAGTTTGAATATGTTTCTGAAAAATATGAATTTCCAGGGGGCAAAATAGAAGAGGGCGAAACGCCTGAAATCGCATTAATTAGAGAAATTAAAGAGGAATTAAATGTTGATATTTTTGGGTTAGAATTTTTCCAAACAGTGGATCATCAGTATCCAGATTTTAAAATCACCATGCACGCATTTAAATGTTTTGCTTCCAATTTGGAGGAAATTCAATTGAATGAACATTTAAACTTTATGCAATTATCTTTAAATCAACTTTCTAGTCTTGACTGGGCTGCGGCTGATATTCCATTTGTAGAAAAACTAATTTCCGAATCAAATGGCTGAGCTTAATGATGAGTTCTATAATAATATCAAAGCTGGGTTTATAGAGAAATCTATTGATTCATCAGGAGAATATATTCCTAGATTATTAACCAATGAACGTAGTGCAGGAGTAAAAGTTCTGTCAAGTATTATTGCAGAGTTGAATTCATGTGAGGAGTTTTGGTTCTCAGTCGCTTTTTTAACGAATGGCGGATTGCAATCTTTGTTGAATACTTTCAAAGAACTACAAAATCAAAAGATTAAAGGGAAGATATTGGTATCTCAATATCTGAATTTCACTCAACCAGAAGCGTTAAAAAGATTACTAAAATTCAAGAATATTGAATTAAGGATTAATACAAATGATAATTTTCATTCCAAAGGTTATCTGTTTAAAAAGGGTGAGTATTATAACCTAATCGTTGGTTCCAGTAATTTGACTGCTACCGCATTAAGCACGAACAAAGAACTCAATTTGAAGGTTTCGGCCAAAATTGACAGTTATATAATCCAGAAGGCATTACTTGAATTTGGTAATGACTTTAAGGGTTCTTCAATCGTGGATGAAGCCTTTATCGATCAATATGAAACAGAATATGAGAATGGTAAAAAGTTTCAGGCTGAATACCTTTTCAAGCAAATAGAAATTAATCCTCTTGGGACGAAAAAGATTAGTCCCAATTTAATGCAAATAGAAGCTTTGTCTAATCTCAAAAAGATTAGAAGTGAAGGTAAAAATAAGGCATTATTGATTTCAGCAACCGGAACAGGAAAGACCTTTCTTTCTGCTTTTGATGCACAAGAATTTAAGCCGAATAAGTTACTATTTGTTGTTCATCGTGCCAATATAGCTGAGGCAGCACTCAAGACTTTTAAGCAAGTTTTTGGCTTTAATAAAGAAATGGGATTTTATTCTGGAGGTCGCAAAGAGCAGGATAAAGACTTTATTTTTTCAACGATTCAAACGATTTCTAGAACAGAACATTTAGAAGTCTTTTCTCCTGATCATTTTGATTATATCATTATTGATGAATCTCATAGAGCGGGCGCAGATTCTTATCAAAAAATTGTAAAGTATTTCAAGCCTAAATTTTTGCTGGGCATGACTGCCACTCCTGAGAGAACAGATGGGTTGGATATTTTCTCGTTATATGATCACAATATTGCCTATGAAATTCGGTTGCAAAAAGCATTGGAGATCGATATTCTTTCACCCTTTCATTATTTTGGAGTAACCGATTTGTCTATCAATGGGCAGCAGATAGAGGAGAAGGCTGAATTTAATCTGTTGACATCTCAGGAGAGAGTTGATCGAATTATTGAAAATTCACTTTTTTACAAT
The DNA here is from genome assembly GCA_024644655.1 of Flavobacterium sp. GTDB lineage: Bacteria > Bacteroidota > Bacteroidia > Flavobacteriales > Flavobacteriaceae > Flavobacterium. The sequence goes on from JAHEHJ010000045.1 coordinate 7,082, forward strand.
TGCGATGATGGCAATATCAGAGGTTTGGTTTTTTGTTCCAAAGTCGAAGAGGCAAAATCACTTTCTGAACAATTTGTAAAACGTGGATTTAAGTCAATTGCTTTGTCTGGTGAAAGTTCTGATGCGCAAAGAAATGCTGCAATTGATCGATTAGAATCAGATGATCCAGCTGATAAATTAGATTACATTTTTACCGTAGATATATTTAACGAAGGAATTGACATTCCTCGAGTTAATCAGGTAATC